>NZ_JBMDKJ010000006.1:0-313568 GCF_057809655.1 Niveispirillum sp. FG148
CGCAGCAATGCGTGAAGCTTAGCCTTACTAATCGCTCGTCCGGCTTGATCCACTTACCATCCACAAGATGGTGCCGCTCACGCGCAGCGGCAAACCCACACACATCAATCACTACATCAGCACACCATCACACCTCACAAAACCAACCCTGTTACGCGCCGACCTGGTGGTCATAGCGAGGGCCCCCCACCCGATCCCATCCCGAACTCGGCCGTGAAACCCCTCTGCGCCAATGGTACTTTGTCTCAAGACACGGGAGAGTAGGTCGCCGCCAGGTCCGCCCGTAACAGGTATAAACTTCACGAAATCCAACAACACAAACGCCGCCCACATTGGGCGGCGTTCCCTTTTCCACCGGCTCAACGCCGGTCTGACGCGGGGTGGAGCAGCCCGGTAGCTCGTCAGGCTCATAACCTGAAGGCCGCAGGTTCAAATCCTGCCCCCGCATCCAACAAAACGCCGCCAGATCAATGGTCTAGCGGCGTTTTGCCTTTCCGGGACGCGTACGCACCGCAAGGCGTGGAAGCACAGTTGGATACGCGGGTTGGGCAAATGCCACCCTTTGCGGGTCAGGGCACGCGCCAGGACAGGGTCAGTTGCCGCGGCTGACGAAACTCATAACCTTCGGGTGGCGTGGTCGCATCATTATCGACCGACAGTGACGGCAACATCTCCAGCAAGCGGGCCAGCGCGATGCGCGCCTCTGCCTGCGCCAGCCGGAAACCCAGGCACAGGTGTGCCCCCGTGGCGAAACCCAGATGCGCCGAAGGATTCCGCCGGTTGATATTGAAACAAGCCGGCTCAGGGAAGACCGACGGGTCATGATTGGCCGCCGCCAGCATGCAATTGACGATCGCCCCTTCCGGCAGGGCGATGCCCTTATAGATCGTATCCGTGACGACATGACGCGTGGCTGACTGCACCGGCCCCAGCCAGCGCATGGTTTCGTCCAGGACGCGGGGGATCAGGCCCGGATCGGCGCGTACATGGTCAAAGATCAAGGGGTGCTGCGACAGGGCCCACAGGCTGTTCAGGATCAGCGCTTCGACCGTCGAAATGCCACCGAAGAAGATGATGGACAGGTTCCGCCTTATCTCCTCATCGTCCAGCGCGCGCGCAGCCTCGCTGGACAGAATCTCGGCCAGGACAGAGGACCCGGTCCCGGCCCGGGCCGCCGCCATCTCCCCGGCCAGATAATCGTGCAATTCGGTCACGTTGCCCTGTGCCCGCGCCTCGATATCCGGATCGCGGCCGAAGTTGGCCAGCGCCGCCTCGAAACTGTCGTACCAGGCGCGTAGGCGCGGCTCGGCGGCGATATCAAGACCAAAGCACAGCAGGATGGTCTGGATGGGCAGCCGGCTGGCCAGGGCACTGCGCAGTTCCACGCGGCCCGCGGCGGCGAAGCCGGCGATCAGCGCCACCGTCGCGGCGTCGATTTCCGTTTCCAGACGCTGACGGATATTGGGCGGCATGAAGATGGGTTGCAGGGCACGGCGATAGCGGCGCTGATCGGCACCTTCGGATGTCAGCATCTGTGTGCCGAAGGTGCGCTGGATGATGGAATGGTCGGAAACGGTGGTGAAACGCGCCGTGTCCATGATGATGTCCCGCACATCCTCATACCGGGTGGCCATCCACATGCCGAGCCCCGGGACCCAGACCAAAGGCGCCTGTTCCCGGCAGGCCGCATAGAAGGGATAGGGATTGCGCGCCAAGTCTTCCAGCTCCATCCGGGCCCTCCCGCATTTCCGATGTCATTGACTGCTCTGAAGGATATCGTCGGACCTGCGGGGGAAGTCACCCGATTGCAGACAGAAAGACCTATTCTGTGACACAATTAGTCAGAAATAGGCTGAATCGTGATGGAGAGAGCCGATGATCGATGCGGAGGGGCGCAAAATCCTTCAGGAACTGCTGAAGGACGGACGCGTGTCGAATGTCGATCTGTCGAAACGGGTGACCATGTCCGAATCCTCCTGCCTGCGCCGCACCCGCGCACTGGAAGAGGATGGTGTGATTGCGGGTTACCGCGCCGTGGTGCGACCGGAAAAGCTGGGCTATGCGGTGTCGGCCTTCGTCCTGGTCAATCTGGATCAACGGGTGGAGACGCAGACCCAGGCCTTTCAGAATCTGGTCGGGCGCGACCCGCGCATCGCCGGTGGCGCCGCCATCACGGGCGCCCATGATGTCATCCTGCATGTACATGTACGCGACATGGATGATCTCAGCCACCTGACCATGGACACCATCCTGCAACTGCCCAGCGTGCGGGATATCTCCACCTGCATCGTCATGCGGGAGCTGAAGGAAGACAAGGGGCCGCGGCTATAGCCGGCAGCCGGCCGGAGACAGACGCCCCGGCGGAACCGATTCGGCCGGCCGCATCGGTGCCTCCAATCACGGCGCCTTGATTTCAGCCGGCGGCACGACGTCCGGGCTGCATGAGGTTGGGGGTGAAGCCGTTCTTCTCGACCACACGACAGCAGGCGTCCACGGCCTGGGGGTCGAGTTTGCTGCCGCTAAGGCGGCGGATCTCTGCCAAGGCCTCATTCAATCCCATTGCGGGGCGGTAAGGGCGATCGGAAGAGATGGACTCGACGATGTCGGCCACGGTCAGGATACGGGCCTCCAACAGGATCTCCGATCCTTTCAGACCGTGGGGATAGCCCGATCCGTCCAGATATTCATGGTGTTGCCGGGCAATCTCGGCGATGGGCCAGGGGAATGGCACCTTGCTCAGCAACTGGTAGCCCACTTCCGGATGCCGCTTGATCAGCGCGAATTCCGCCTTGTTGAGCCGGGCCGGCTTGGTCAGGATTTCTGCGGGCACTTCGATCTTGCCGAGATCATGCACCGCCGCCGCCAGACCCAGTGCATGCAGACGCTCCGCATCCAGGCCCATTTCCCGCCCGATGGCCACGGCCAGCATGCTGACATGCTTCTGATGGCCGGCGGTATAGGGATCGCGCTGTTCAAGGACGCCGGCAATGGCCCCCAGCGCATCTTCCAGCGCCTGCCGCAGCGCGGCTTCCTGTTCGGCCTGCTGTTGAAGAAATAGCTGGTTGGCCTTGGCTGTGCGTCGGGATTCCACACCAAACATCAGCGTGGCGGCGAATTCCTGGAACAGGTCCATCTCTTCATGCCCGAAGGCATCGGCCGTGGCGCTGTAGATGCTCATCACGCCGACAACCTGGCCATCCAGGACCAGGGGCATGCCCAATGACGATGCGATGCCGTAACAATCCGCCCGCGTCCGCCAGGGCAGGAAACGCGGATCGGTCGAGGCATGGTTGTTGACCACCGGATGGCGTTCCCGCGCGGCCCGGCCTGCCGGACCATCGCCCAGGGGGCCGGGCGCCCAGGAGACGCGCAGCCCATCCGTATATGCCTTGGCAGAGCCGGCACTGGCCACGACGCGCAAGGTCCGCTCCGCGTCAAATTCGCACCAGCCGATCCAGCACAGGGGATATTCATTCCCCATGGTCACGGCCTCGCACACCGTCTGGAGCAGCTCTTCCTCCGTGCCGGCCTGGACCACGGCACCGCTGGCGCGATGCAGGGCCGCCAATGTCCATTCCCGGCGGCGCAGCCTTTCGGTCACGTCACGTTCCGCCGTGATGTCGTCGAAACTGACGACGACGCCGACGGTGTTGCCTTCCTGGTCGCGCAGCGGCCGTTTGCTGGTGCGCAGCCAGGCAGGCTTACCCTCCCGCACATAGGGTTCCTCGAACACCACGTCCAGCCCTTCGGCCATGACGCGGATGTCGTCGGCACGATAGCGGCTGGCCAGATGAGCGGGGTACAGGTCCTCGTCCCGTTTGCCGACGATGGTGTCGATCGGCAGCCCCAGATCCCGCGCCACGGCCTGGTTGCAGGCGAGATAGACGGAATTGAGGTCCTTGATGATGATGCGCTGGGGAATGTCATTCAGGACGGCGCTCAGCAGCACATGGTCTGGAAGACCGTCAACGCCGGAAAGGGGCTTTTCGCTCATCGGCCGCCATCCATGGGAATGAATTCGGGGTAGCCTTCCTGCTCTATCAGCCCGACACAGGCCTGCACGACGGTGGCGTCGTAACAGGTACCGGACAGCCGGCGCAGCTCGCCCACCGCATAGGCCTGGTCATGGGCCCGACGGAAGGGGCGGTGGGACAGCATGGCCACCAGACTATCGGCGACCCGCAGGATCCGGGCCTCCAGCAGGATGTCCTCTCCCGTCAGTCCCTGGGGATAGCCGCTGCCATCCACATTTTCATGATGCTGGCGGACGATATCGGCCACGGCCCACGGCAGCTGGACATCGCGCAGGATTTCGAAGCCCGCCTCTGGATGCAGTTTCACCAGTTCGAACTCCTCGCTGGTCAGGGCCCGGGGACGGTTCAGGATTTCGGCGGGGGTCTGGATCTGCCCGACATTCTGGACAGTCGCCGCCAGCCACAAACCCCGCAACCGTTCCGATCCCAGGCCCAGCAGACGGCCCAGCCGCATCGACAGGTCGCGCACATGCCGGGCATGGGACCGCGCCATGAGATCGCGTGAGTTCAAGGCGGCGGCAAGAACATCGATGGTCTGTTCCAGGGCCCGGGTCAGGGCCGCGTTCTTCGCTGACAGTTCCTGTTCCGCCCGTCGACGCTCCGTGATGTCGCGCATGAAGGCGATGATATAGTCACCCGACGCGTCATAAACAGCATTCACCTCCACCGGCCAGATTTCGCCGCTGGCTGTCCGGTGATCGGTTTCATAGATCATGTGGCCCACCGCCTTGATCCCGGCCGCCTGGGTCAGCCAGTGCGTGGGCGACGGGTCCGGCTTCAGGTCCCAGAGATGCAGTGACTTGATCGCCTGAAGGCTGTAGCCCGCGCGGCGGGCATAGGCCTCGCTGGCATCCAGGATCGAGCCGTCGGCCCCGATCTTCACGATGAATTCGACCGGGCTGGTGGCCAGGCCGTGCTCCAGCGCCAGACGTTCCAGTTCCACAACGGCACGGGCCTGCTGGCCGATCTGCCGGTCCAGCTGCAGGGCCATCAGCCAGCCGAACAGCAAGGTGGCGCTCAACTGCACGGCAAAGATCGTTGGGCCCAGGGTGGTAAGCAGATTAAAACCGGTCACGCCGGGGGCGACGAACAGCATTTCCCCCGCTGTCACCGTGCCTGTGACCGTGCCCATGATGAAAAGCGGCCAGAAGCCCTGGGGCAGGCCCGGCACAATCCACCGGGATACGGCAATGGCCGCCAGAAGATTGCAGGCGATGTTGGCCATATCGGCCGTGGGGACGGTGTCGCCGGATGCCAGGCGTACCAGGATGGCCGTCACGGCGGTCAGCAGGCCGTAGCGGGCGCCCCCGAACAGGACGGTCAGGCCTATTGCCGCACCGCGCAGATCCAGCGCGGCCATGGCGGGTCCATCGATATGGTAGGACATGGCGCCGATCGTCAGCAGGACCGTCAGCACATCGCGCAGTACGGCCCGCGCGGGCACTGCCACGTAATTTTCGATCAGGCGGTCGGAGGCCAGATAGAAGACAAACAATGTCAGAGTGATGCCACCCCCGGAAAGAATGGCCGTGAACAATTCCATGATAGAGCCCCGGTCCCCATGCCCCGGCGGAAAAGAGGCAACGCAATTATGTGTTTATCGATCCTTTACGATGATTAACAGCTAAGCAAAAGCATATGCCCCGCCAGTGGCGGCCCGGACACGACCGGCGGGGCATGGTCGGACCCGATCAGGCGACCTCAGGCCTGACTGAAGGCTGCGGCAATGGGCAGTCGGGCGGCCCGCAAGGCCGGGAAGAAGCCCCCGATCAACCCGACCAGCAGGGCCAGGATGATGCCCTGCATCACCAGGGCCGGCGTCAGGCTGAAGCTGAACACGATCTGGGTGAAACCTTCGCCCAGGGTCGAGGTGCTGAACCCGTCGAACAGCAGATAGGTGATGACGGCACCGAACAGGCCGCCGATCATCGACAGGACCAGGCTTTCCAGCAGGGTGGCGATGAAGGAAGGGAAGCCGCCGAAGCCCAGGCAGCGCAGGGTGGCAATCTCCCGCGAGCGGGACGCGACGGAGCTGTACATGGTGTTGAGCGCCCCGGCCAGTGCGCCCAGCGCCATGGCAATGGCCAAAGGCCAGCCGGCATTCCGGATCAGCTTGATCGTGTTCGACGACTGGCCGGCGAAGAAGCCCTTTTCCGACGCGACGGACAGTTTCAGGCGCGGCTCGTTCTCCACATAGGTGCGCAGGGCGTCGATCGCGTCCTTGTTCTCCAGCCGCACGCGCACGGTCTGGAAGCTGTTGCCACGGCGGAACATGCTCTGCACCACCGTCACATCGCCCCACAGCTCGCTTTCGAACACGGCGCCATGCATGGAGAAGGTGCCGACGACCGTCCAGGTGGCCGTGCCCAGCTTCACCTCCTTGCCCAGTTCGAACCCGGCGAATTCGCGTGTCAGGCCTTCGCCCACCACGATCTCGTTGCTGCCGGGGGCAAACATGCGGCCCTGGGTGATGACCAGCCCGTCGCGCAGGCCCGGCCCGTCGGCACCGATGCCGCGCATGGGCAGGTTGGCCTTCAGCCCCGTCGACCGCTTGATGCCGTCGACGATGACATAGAGTTCGGCGGACAGCAGCGGATTGCCGTCGGGCTTGCGCACGATGCCCGGTGCCTCGCCGATCAGGCGTACCTGATCCAGCATGAGCACGGAGTTGATCTCCTGCTGCGAACCGTCGCGCAGCAGGATGGCGATATTGTCGGAGCCCGACCCGCTGATGGTCCGCTGGAAGCCCGCGGCCATGGCCAGGAAGGACAGCAGCACGCCCACGACCAGGGCCACGGCCACGATGGTGGACAGGGATGGCAGCAGCCGCTGTGGCAGGCTTTTCAGGTTGATGGTGGTGACGGCGACGATCTGGTTCAGGATGCGCATGGCGTGATCCCCCCTCTCACTGCCGCCCCAGGGCGGTGACGATGTTGAGCCGCAATGCGTTCCAGGCCGGCACCAGACCGGTGACCAGACCCAGCCCCAGCATGATGGCGATGCCCAGCAGCAGATAGGGCAGGCTCAGTTCCAGGCCTGGTATGCCGATGGATTTCTTCAGGACGGAAAGCAGCACGGCAGCCAGCCCCAGGGCAGGCAGGGCGCCCAGCGCCGACAGCATGACCGATTCCCCCAGCACCAGCTTGAAGATGCGGCCTGACGGGAACCCCAGCGTCTTCATCACGCCGATCTCCCGCGTGCGCTCGCGCACCGCCATGACCATGGTGTTGCCGACGATCATCAGGATGGTGACGAAGGCGGCTCCCACCACCATGGTGATGATCAGGCTGATATTGCCCAACTGGGCCGCGAAGGCCTGGCTGAAGGCCTTTTCCGTGTCGGTGGACGTCTCCGCCGGGGAATTGGCGAACATCTCATCGATGGTCTTGGCGATCTTCATGTTCAGCGATTTGTCCGCCGTTTCCAGGATGACATAGCCGATGGTGTTCTGGCCAAAGGTCACGGACTCGCTGAAATACTCATAATGGAACAGGGCGAAGTCGGTATTCGCCTCCTCCCGTGCCGGTTCCATGATGCCGGCGATGGTGAATTCCCAGGACTGCTTGCCCGTGTTCTTGTTGGTGTAGATGTTGGAATTCAACGGGATGCGGTCGCCGACCTTCCAGCCGTTCTTTTCCGCGAACTTGCGCCCGACCAGCAGGCCCGTGCGGTCGGCCAGGAAGGCAGCGCGCTGTTCCGCCGGCAGCCTGATGTCGCTGGCATAGACGTCCAGATAGGATTCCGCATCGATGGCGAAGGTCATCACCAGGTTCTTGGGATCCTGGTAATAGCCGCCGAACCAGTTGGCGTGGCTGGCGCGCACCACCCCCTCCACCCCGCGGATGCGGCTGATATAGGCCAGTGGCATGGGCTGGGTGAAATTGATCTTGTTGACGGTGACCAGCCGGTTTTCCCCGGCAGAGCCGCCGATATTGTCGAAGCCGTTCTGGATGCCGGCCAGCACACCGAAGATCAGGAAGGCGAAAAAGATCGCCACGATCATCAGGATGGCCCGCAGCTTCTTGGAGAACAGGTTCGCCAGGATCAGGGAGAAGTCGGTCATGCCGCCACCTCCTGTTCCACGAACCGGCCCTTGTCCAGATGCAGGACGCGGTTGGCATACCGGGCGGCTTCCGGATCGTGGGTGACCATGATGATGGTCTTGCCCAACTCGCGGTTCAGCAATTGCAGCATCGACAGGATTTCGTCCGCGGTCTTGCGGTCCAGGTCGCCCGTCGGCTCGTCGCAGAGCAGCATGGCGGGGTCGGCGACGATGGCGCGGGCGATGGCCACGCGTTGCTGCTGACCGCCCGACATTTCGCTGGGGAAGTGCCGGGCGCGGTCGGCCAGGCCGACGATCTTCAGCGCCGCTTCCACCCGTTTGCGCCGGTCGCCGGCCCCCAGCCGGGTCAGCAGCAGCGGCAGCTCGACATTGCGGGCCGCGTTCAGCATGGGCATCAGGTTGTAGAACTGGAAGATGAAGCCGACATTGGCGGCCCGCCAGGCCGACAATTGCCCCTCGCTCATCTTGTCCAGCCGCTGCCCGGCAAAGCTCAGTTCGCCCGCCGTGGGCCGGTCGATGCCGCCCAGCAGGTTCAGCAAGGTGGTCTTGCCCGACCCGCTGGGACCCATGATGGCGATGAAGTCCCCCGTCTCGATCTGCATGTCGAGATGGTCGAAGATCGTGATCGTCTCACGCCCCTTCACGAAGCGTTTGGCGGCTTTCTTGATGGTGATCAGTGCGGTCATGGCTGCTGTTCCCCCAATTGCCGGCCATTCCCGGGCCGGGATCGCTGTTCGGTATTGCCGCGGCCCTGATCAGCCGGCGGGCTTGGCGTCCAGGAAGGTGACCTTGGCCCCCATGTCGGGCAAGACGCGGCCGTCGCGCTCGGCCAGCGCGATGCGGACCTTGATCGTGGCCTTGTCCCGGTTGGCGCGCGGCACCACGGCGATGACGCTGGCCGGGATTTTCCAGTCGGGATAGGCGTCCAGGATGGCCTCTACCTTCTGCCCGGCGCGGACGCGGCCGATATTGGCCTCATTCACATCCACTTCGATCTCCAGGCTGGCCATGTCGACCAGGGTACAGACGCCGGTACGGGTGAAGCCGCCGGATGACATGGGGGAGATGATCTCCCCCGGCTGGGCATTTTTGTCGATGACGACGCCATCGAAGGGCGCGCGGATGATATGGCGGTCCACCGTCTCCGTCTGCCGGTCGACGGAGATCCGGGCGATCTCCACGTCGGCCCTGGCGCCCTTGATCTGGGCGCGCAGGGTTTCGGCGCGCGCCTGGGCGCGGGTCAATTCCGCTTCCGACGCGTTGGCGGCCTTGGACAGGGAGGAGGTGCGCTGCAGCACCCGTTCGGCATCCTTCAGGTCGGCGCCCAGGCCCTCGATATGGGCCTGGGCGGAGGCGACGCGGGCCTTGGCCAGATCCAGATCGATGCTGGCGAGCGTGGAATCGAGCCGTGCCAGTTCCTGGCCCTTGGTTACCACCATGCCTTCATCCACCAGCACATCCTGCACCCGGCCCGTCAGCTCAGCCGATACGGTGGCGGTGCGGCGGGCAACGACATAGCCCGACGCGACCAGACCGCCTGCGGGGCGCGGGGCCGCCACCGCCGGCATGCCGGTCCCGGCCGGGCCGGTATTGCCGGCGGTGGCCGACGTGGCGGGCGGCAGGGCCGGAGGTGCCATGAACTGCGTGACGATCACGGCGACGACGGCACCGACGCCGACCAGTGCCAGCAGGCTTACCGTCCACAGTCGGGCAGGGCGCGGTGGTGACACTTCCGTCATCGCCGTGCGGTCGATCTTCAGCGAATTCAGCAGGTCCCGTTTATCGTCCATCATATCCCGTCCAATATTCCATCCGGCGCCTTGGCCATCGCCGGCATCCCCCGGAATG
Organism: Niveispirillum sp. FG148; assembly: GCF_057809655.1. Taxonomy (NCBI): domain Bacteria; kingdom Pseudomonadati; phylum Pseudomonadota; class Alphaproteobacteria; order Rhodospirillales; family Azospirillaceae; genus Niveispirillum; species Niveispirillum sp. FG148. The sequence continues at coordinate 9,946 of NZ_JBMDKJ010000006.1, forward strand.
GCAGGCGCGCCGGTCGGGGCATCAGGATGGAGCGGATTGGATTTTTGGAAAGGGGCCGCGGATTGCACCTGTCAATACGCGAAACCGGCACCGGCCTTCGTGAAACCTGCATCTCCATCCTGGCAGCCCCCCGGCTCCCCGGATGCGGCGACCCTAACATGGTTAGCGCTATTTAACAAAACCATGCGCCGGCCCGGAACGATCGCAAGCCAACTTTCGCGCAATCACTGGGATGGCAGGGTGAATGAAACTCAGCCCGATATTTTCATCGTGTAGCGGACAAGCGAATCAGGTGCGCCGATGACCTTGTCGTAAAGGGCACGGGCAGCAGTATTGTTCTGCCATGTTGTCCAATAGACACGCGACCAGCCATTTTCCCGGGCCATGTCGAAAATTCGGTTCAGCATGGCCATGCCGATGCCGCGGCGCCGATATTCCGGCGCGATGAACATATCTTCCAGATAGCAGAAGGGCTGCAGCGACCAGGTATTGGCGTGAAGGATCAGGTGGCAGAAACCAACCCCCTGCCCTTCGGCATTGCGGGCAATCAGCCCGCGCATGGTGGAGGCCGGATCCAGCATCCGGGCCCAGACGATATCCGTGGTCAGCGGCGCGACATTCACGTCGTAGCGGGTCAGGTACCGGGCCCAATGGCGACGCCAGTCCGCCTCATCCTCAGGGACGGGTGGGGCGATGGTGTATTCCGCCATGGCCACTTGCTCCCTTGATCGCTTCGGAAATTCGGAACGCGAATACTGCTAACATGTGATATTACCGGCTGTCACTACCCGTTATGAGGGAATTGTCGGGTGGCTACAGGGACCTAACGTTATTTGCTGTCGGGGAATATCTCCATCGCCAGTGTCAGGCCATCCACCCGCCCGCCAAAGTGCAGGCCCTGACGGATTGCCCACATCCGACCGGCATGGGCCAGGGGGATCAAGGCCACTTCCTGGTTGGCCAGCAGTGCCAGGCGTCGGATCAGGACGCTGCGTTCGGCCGCGTCGGGGGCCTGCTGCTGAAGCTGCGCGATCAGTTCGTCGGCTTGGGCATTGCTGAAGGCACCGCGATTATAGCTGCCTGGGCCGGTCGATGCCTTGCCGCTGGCCAGCAGGTTCCGGGTCAGCGTGACGAAGTCGCCGGCGAACAGATTGATGGACCCGACATAAAGCTGGAAATCACCGGTGCTGATCCGCTGCACCAGCTGACTTTCCGGCATCGTGACGACGCTGGCCCTCACCCCGACCTGTTGCAGATACCGGGCGATGGCCTGGGCGAAGCGTGCCGCGTAATCCTGCACCAGGATGGTTGTGTCGAAGCCATCGGCGTACCCGGCCGCGCGCAGGAGACGCCGGGCCTGATCGGGATCGAACGGATTATCGATCAGATCCGGCTGATAGCCCTCCATCCCGGCTGGCATCAGCTGTGAGGTCGGCAGGGCGCCGATGGTCAGCGTACGCTCGATGATGGCCGTGCGGTCGATCGCCAGCGACAGGGCCCGCCGCACCCTTGCGCCGGCCAGTGGATTGGCGCTGCCATCGGGGTTCGGCCGCTGGTTCAGCTGCAGCTGGAACGTGCGGGAAATGGGGCCGACCACCAGTTCGATGTCGTCGCGCCCCCGCAAGTAGGCGGCATTCTCCGCCGGCACCATGTCGATAACATCTACCGTGCCGAAGGCCAGGGCACGGCTGCGCCGGGTCGTATCCTGGATTTCCAGGATCTCGACCTGGCTCCACGGTGCCGGTGGTCCCCAATAGCGGGAAAACCGAGTCAGCAGGGCCTTTTCCCCGGCCTGGAAGCGGGTCAGGCGGTAAGGCCCCGTCCCGTCGGCCTGTCCAGGGTCGGTAAAGGGCTGCTGGCTTGTGTCATCACCGCAGCCTGCTGCATTGAACCGTCCCGTCCAGCCCGGCGGCGCATCCATGATCCAGATGCCGACCAGTTGACGCGGCACATCCATGGCCGCCAACTGGGACCGGATCCGCAGGCGATGCGTGCCGATGGCCTCCACGGTCGAGAACTGGCGGACGCTGGCGGCCAGGGGAGAGGACGGCATGCGCAGGATACGGCACAGGCTGTAGACAACGTCATTGGCCTCCAGCCGTCCACCCCGGTGGAACTGCACGCCGTGGCGCAGGTCGAACAGCCAGCTGCCATCGGCCTGTGCGGTCCAGGTGACGGCCAGCCCCGGCTCCAGGTCCAGGTTCGGACGGCGCCCCACCAGCCCTTCATAGATATGGGCCATCAGGTTGCGTGTGGACAGATTGCTGGTGGGGTGGGGATCGACGTAAAGCCCGATGCTCTCCAGTCCCATATGCAGTGTCGCCGGTTCCGATGCGGCCGGCAGCGTCCATCCGGCCAGCGCGGCCAGACATGACAGCAGCAGCAGGAGGCGCCGGTAACCCAATGCGGTCAGTCCCGTTTATTCAGCGGGATTGTGTAACGGACGAAACCGTCGGCACCGCCCGTGACCTTGTCATACAGCATACGGGCCGTGGCATTCGTGCCTTCCGTATGCCAGAAGACTCGGTTCCAGCCGGCGGTGCGGCCCAGTTCCTCCAGATGCCGGATCAGGCTGCGACCCACCCCGCGGCCCCGCGCGGTCTGCGTCGTGAACAGGTCTTCCAGATAGCAGACGGGATCGGCCGACCAGGTGTGGGGATGCAGAACGTAATGGCACAGACCCAGAAGCGTGCCGTCTGCCCCTTCGGCCACCAGACCATTGACGGGAAAGGCCGGGTCCAGGACCCGGGCCCAGAGGGTGGCGGTCACGCGGGCGGGCACCTCTGCCTTGTAGAAGGCGCAGTAATCTGTCCAGAGCCCCAGCCATGCCTGGTGATCCCCCGGCTGGGCCGCGCGTACACGCACAGCATCCGTCATCACATTCTTCCCTCGACAGGGGCCATTGCCGGCCATCACAGGCTCTATCGCATCCTTGCCCGTCACTGTCCATGCGCGTTCCGGTGGCGGGCTTTATCAGCGCGGGTGCCGGTACCGCGCCGGCGTGGGCGGAGCGTCGGAAAACCGGTTGTTCCCAAGCCTCTGCGGTCATTTGTTTCCGCCGGACCCGCTTGTCAGACCCCGGTCCCCTGTGGCACAGCTTTGCAGGCCGGGACCGGCCGCCAGGGGCGTGGCGGCGGCCTGGGCTGCGGGATCGGAAAACTGATGCGGACACTCTTTCACCACCCCCTTTCGGCCTTTTCGCGCAAGGTGCGGGTGGCGCTGGCGGAAAAGCGGCTCGACTTCGCGCTGGAGATCGAAAAGCCCTGGGAGCGGCGGGAAGAGTTCATGCTGCTGAACCCGGCCGGGGAGGTGCCTGTGCTGGTGGAGGGTGATGGCGCCGTCATCGCCGATCAGGTGGCCATCTGCGAATATCTGGAAGATGCCTATCCCGCCCATACGCTGCTGGGCCGCGATGTGCTGCAACGGGCGGAGGTCCGCCGCGTCGTCGCCTGGTTCGACGTGAAGTTCAAGGCCGAGGTGACGGACCTGCTGGTGGGCGAGAAGCTGTTCAAGCGCTTTTCCGGGCAGGGCACGCCGCAGGCCCAGTCCATCCGCGCCGGTCTGGCCAATATCCATTATCATCTGGATTATATCGGCTGGCTGGCCGAACGGCGTACCTGGCTGGCCGGTGACCAGTTCAGCTGGGCCGACATCGCAGCCGCCGCGCAATTGTCCGCCGTGGATTATCTGGGTGACGTGCCCTGGGACGATCATCCGGAGGCCAAGGATTTCTATGCCCGCGTGAAGAGCCGGCCCAGCTTCCGGCCCCTGCTGGCGGACCATCAGCCAGGATTGCCGCCGCCCAAGCATTACGCCGACCTGGATTTCTGATCCTTACCCCATTCTTGTCGCAATTCGGCCGCACCCCGCGGGGTAGGATGAAATTGCAGACGGGGGGATATCTACCCCCTGACAAGAATGGAGAAAATCCCATGCGCCGGTCGTTGGCCATTGCCTGTCTTATCCCCTTCCTGGCCGCCGCCACCCCGTCGGTGTCGGCCCAGGTCGCCCCGCCGCCCGTGACGGACAGCGTGTCGCTGTCGCTGTCGGTGGAAGATTGGGTGAAGACGGAGACGGCCCTGGTCACCCTGGTGGTGGATATCGCCGGCAATGGCAATGGTGGCACCGTGCGCGGCGACACGCTGAAGGCCGTGGCCGGCATCGCCGACAAGGCCGAATGGCGCATCATTGCCATGGTTCCGCAAAGCGACAGCGCCGGGCTGGAACGCTGGCAGGCACAGCTCCAGACCCGCCTGCCGGAAAGCCAGCTGGCCTCCCTGAACGACCGCGCCAAGAAGGCCAGCCGGCCGGGACTGCAGGTGCGGGTGGGCGACATCGCCTTCGACCCGACCCTGGCGGAGACGGAGGCGACCCGTGCCGCCCTGCGCGACAAGCTCTATGCCCAGGTGAATGCTGAACTGAAGCGGCTGAACGCGGCTTTCCCCGGCCGCACCTATCGTGTCGGCCGCATCGACTTCACCGAACAGGGCATTCGTGACATCACGGTCACCGGCGCCCGCGCCAAGCCGATGATGATGGAAGCCGCCGCCCCGATGGCCGATGCCTTGCCGGGCGTGCAGGACAAGCTGATTGTCGGTGCCCGCGTCACCCTGTCGGTCTTCGCGGCGCCATAACCGGGGCGGCGGGCCTTTGCGCCGCTGTTTTCGTCCCCACCAAACCAGCCCCTTGTCAGCAGATTGCCAACCTGCCGGCAAGGGCGCCGCCCGCACGACCGGACCCTATTGGAGCAGGGTGGCCAGCCCGCTGTTCAGCGCGTAAAGCACCCCGCCGATGGCGGCGCCCAGCAGCGTGCCGTTGATGCGGATGAACTGCAGGTCGCGCCCGACCCGCAGTTCCAGGCGCTGGGTGAAGGCATCCACATCCTGTTTCTTCAGGGTGCTGGCCACGAATTCACGGATGGCCTGACGCCAGCGGGGCAAGGCGGCTGTGAAGGCCTGTTCCACGGCCTGGTTCAGCCGGTCGCGGACGGGCGGCTCCTGCATGGCCTCTGCCAGCGATTCGGCGATGCCGTGCAGGGCGCTGCGAATATGGCCATCGGGCCGGTCCAGGTCGGCCAGCGCGGCATCGCGCAGCCCGGCCAGAAGATCATGCAGCAAGGGCCCGGCCGCCCTCGGCCCGACGAACTGACGCAATGCCTCCAGCAGCCGCTGGGCCAGCTCGCTGCCTTCCGCGATTTCGTCGGGCAGGGCGCGCAGCCAGTCGCGCAGCTCCTTGCCGGCCGGCGCATAGGCGCTGCGCAGGTCGAACAGATGGCCCAGGATGGCTTCGTTGATGGTGTCGGCCATGGATTTGTCGATGGAAGACGGCATCCACCAGCGCGATTTCCCCGCCACGGCCGCTTCCACCCGGCCGCGCTGGTTATGGACGAAATGGATCAGCCGGTCCGCCACCTCCTGCAACAGCGGTTGCAGCGCGCTGCTGTCCACGAAATGGCGCAGCGCACCCGCCAGGGCGGGGCGCAGGTCGGCCTGGGCCAGGCCCGCCGCCAGCGCCCGGCCCAGCGCGTCGGCCAGGGGCGTGTCGCCCTGCCGGTTCAGCAGGCCGGGCAGCATGCCTGCCACCAGATCCACCAGCTTGTCCCGGTCAGCGGGATCGGCCAGCAGGCCGGCAATGCGGGCCGCCGGGTCCATGCGCCGCACCTGTTCCACCAGCATGGAAGGTTCCAGGAATTCCCGGTCGATATAGGCGGCGATGCCGTCGGCGATGCGGTCGCGGTTGCGCGGCACCAGGGCCGTGTGCGGGATGGGCAGGCCCAGCGGCCGGCGGAACAGGGCCGTGACCGCGAACCAGTCGGCCAGGCCCCCCACCATGCCGGCCTCTGCCACGGCGCGCAGGGCCGGGGCGATGCTGGCGGGCAGGAAAGGGGCGTGGCTCAACGCCCAGCCGCCGGCTGCCAGCGCCAGGCACGAACCGGCCAGCCAGCGATGCCGGCTGAGATCGGCAGACAGAACGGCGTCCTCATCGGGCACGGCGGCGGGGGGCGGGGTAGGGATGGTGTCGCTCATCCCGCCAGTCTAGCAAGCGCCCCGGAATCCGGCGCGGGGATTTACCGGGCGGTTACAGGATCGATACCATTTGTCTCCGCCGCCAGCTGCGCTGCCAGCCCCTCGCGATAGCTCGGATAGCGCAGGCTGTAGCCAAGATCCTGTTTCAACCTGTCGTTCCGCACCCGCCGGCTGTCGGCATAGAAGCTGGCAGCCATGGGCGACAGGGTCGCGGCATCGAAAGGTTCCAGGGGCGGCGGTGGTACGCCCAGCAGGCCGGCCGCGTAGGCCACCACATCCGCCGCGGGCGCGGGTTCGTCATCCACGACATTGCAGGCCGTGCCCGGATGCGGTCGGGCCATGGAGGCCAGCAGCGCCCCGCCGATATCATCGGCATGAATGCGGCAGAAGACCTGCCCCGGCTTGTCGATGCGCCGGGCCGTACCCGCGCGCAGGGCGTCGATGGCGCTGCGCCCGGGGCCATAGATGCCGGGCAGGCGGAAGATGTGGACGGGGACGGCCCGGTCGCGCCACAGCGACAGCCATCCCGCTTCCGCGCTGACCCGGCGGAGCCCCCGGGTGCCGGTGGTGGCCAGCGGCGATGTCTCGTCCACCCAGCTGCCGTCACTGTTGCCATAGACGCCTGTCGTCGACAGATAGCCGACCCAGCGCAGCAGATGCGCCCGCGCCGCAATGTCGGTCCCGTGCATGTCCAGAACCGGGTCGCCTTCCGCATCCGGCGGCACGGACGACAGCAGGTAGTCCGTGCCGTCCAGGGCTGCGGCGATGTCCTGCAAAGGCTGGCCGCGGTCGAACGTGAAAGCGTCGATCCCCTGCGCCCGCAAAGCCGCCGCCTTGTCGGCGCCCCTTACCGTGCCGGCCACCCGCCAGCCCGCGCCGCGCAGACGGCTGGCCAGGCGCAGGGCCGTGTAACCCAGGCCGAAGATGAACAGGCGCCCGGCGGGCGCGGAAGGCGGGTCGATCATGAAACTTTTGACACTTGCCAGCGTGAAGCGGATGGGGATTTGTAGCGCGTCATGAACCAGCCGCTCAATGCCGCATGCGCTGTCGCCCTGACAGCCCTCGCCCTTCTGGTCCTGCCGCCGCTGGCGCAGGCCGAAGATGGACCCATTTTCGCCAGCCGCACCCATTGCGTGGAACGGGCGGAAGCCCTGCCTGATTTTGCCCTGGCCGAAGCCAAGCTGTGGGAACGCCAGGGCGGGGGTGCCGATGCGCGCCTCTGTCAGGCGCTGGCCCAGATGCTGCGGGGCGATTGGGAGACGGCCGCCCCCCTGCTGGAAGCGTCCGCCACCGAACTGACGCGCGAACCGCTGGTCGCCCGCGCCAACCTGTGGAGCCGGGCGGCAACGGCCTGGTCCAACATCCACAAGAATGACAAGGCAGAGGCTGCCATCGGGCAGGCCCTTGCCCTGACGCCCAAGGACCCGCAGCTGCTGCTGGATCGGGCCATCCTGCGGGCGGGCGCGGAGCGGTACTGGGATGCCGTGGCCGACCTGAACAAGGTGATCGAACATGCGCCCAAGCTGACGGAGGCCTGGCTGCTGCGTGCGCAGGCCTACCATGTGCTGGCCCAGGATTCGAAATCCATGTCCGACGTGGTCCAGGCCCTGCAGCTGTCGCCGCAGAACAGTGAAGCGCTGCTGCTGCGCGGCAATCTCTATGCCGCCAAAAGCGACATGGTCCATGCCAAGCAGGATTGGGAAAGTGTGCGCCGTGTGGCCGCTGGATCGCCGGCCGCTGGCGTCGCGCTGGAGAATCTGAACGCCCTGGACCGGGCCCAGACCGAACAGAAGCGCGAGACCAAAAAGAAGGAGATACCGCCCCGCTGATCAGGGCGGTATCTCCCCACCGTTTCATCACTTCGGCAGCAGCGTGTCCATCCATGGCCCGTTGGGCAGGCGGTTGGCCAGATCGGTGATGTGCTTGTTCCACCAATGGCGCTGTTCGACCAGGTGGTCATAATCGAACTGATCCTCCCGCCATTTGCGGTCGGCCGTGTGATAGGTCAGCAGGTCGATCGGATAGCCCACATCGGCGGAGCTGTAGCGCGTGCTGTCGAAGGACAGATAGGCCAGCTTCAGCGCCATGGTCATGCTGGTATCGTGCTTCAGGGCGCGGTCCAGGATGGGCTTGCCATAGGTGGTGGCGCCGATGGACAGATAGGGCGTGCGCTCGTCCACCTCGATCCAGTTGCCCTCCGGATAGATCAGGAACATGGTCGGTTCCTCATCCTTGGACAATTGGCCGCCGATGATGGCGTGCAGGTTGAACTTCAGGTGCGAGTCTTCCAGCGCTGCCTTGTCCTCAGCCGCGACGGTACGCAGACAGGCGGCAAAGGCGTTGGCCGCGTCCAGCATGGTGGCAAAGGGCTTGGCCTTCTTGGCCGCCATCTCCCGTCGCAGATAGGCCAGCGTCTTGTCGCGCACGCTGCGCAGACCCGACGTCATGACGAAGAACTGTTCCTTGCCGTTCTTGATCAGCGTCACCTTGCGGGCGGCGGTGACCTGCGTGCCGGCCGTGATGCGGCCGTCGGCAAGGGCGATCAGCCCGTCCTTGATCTTGATTCCCAGACAATAGGTCATGGTGGTCCTGGCGCTGGCGGTTGCGGGCGGAAAGGGCCGGCATCCTGTCATCGGGCCGGGTGTTTTGAAAGCCCCAGGGCTGCAATCCCGCCGCGACCACACGACATGTGGAACGCTGCGCGCCCTATCCGTAAGGACAGGTGATATTCGTGTTGCACTGCACAAAAGCGCCTTGACTCTGGTCCATCGTACCGATATAAATCCACCAATGCTGCATTGCAGCACGACCCGGTGGAAAGGGATGGCGGCAGGGTCCGTCACCCATTGGGTCCAGAAATAGCGGCGACCGGTGCCGGGGCTGCGCCTAGCGGACCGGCAACGACAGAGCGCGAAGGAGATAGCAGATGGCAACACGCACGCCGAAAGGGACCGTGACGCGCCCGACATCGACCAAGGCTGTCGTGAAGAAGGCGGCATCCGTTCCCCCGGCCATTGAAGCCGCGGCCATTGAAACCGCACCGGAAGCGGCAGTGCCGGTTGACGCGGCCCCGGCCGTGACGATCCCGGTGGAGGTGCCGGCCCCTGTGGCTGATGTGCCCGTTCCGGTTGCTGTGGCCCCGGTAGAGCCGGTGATCGAGACGCCCGCCGTTGAAGTGCCGGTGGCCGAACCTGTGGCCGAAGCCGTGACGCCCGCCCCCGTGGCGGAGGCGCCGGTGCCGGCGGAAGTTCCCGCGGCCAAGCGCGCCGCCCCGGCGCCCAAGAAATCAGCGGTCCCCCCGGCCGCTGTTCCCGCCACCCCGGCCCCTGCGGCTGCGGCGGTGGCCAAGTCCGCCCCGGAAGTGCCCGTGGCGAAGAATGTTGAACAGGCTATCGCCCAGACCAAGGAAAAGGTGGAAAAGATGAGCAAGCAGGTTTTCGCCACGTTCGAAGATGTCGTCGGCTTCCAGAAGGACAATGTGGAGGCTTTCGTGGCTTCCTCCACGATCCTGACCAAGGGCTTTGAAGCCCTGTCGAAGGAACTGGTTGCCTTCACCCAGGCCCAGTACGAACAGTCCGTCTCCACCGCCAAGGCCCTGATGGCCGTCAAGTCGGTGAAGGAACTGGTCGATCTGCAGACCGAATTCGCCAAGACCTCCTTCGACGCCCTGGTTGCGGAGGCTACCAAGGTCTCCGAAACCGGCATCAAGGTCGCCAACCAGGCCGCCGAGCCGATCACGGCCCGCGTGAACGCCACGGTGGAAAAGCTGTCCAAGCTGAAGGCCGCCTGATCGGCGCCTTCCCCTTGACGGAATGACAAACGGGGTGCCGGCGACGGCGCCCCGTTTCGTTTTTGGGGCCCGGGGTTGTTTACCCCGGGCCCCGGCCCCGGTCACAGCCCCAGCACGTCATCCATGGAATAGAGCCCCGGCGCCTTGCCGCCGGCCCACAGGGCGGCGCGGACGGCGCCGCGGGCGAAGATGGCCCGGCTGCCGGCCTTGTGCGACAGTTCCAGCCGTTCGGCCTCCGTCGCGAAGATGACGGTATGGTCGCCCACCACATCGCCGCCGCGCAGGGTGGCGAAACCGATATCGCCGCGGGTGCGCGCGCCCGTGTGGCCGTCGCGCACGGCATCCTTCACCTCGGCCAGAATGACGCCGCGCCCGTCGGCGGCGGCGCGACCCAATGCCAAGGCGGTGCCGCTGGGCGCGTCGACCTTGTGCTTGTGGTGCATTTCCAGGATTTCGATATCCCAGTCGGGGCCCAGCGTGGCCGCCACCTTGCGCACCAGCCCGGCCAGCAGGGTGACGCCCAGGCTGAAATTGGCGGACACGACCAGGGGGGCCTTGGCGGCGGCTTCGGCCAGCCTTGCATGGTCGTCGGCGGACAGGCCCGTTGTGCCTACGATCAGGGCCGTGCCATGGGCGGCGGCCAGCTCGGCATGGGCCAGCGTCGCGGCGGGGGCGGTGAAATCGATGACGGCATCGCTGGCGGCGAACAGGGCGGCGGCATCATCGGTGATGGCGATGCCCAGCGGGTCGGCGCCCACCAGGGTGCCCAGGTCGCGGCCGATGGTGGCGGCACCCGGCCGTTCAGTGGCGCCGGCCAGGGTCGCCCCCTCTGTCGCCAGCACCTCGCGGATCAGCATCTGCCCCATGCGGCCACCGCCGCCCACGATCCCGATACGCATCGCCCACTCCCGGCCGCTATTGCACAATGGTCAGCAGCGATAGCACGGGTTGCGCCCCGGATCAGCCCCCGGAAAGGCAATCCACCAGTGAGCGCAGGTTGAAGCGCATCAAAGCAGGGTACAGATCAGGCCCGTCCGGGATGTTGGCTCCTTCCGGGTCCAGCACGCCCGTACGCGCCCCCGTACCCTCGGCCAGGGTGTGGACCAGCGCCGGCTCGAACTGCGGTTCGGCGAAGATGCAGGTGGCTCCCACCTCCTTCACGCGGCGGCGCAGTTCCGTCAGGCGGGCGGCCCCCGGTGGCTGGTCCGGGGTGACGGTGATGGTCCCGGCCGCATGCAGCCCGTACCGGTCCTCCAGATAATGATAGGCGTCATGGAAGGTGACGAAGGGGCGTGTGCGCAGCGGCTCCAGCGCCACCATCATCTCCGTGTCCAGCCGGGTCAGCATGTCGTGCTGGGCCGCGGCATTGGCATGGTAGGTGGCGGCATGGGCCGGGTCCAGGCGCGACAAGGTTTCGGCCAACGCGTCGGTAATGCGCATGGCGTTGCGCGGGTCCAGCCAGACATGCCCATCAACCGACAGATCGCCGCCAATGGCCTGACCGTGATCATGCCAATCATCCCAGGCCCCGCCCGCGCGCGTCGGCAGCAGGGGCAGGCCCGGCAGGCGCATCACCGTCATCACCTCTGCTGCCGTGGCCAGGGTGGTCAGCGGCTTTTCCAGGAAGGTCTCCAGCGCCGGACCGGTCCACACTACCAGCTGCGCACCCGCCAACGCCTTGGCATCCGACGGTCGCAGGGCAAAGGCGTGCGGACTGGCCGCCCCCCGCACCAGCAGATAGGGTTCTCCCACCCCCCGCATGACCCCGGCGGCCAGCGAATGCAGCGGCTTCACCGACACGACCACTTGCGGCGGTGCGGTGGCGGCTGCCGGCAAGGGCAGGCCGAGAACCAACAGGGCCAGGATCAGGAGGCGGCGGAACATGGGGAGGAGCCTTGACGCGATGAGAGCCCTGCAGATGTGTTATAATGTAACATTTGTCAAGGCGGGCAGCATGGCGTAAACCCTGCGGCAGGCGCAGGCCAGACCGCCAGTGCTATTATGGGAGCCCTGCCATTGTCCGCCGTCCTGCTGAAAGCCGAGGGGTTAAGCCTGTCGCGCGGCGACCGCACCGTGCTGGACAATGTCGGCCTGACGGTGGGGGCGGGGGAGATCGTCACCCTGATCGGGCCCAACGGGGCGGGCAAGACCAGTCTGGTCAAGCTGTGCCTGGGGCTGATCCAGCCTGATGCCGGCCGCATCGAACGACGTCCGGACCTGCGCATCGGCTATATGCCGCAGCGTCTGGCCGTGGACCCGGCGCTGCCCCTGCGGGTCGACCGCTTTCTGTCGCTCTGGTCGAAGATCGACCGGGCGGAGATGCTGGCGGCCCTGACGGAGGTTGGGGCTGCCCATGCCATCGACCGGGCCATCCAGACCCTGTCGGGGGGCGAACTGCAACGTGTGCTGCTGGCGCGTGCGCTGCTGCGCCGCCCGGACCTGCTGGTCCTGGATGAACCGGTGCAGGCGGTGGATGTGCATGGGCAGATCGCCCTGTTCGAACTGATCGGGGATATCCGCAACCGGCGTGGTTGCGGCGTGCTGCTGGTCAGCCACGACCTGCATCTGGTCATGGCGCGCACCGATACGGTGATCTGCCTGAACCGGCATGTCTGCTGCCAGGGCAAGCCGGACGACGTGTCGCGCCACCCTGAATATGTCGCCCTGTTCGGCCGCCACGCGGAAGCGCTGGCCATCTACCACCACAGTCACGATCATGCGCATGCCGACGATGGTTGTGTGGTGGCCCCGGGGCAGGAGCACACGCCGCACAGCCGTCACCATGATTGCGGCCATGACCATCATCAGCATGGCCATCACGACCATGGCGGAGGCCATCACGATCATGGTGCCGGCTGATGGTTCCCCTGGCCACCCTGGCCGGATTCGTCCTGCTGGCCTATGGCCTGTCCTGGGTGCTCTGGCTGCCGCTGGTGCTGGAGCCCGCGCCGGATGGCGGCGCGCGCGCTCTGGTCTGGCACTGGGCGGGCAGCATGGGGCCGTGTCTGGCGGCGCTGTTCGTTTCGGCCCGCCGGGGGCGTGCGGCCCTGCGGGAATGGGCGCAGGGACTGATACGCTGGCGGGTGTCACTGCCGCTGCTGGCGGCCGTGCTGCTGGGGCCGCTGCTGGCGCTGGGCGTGGCTCAACTGGCGGCAGGGCCGCTCGGTGGACCGGCGCCGGACGTGGTGGGCATGGTCCGCTGGCCGGAATGGCCCTTTGCGACGCCGTGGCTGTTCCCGCTGGGCCTGCTGCTCTTCGTCGGTGTCGGGGAGGAGGCGGGATGGCGCGGATTTCTGCTGCCAGCCTTGCTGCCCCGTCTGGGCTTTCGCGGGGCGGTGACCGTCGTGGCCGTGATCTGGGCAGTCTGGCATCTGCCCTTGTTCTGCTTCCGGCCTACGCTGGCGGCCATGGATGCGGCCGGAATCGCCGGCTGGGCCTTCAGCATCCTGGTTGGATCGGTGCTGACCGGCTGGATCTGGGTCCGCTCGCATGGATCATTGTGGCCCGTCATCATCCTGCACACCACGCTGGACCTGGCCTTCACGGCCGCCGCGGCGACCCCTGTCAGCAATATGGTGATCGGCATGGGGCTGACCTTGCTGGCCGTGCTCTGCCTGCGGCGGATTCCATCTGCATCAAAATCACTGCCTGGGGGACGCCATGGATGATTTCCTGATCCGGGCGCTGGCCGCCGGCATCGGTCTGGCCCTGGTGGCGGGGCCGTTGGGCTGTGTCGTGGTCTGGCGGCGCATGGCCTATTTCGGTGACACGCTGTCCCATTCGGCCCTGCTGGGCGTAGCGCTGGGCTTCCTGGCCGGGATCGGCGCCAGTGCCGGCATCATCATCGTCTGTCTGGCCATCGCTGTCGCCCTGACCTTGTTGCAGGAACAAAGGCGACTGGCCAGCGACACGCTGCTGGGCATCATCTCCCATTCCACCCTCAGTCTGGGACTGGTGGCCGTCGCGGTGCTGGGCTCTGTCCGCGTCGACCTGCTTTCGTATCTGTTCGGCGACATCCTGGCGGTGGACACGGGCGCGCTCTACGCCATCTGGGGCGGGGGCGCTGTGGTGCTGGCGCTGCTGGCCTGGATATGGCGGCCCTTGCTGGCCCTGACGGTGGACGAGGATCTGGCGCGTGTGGAAGGTGTGCCCGTTCGCTGGGTGCGCCTGGGCTTCACGATGCTGATCGCGGCCACCATCGCGCTGGCCATGAAGGTCGTGGGCATCCTGTTGGTCACGTCCCTGTTGATCATCCCGGCGGCCACGGCCAGGCGTTTTGTGCGCACGCCGGAGGGGATGGCCGGTCTGGCGGCCTTGTGCGGGGTCGGGGCCGTGGCGGCAGGGCTGGCCGCCTCCATGATGGCCGACCTGCCCACGGGGCCGGCCGTGGTGGCGGCCGGTGCGGTGCTGTTCCTGCTCAGCCATCTGCTGCCGGCCCGCGCCTGATCCTTGGTCGCGCCAGAAAACAAAACCCCCGCCGTCCGGACAGGAGCGGCGGGGGCAAGGCGACTCTGGAGAGAGGAACAATAGGGACCACCTCCGGTCCCGGCCGCCGCCTGAAGGGGCGGGGTGGCGGGGGCCGGTGGGCCGGAGGTGGCGACCCTTGCATCGCCGGGACCTGGGCCGGATGGGGCGTCCGTTGCCGGGACCCTGCACCGAAGCCATTGGGGTGGGATGCGGCATTCGGTGGCGATATGGCTTATACGCAACAGGCAAGTGAATCCTGTTCGCCGTCGCAAATATTTTTTCCATGCCCTGCAAATTCGGGCGGAAACCGGGCGACAGTCCCATAGGCCTTTTCGCGTGGAAGGGGCATGCTGGCGACGAAGCGGCTCCCGTCACCGCTGGACCTGCCGGGGCGTGACGCCCGGCAATCCAGTGCCGCCGGACGGGATCGACAGGATGAAAAGCAGGTGACCGTGACCCGGATGCCGGCTGCGGAACAGGTATTGGACGACGACACGCTGCTGGCGCGCATTGCCGATGGCGATCGTGGAGCCTTCACGGTGCTGGCCATGCGGCACAGCGCCCGTGCCCTGTCCGTTGCCCAGCGTATCCTGGGTGGTGCGGCGGAAGCCGATGAAGTCGTGCAGGAGGCCTGGGTCAAGGTCTGGACCAAGGCCGGCCAATGGCAGGCAGGCGGATCGGCCCGGTTTTCAACCTGGCTGCACCGGGTGGTGGTCAATCTCTGTATCGACCGCCGCCGCCGCCAGGGGTTCGAGGCGCTGGACGATGCGCCGGACGTGGCCGATCCGGCGCCTGCCGCCGGTACGCTGATCGCCCGGCGGCAATTGTCCGAAACCATGAAGGCGGCTCTGGCCGAGCTGCCGGAACGGCAAAGGGCAGCCGTGGCCCTGTGCTATTACGAGGAAATGAGTGCCGCCGAGGCCGGGCGGGTCATGGAACTGTCAGTACCGGCCGTGGAATCACTGCTGGCCCGTGCCCGCCGCGCCCTGCGCGGCCGGCTGACCGCCCTGGGGATTACGGGCGTGGGGGAGGATGAGGAATGAAACAGTCTGATGAGCGGACAGCGGGGATGGAGGCCATGGGGATGGCCGCCTTCCTGACGCTGCTGGAGCAATACGGCGCCGAACCGCGCCGCTGGCCCGACGCGCTGCGCGCGCCGGCCGGGAAACTGCTGGAAATGTCGTTGGAAGCCAGGGCGGAACAGCAACGTGCCGCCATTCTGGACGCGATGCTGGACAGGGCGGACGCTCCCGCTGTCAGCGAGGCGCGGGTCGCCCGCGTCGTTGCCGGCGCGCTGGCCGATCTGCCGGTCCCGGGCCTGGTGCGCCGGCGCGCCCCTTTTTCGCTACGACCAGGTGGGTGGCTGGCGCCGCTGGCAGCGTTCTGGCCGCGGGCGGCGGGGCTTGCGGCCTGTACCGCGGCCGGCGTGCTTGTCGGCACCATCACCCCGGCCAACACGGCCGCCCATTATTCGGAAGCAGGCGCCGACGTTACCGCGACGGCCGGCGTGGCTGATCTGCCCAGCGCCCTGCTGACCCCGTCGCCGATCGAGAGCCTGTTCCAATGAACCGCGACCGTGTGATCAAGACCGCGCTTCTGGCGTCGGTCGGCCTGAACCTGTTCCTGGCGGGAACCATCGTGCCGCGCTGGTTGTCGCCCAAACCACCCCATGAACGGCCCATGGCCGGACCGGAGGGCTTTGGTCCCGGCGGTGGCGGGGGGGCCTTCTTCGCCATGCGTCGCATGATTGATGATCTTCCGCCCGCAGATGCGGCCATCCTGAAGGAACATTTCGGCAGCGATGTGGATAAGCTGCGCGAGATGGGCAAATCATTACGGGATCGGATTGATCGCCTGCGCGATCTGGTGAAGGCCGATCCGTTCGACCCTGCCGCCCTGCGGGCGGAGATGGAGAAGGCGGCGGCTGATCGCGACGCCTTCGAACGCAGCCAGATGGAATCGGTGATCGAAGCGCTGGGCAAGCTGTCGCCGGAGGGGCGCAAGCGTCTGGCGGAGATGCCGCCGCCGCGCCTGATGGGGGAACGGCACGGGATGGGGCCGGGTGGTCCCGGCGGTATCCCCATGGACCCCGATCGCGGCCCCATGAACATCCCGTCCGACGGACCGCCGCCGGGGCCCGGCGGCGATGCCCCGCCGGAAGGCCCGCCGCGCTGAACCGGCAGGACCCGGGCTGACGGGAGATCAAAATGCAAAGCGGCGGGTCCGATGGCCCGCCGCTTTTCCTTTTATCCCAACGATAAACGGGGTTTCAGCCCTCGCACACCCGGCGGCCGCGTTCCATGAAGCGCAGCGGGTCCACGGGCCGTCCTTCCAGCATCACTTCGTAGTGCAGATGCACGCCCGACGCGCGGCCGCTGTCACCCACCAGGCCGACATTGCGGCCGGGCTCCAGCATGTCGCCCTTCTTCACCAGCACCTTCTTCAGGTGTGCGTAGCGGGTATGGACGCCAAAGCCATGGTCGATCTCGACCATGTGGCCATACCCCTCGTCATAGGTGACGGCGACCACCCGGCCGCTGGCGGGCAGGGCGACGGGCGAGCCTTCCCGCGTCACCAGATCCAGGCCGGTATGCCCCGCCCACTGATTGTTGAACGGGTCCAGCCGGCTGCCGAATCCGGAGGAGACATAGAAATTGTCGACCGGCGGCGAAAGCGGCAGATAGTTCTTCAGCGCCCGCAGCTTGGCCTGACGCTCCAGCCGCGACTCCAGTTGGGTCAGCGCCACGCGCGCTTCCGGTGGCAGGCCGGCTACAGGCAATTCCGGCAGCCCGATCAGGGGACCGCCGACACCGCGCGGCAGGGTATCCACCGCCCCCAGCACCTTTTCCAGATTGATGCCGGTATCGCGCAATTCACCTTCGATGGCGCCGATCCGCAGGTCGGCATGCTCCGACAGGCGGGTCAGCAGGGCGACCTGCGCCGTGGCGACGTTGCTCATCTTCTGTTCGTTGCCGGCCAGCTCGGCGGCCATCTGGTCGCGTTCTGCCCGCGCGGTTTCCGCCTCCCCCTGCCAGCGCAGCGACTGGGCCTGCGCCTCCGACAGGGCGTGGGCCAGACCCTCGCCCGCCAGGGCCAGGGCCGGGGGCTGGTCCGGGCTGGTGGTCGCCCCGTCGATGGCCAGCGTCAGGGCCGAGATCGCGGCCTGGGCACGGCGGGTGGCCACGTCCTGGCTGACATCGGTGACCATCTGCAGCGATTCCTGGGCGGCGCGCAGATGGCTTCCGGCCTCATCTGCGCCGATGCGCAGGGGGGCCAGTTCGTTGCGCACCGCGGCCAATACCTGACGCGGGGTGCGGCTGGGGTCCTTTTCCGCCTGGACCAGGGCGTCCAGGGCGGCCTTGATCCGGGCGCGCGATTCCGTCTCTTCCGCCAGGGCCGAATCGAGCGCGCCGCGGGCATTGTCCAGGTCGGCGGCGACACGGGACAGTTGCTCCCGGCTTTCGGTCAGCTGCTGTGCCAGGGCCTGGGCCCCCTGGTCGACCTGGAAGATGCTGCTACGGCTGTTGGACAGGGCCGCCGCCGTGATGATCCAGCCCAGGCTGGCCAGCGCCATGCCGGCCAGTGCCGCGCCAAGCAGCAGCGGCCGCTGGCTCGTCGCCAGCGTCATGGACCGGACATTGTCATCATCGACAATGATGACCTGATGGCTGCGGCGGAGAAATTTCAGCAAGTAGCCTCCCGTCAGTGCCGATGGGCCCGGTTTGCCGACGGGAAACCCGTCATGGCCGGCCTTTTGGCGGCGCCTTCGTCCGCGGTGCCGACACTGTCGCCGGCAGATTGGATTTTAGGCAAACACCACCCGGAAGGGCAAGGAAGGAATCGCCAACGATGTATGCCAAAAGGATATTCAACCGCCCAGATGCAGCAGGCGGCTTCAATCCAGGGCGGCACGCAGCGCGGCCGAGGCGGCCCAGGGCGACAGGGGCAGGGCCGCGGCCAGCAGGCCCGACAGCAGCAGCAGATGCGGCCGGGCTGCCTGACCCGTCAGCGTGGCATCAATGGCCGCGGCGGCGAAGATCAGGGCGGGGATATAGAGCGGCAGCACCAGCAAGGGCAGCAGGACGCCACCGCGCCGCGCGCCCAGGGTCAGGGCGGCACCGATGCCGCCGATCAGGCTCAACAGCGGGGTAACCAGCAGCAATGTGCCCAGCAGGATGGGGAAGCCGTCGGCCGGCAGGTTCAGGAACAGGGCCAGCAGCGGGGCGGCCAGGATCAGCGGCAGGCCCGTCACCACCCAATGGGCCAGAATCTTGGCTGCCGCCACGGCTTCCAGTGGCAATGCGGACAGGGACAGCAGTTCCAGTGACCCGTCTTCCAGATCCGACTGGAACAGCCGGTCCAGCGACAGCAGCGAGGCCAGCAGGGCCGCGACCAGGATGACGCCGGGGGCGATCCGGGCCAGCACGCCCGGTTCCGGCCCGATGCCGAACGGGAACATGATGACGCAGAGCACGAAGAACAGCACGACCATGGCGGCGTCCGACCCCTGGCGCAATGCCAGGCGCAGGTCGCGGCGCAGCAGCCGCAGGAAACCGCTCATTCCCCGGCCCCCGCCGCCATGGCGGCTTCTTCCTCCGTCTCGTCGTCGTCGGTGGCACCGAACGCGCCCAGGTTCAGGGTGACGGCACCCGGCAGGTCCATATCGCTGTGGGTGGACAGCACGACCATCCCGCCCGTGGCCCGGTGCGCCGCGATCAAGCCCTCCAGCCGCGACAGCGAATCACGGTCCAGCGCCGTCGCCGGTTCATCCAGCAGCCAGAGCGGGGCCACGCTGGCCGGGACCAGGGCCAGGCGGGCCAGGTTGATGCGCTTCTTCTGGCCGGCGGAAAGGTAGCGGCCCGGCATGTCGGCCACATGCGACATGGCGACGGCGCCCAGCGCCCGTTCCGACCGGCCATCGCTATCCGGCAGCCCGTCCATGCCCGCCCAGACCGCCAGATTTTCCAAGGCCGTCAGGGTCGGCTTGACCGCGTCCAGATGTCCGGCATAGCGCAGCCGGGAGCGGTGCGCGTCGGGGTCATCGGCGATGTCGGCCCCGTCCCAGAGCAGTTGACCCGAAAAGGGCCGTGACAGGCCGGCCAGCAGGCGCAGCAGGCTGGACTTCCCCGACCCGTTCGGTCCGACCAGGACAAGGGCGCCGCCCGGCGGCAGCATGAATTCCAGATCGGCGAATACCACCCTTTCGCCGCGCAGACAGGTCAGGCGGCGGGCGACAAGGCCCTGCGGGGCATGCGGGGACAGGCCGTTGGTCACGTTGGTCGGCTCCGATGGCTGGCGGACGCATGGGCGGGCACGATGCCAGAACCGACGGCAAAAGGGGTGATAAAATGCAGTGAAAGGCGCCCTATGTCGCGCCGACAAAGAAACGGCCACCGCGGGGGCTGTTGCGGTGGCCGTAATTCATCGGTCCGGGGCAGGACCGATCGGAACGGGCAAACCTCTCCGGTGGGGCCTGGGAGATCTGCCGAGACGGGGTGTCTCATACGTCTCGATGTTCCCAGGGACGAAGATGGAAAGTCCGCATGGCCAAAGTCGTGCGGGAAAGTGGCAAAATTTTGATTTGTGCCGCATGCGCGCCGCCTATGCGGAATTTCACGATCCGGAAACAAAAAACCGCTTTCTCCCTCGGGGCTTCGGCCCTATATAGCGCCAATCGCAGCGCACGTGCCTATGGCCCCCACACCCGCCCGATGGTCATTTTCAAGACTGGGCGGAGCCGTCAACCCGGTGGGGTTATGCAACGACGTAAAGCGTATCCTCGTCCGTCCCTTAAACAAGGCGGCGAATTGGAGGCTACGATGGATGTTGTTGTTGTCGGAGGGCCGGCCGCGCCCTTCGTGTCTTTTCATTCGATTGGCCGCGCCCCCTGCCATGGGGTGGCGGTTGCTCCTGGCGTCATGACCAGTATCTGACCCGCCTGGGCCGGCCGCGTTAGGCGGCACGCTTGGGCGGAACCGGACCCTATGGGTCCGGCAGAGAGCCATTCACCCTGTTGCATCACCCGCTTTCATGCCGCCTCGGAGTCATCGATGACCGAGAAGATCACCCGATTCTTCGCTGAACAGACCCCCGCTACCCCGTGTCTGGTCGTAGATCTGGACGTCGTTGCCGATAATTACGGCAAGCTGGCGACCGCCATGCCCGACAGCCGCATCTTCTATGCCGTGAAGGCCAACCCGGCGCCGGAGATTCTGCGCCTGCTGGCGTCCAACGGCTCCTGCTTCGACACGGCCTCGGTGCCGGAGATCGAATATTGCCTGGAAGCCGGAGCCTCTCCCGACCGCATCTCCTTCGGCAACACCATCAAGAAGGCCGCCGACATCCGCACGGCGCACAAGCTGGGCGTGGACCTGTTCGCCTTCGACAGCATCGAGGAACTGGAGAAGATCGCCGAGTGCGCCCCCGGTGCGCGCGTCTTCTGCCGCATCCTGACCTCGGGCGAGGGTGCCGACTGGCCGCTGTCGCGAAAGTTCGGCTGCGAGCCTTCCATGGCCCGCGACCTGCTGGTCCAGGCGGCATCCATGAATGTCGTGCCCTATGGCGTTTCGTTCCATGTCGGCAGCCAGCAGCGCGACCTGCGCCAGTGGGACATCGCCCTGTCCACCGCAGCGGAGATTTTCCGCCATTGCGAGGAAAAGGGCGTGATGCTGAGCATGGTCAATATGGGCGGCGGCTTCCCCACCCGCTACCTGAAGGACGTGCCCACCAGCCAGGCCTATGGCGAGGCCATCAATGACAGCCTGCGCCGTCATTTCGGCAATCGCCTGCCGGAGACCATCATCGAGCCGGGTCGCGGCATGGTCGGCAATGCCGGCATCATCCAGTCGGAAGTCGTGCTGATCTCCCGCAAGTCGGCCAATGATGACAAGCGCTGGGTCTATCTGGATATCGGCAAGTTCGGCGGTCTGGCCGAGACCATGGACGAGGCCATCCAGTATCCGATCCAGACCGAGCGGGAAGGCCCGGCCGAACCGGTGATCCTGGCCGGCCCGACCTGCGACAGCGCCGACGTGCTGTATGAAAAGGCGGAATATCATCTGCCGACCTCGCTGAAGATCGGCGACAAGGTGACGATCATGGCCACGGGCGCCTACACGACCACCTATTCGGCGGTCAATTTCAACGGGTTCGCCCCGCTGAAGGCCTATTACATCTAAGCTTCTATCGAACCGTCATCCATCGGATCGAGATGCAAGCCGCCCTGAAAAGGGCGGCTTGTGGCTTTTCTGTGGCCAGATGATGGAAAATTAAGCAGTTTTCAGGTCACTGCGTATTTATTTTGCAACAGTCGGGGGGATTGTTGCAAAGCAGCATGCGCGGCTTCTAGGCGTTGCGGTTGAAAATCCCCATAATCGGTCCTTGGAAGGGCCTGTCGCGTTTCTGGCATCAATATTGCTGAACGTGGTGCGGACCTTAACCATAAATGCCTCATAAGGAGTGGTTCATGCGTTTCTCCCGGTTGCTCGCCTCCACCGCGATTGTCGCCACCATGCTGGGCGCCACCGCCGTTGCGCAGGCCGCTGACGCGCCCTTCACCTTCTCCGGTACGGCCGCCATCACCAGCGACTATGTCTTCCGCGGCTACAGCCAGACCCAGGAAGACCCGGCGTTCCAGGCCGGCCTGACCGCCAGCCACGAAAGCGGCTTCTTCGCCTCCGTCTGGGGCTCGAATGTCGATCTGGGTTCCGACGCTGATGTCGAGGTCGATCTGGCCGTTGGCTTCACCAACTCGGTCGAAAACCTGACCTACACCGTCGGTGGCTATTACTACACCTATCCGGGTTCGGACGGTGCCGCCGACTTCAACTATTTCGAAGGCGGCCTGGATCTGGCCTATGCCATCGACAAGGTCACCCTGACGGGCAAGATCTACTATTCGCCGGAGTTCTACGGCGCCGCCGGCGGCGATGCCTGGTACTTCAACGGCGGCGCTTCGGTCGCTGTGACGGAAACGGTCTCCATCTATGGCAATATCGGCTATCAGGATCTGGAGAACGGTTCCAACTACAAGGATTACACGGCTGGCGTGGCTGTGAAGCTGGAGCCGTTCACGCTGGATGTGAAGTATGTGGATACGAGCGTGAAGGGCGACACCCTGGCCGACGATCGCTTCGTTGCCTCGCTGACCTACGCTTTCTGATAAGGGCGGGCATCTGCCCGTTCGATCAATCATCACGGTCCGGGTTGCGGCCGGCTCCCATCATGGGGGCCGGCCGTTGCCTTTTATACCAATTTCCGGTGAGCCGGACTCATCGGGAATTGGTACGGCGGCGACTGCCACAGCACCGCGCATGCGGCGTAGTCGAGCCGCCGGATGGCGGCGCTGGCGATTGAAGCCCGGTGATCGGTTGCGATCACCGGGACACGGGTATCAGGGGCAGTCTATCCTTTCCGCCGCTTGCGCGGGGCTGTCGGCTGATGGAAGATGGACAGCGTGCCCGGAGAAGGAGCCGGCCTTTCATGTCGATCAGCAGCACCTCCATTGCGCTGTCCGGCGCCCTGGCCCAGACCCAGCGGCTGGCCGGTTCAGCGAACAATGTTGCCAATATACGCAGCACCGGGGCCATCCCGGCGGCCGATGGCAGCGTGCAGCCAGGGCAGAAGCAGGCCTATCAGCCGGTCAGCACGGGCCAGAGCAGTGTGACCGGCGCCAATGGGCAGGGACAGGGAACGCGCGTGGTGTCGAAGCCGACGACGCCCGCCTATCTGCCCGAATATCAGCCGGACAGCACGGACGCCAACGACCAGGGCCTGATCGCGGCCCCCAATGTCGACATCACCCGGGAAAGCGTGGATCAGGTTGCCTCCCTGCGGGCTTTCCAAGCCAATCTGGCCACCATCCGCACCCAGGATGAACTGGAACGCAGTGCCATCGATACGCTGGCCTGATTCCGTTCCTTTCCAGCCTTGCCCCGCAGCCGGCGCAGAGGCAGGATGCCCGCCATGAAACCGCCATGGCGCGACGGCATCCTGAAGCCATTCGCGTCGATGACAGATCAGGATCACGCCCATGTTGCGCCGTTCGCTGCTGACCCTTGCCCTGGCCGCTCCGCTTGCCCTCGCCCTGGCGGCCCCGCTGGCTATCGTTACGCCAGCGCAGGCGCAACCGGCCGGCACCGATATCAGTGTGGGTGAACCCATCGTGCTGGATGTCGCCAGCATTGAGGTGCAGGCCGATTATGTGCCGCCGATGAAGGCGCCGAATGTCGATCATCTGATCGCCCTGACCCCGTCGGATGCCGTGCGCCTGTGGGCGACCAAGCGCCTGAAGGCCGGCGGCAGCCAGGGCCGCGCCCGAATCATCATCAAGGATGCGTCGGTCAAGGAACAGGAACTGGACCGGACGACGGGCATCAAGGGCTGGTTCACCAAGGACCAGTCGCAGAAATATGAAGGCAAGATCCAGGTCGATATCGTCATTGACGGCACGTCACGCGGATTCTCCGGCAGCGTCTCGGCCGCCGTCGCCCGTGCCACCACGGTGGCGGAGGATGTGACCCTGGCCGAACGCGAAAAGACCATGACGCAGCTGGTCCGCGATCTGGCGGCCGATCTGGATGTCGAACTGGACAAGAGCATCCGGGCCAACCTGTTCCCGGTGATCATCATCCAGGCACAGTAACGCCTGTTCTTCACGCAGCCGGTGGGGCCCACGCCTCCACCCGGTTGCGCCCGCCATGTTTGGCGGTATAGAGCGCCTGATCCGCGCGGTCGACAAGCTGGTCCACGCTCAACCCCGTCACCGCTTCCGCCGCGCCGAAGCTGGCCGTGACATGCAGCACCTGTCCATCGGCCAGCTGTACCGGCGTGGCGGCCAGATCGGCGCGCAGCCGCTCCAGCACGGCCAGCGCTTCGGGCAGGGCCGTGTCCTTCAACAGGATCAGGATTTCCTCGCCCCCCATGCGGAAGGCCTCGTCCATGGCGCGGATACCGCTGTTCAGGCAACCGGCCGCGGCCACCAGCACGCGGTCGCCCGCTTCGTGCCCATAGGTGTCATTGACCGACTTGAACTTGTCCAGATCGCACAGGGCGACACAGAAGGGCTGGCCCGTCCGGGCGAAGCGCGCCAGTTCGCGCGCGACCTCCTCGCTCAGGCCCGTGCGATTGCGCAGGCCCGTCAGCGGATCAATGCCGCTGCCGGCCACCGACAGCGCCTTCTCGATGCGGCGGCATTGCTGGATGAATTCGTCGAATCGCTCCAGCACGGCATCATAGGACCGGTAATTCGGCGGGTCCCCCTCCGCCGCGCGCATCAGCAACAGCCGGCCCATGCGGTGCAATTGGTCGTGCAGCTGCACCAGCCGGTCAAAGGCTGGCTGGTGCGCCATGCTGCCGGACTTCACCCGCCGGACCCAGGTGGCGAATCCGGGCGGCTCCGGCGCCGCCTCGGGCCCCGACCGTCCGCTCTCCCGCGCGAACAGGGCGGCGCGGTGCCATTGCGTCAGCCAGCGCAGATGCTCGTCCACCACGGCCGACAGGCCGGCATTCGTGGTGGACGCGGCATTGTCGCCGGCCTCGCTCATGCCGCGGTCCCTTCCTGGTCGCCGGGCTGCCACACCCATTTGCGCCGCGCCTCGGCCAGGGTGCCGGTGACGATGGCGGCGCGGATGTCGCGCATCAGGCGGTTCATGGTGTGGACATTGTGCATGGTCAGCAGCTGCATGCCCAGCATCTCCTCCGCCTTCAACAGATGGTGGATATAGCCACGACTGGCCGTGCGGCAAGCAAAGCAGCCGCATTCAGCGTCGATGGGGCCGTCATCATCCTTGAAGCGGGCATTGCGCATGTTCAACCGCTCCCCTTTCACGCCGGGCGCCAGGGCCCAGCCATGGCGGGCGATTCGCGTGGGGCTGACACAGTCGAACGTGTCGATGCCCAACGCCACCCCCTGGAAAATATCGACGATGCCGCCGATGCCCAGCAGATGCACGGGCCGGTCGGGATGGACATGGGCCATGGCCATGGCCACCACATCATGCATCTGTTCGCGCGTGGCCCCCAGGCAGCCGCCCACGGCCGTGGCGAAGAAATCGCGGCTGGCCGTGTATTCCGCACTCTCCTTGCGCAGATCCTCATACACCCCGCCCTGCACGATGCCGTACATGGCCTGGGGCAGGCCGTTGGCGGAGATACCGCCGAAAGAGCGGAAGGCCGCCAGGGACCGGTCGCCCCAGCGGTGCGACATCTTCATGGAACGGGCCGTGTATTTGCGGTCGACATGGAAAGGCGTGCATTCATCCAGTTGCACGACGAAGTCCGGGCCCAGCTTGCGCTGGATATCGATGGACTTTTCCGGGGTCAGGAACAGTTTCTCCCCGCTGGTATAGGACCGGAAGGTGGCCCCTTCCTCCGTGATCTTCAGCAGGGTCTTTTCCCGCGTCGTCGTGCGCCTTCCCTTCACCTCGTCCGCCACCGACCCATGGCCCATGGCGAAGATCTGGTAACCGCCGCTGTCGGTCAGCATCGGCCCGTGCCAGTTCATCATCTTGTGCAGGCCGCCCAGCTTCGCCACCAGATCGGCACCCGGCTGGATCATCAGGTGATAGGTATTGGCCAGGATGATGTCGGTCTTCTCCTCCCGCATCTGCTCCGTGGTCATGCCTTTGATGGCCGCCTTGGTGCCGCAGAAGATGAAATTCGGCGTCTGGATGGCGCCATGCGGCGTGGACAAGGTGCCGATACGGGCCTTGCTGCCGGCCGGGTCGCGATGCGTGATGTCGAAGGAAAAGCCGGGATAGGTGGAAGACATTTCGACGGACGTACTTTCAGGATTGGGGCAGTGCCGCACCGGCCATCAGGCGGGCAGGGCCGTTTGCATATCGGTATTGGCGAAATCCGCGCCTTTGTACAGAAGCGGCAGCGAATGGCTGGCCGCCAGCGCGTAGCTGGCGCAGTCGCCCATGTTGAGGCTGGCCTTGTGCCGGCCCTTGCCGAAGCGGCGGAAGGCATCAACGGCGCGGGCGGCCTGATCGCCATCGAAGGGGATGATGCGGATGGCATAATCCTCGATCAAGCCATCCACCTCGCGTAATCCGGTTTGTCCCAGCCGGGATAGGGCGACGAAGGATAGCTCCATCATTGAAACCGCCGACATGATACTGCCGGGCGCTGCGACCAAACAATCCGAGTAACTTTTGGCGTCCGGTTCGCGCAGGATGATGGCGACAAGGGCCGACGTATCAACGGCCATCATTTTGGTAGGCCATCCGCGTCATACATGTCGTCCAGCATTTGCCAGGGGGAGCGCTCGTCCAATACAGGAAGGCGGCTGATCCGTTCCAGCCGGGCCTTCACGCGTGCTGCACGCTCGGCGACGCTGAAGTCGGTCTTTGGCGGCGGTGCGGAATGGCGTACACCGCCCGGCACGAACACGGCACCCGCCTGCTCCAGCGCCGTACGGGTTCGGCGCACGATCTCCGCCGGTACCTTGGCCGTGCCGCCTATGCCTTCCAACCGGCGCAGGGCCGGCAGCGGTACGCCGGCGCGCGCGGCCAGGTCCCGCTGTGCCAGACGCAGCAGGGAACGGGCGGCCCGAAGCTGTTCGGCGGTCACCGGCTCCGGCGGAGGGGGGAAGGCGTTGTCCATGCGGGGAAGTCTAGCAGCGGGCGCCGTTCCGCTCAATCACACCGGCAGCCCGCCGACCCGCCGCACCATGCGCCGCGACAGGTACATGAAGGGCGTGTCCAGCAGGGACAGCACGACGCGCATGCCATAGGTGCCCATTATATAGGTGTGCAGCAGCGCGTCCCAGCCCACGGGATCAGGCGCGAAGACGACCCAGGCCAGGACGGAGAAGATCACGTTGTCGACCAGGGCCGACAGCATGGTGCTGCCATTGTTGCGCAGCCACAGATGCCGATCGCCCGTGGCGCCGCGGATGCGCTGATAGACCCAGACATCGAACAACTGGCTGGTCAGGTATGCCGTCATGCCGGCCGCGAACAAAGCGGGGGCCGGCGTGAACAGGGCGGAGATATGGTCCTGCATGGGCAGGGCCCATTCCATGTCACTGCCCGCCTGCTCCGCACTCATCGGCCGGAAACCCAGCGTGATGATCATGAAGATCGTGAACAGCAGATAGGCGGCAAAGCCCAAGAACACGGCCTTGCGCGCCGCATCCCGCCCATAATGTTCGGTCAGGATGTCGGTCGCCAGATAGGTTGACCCGAACAGCACCGTGCCCATGGCGACGGGATGGTCGTAAAAGCCGAACTGCACGGCCTTCAGCACCTCCACATTCGCCGCGATGACGGCGGTGGCGATGTAGAGATAAAGCCCGGCCGCCCCGAACAGCCGCGTCATAGCCAGGATCGTGCCGAAGCAGAACAGCGCCTGGAACAGCAGCAGCCCTTCCGGCGGCAGGCCGTTCAGGAAGGCGATCAGATCGGCAGGGGACAACGACATGGAATGGGCCTCGGCATCGGCACGGGCGGCAATGGCGCCGTCCGAAAACGGCAGCGGCCCCGCGAAACGATCCCCGATGGGATGTCTCGCGGGGCCGACGATACCGTCAGCAGCGATACTGGAACCGGAAGACGCCGATCAGGCGGCGGTCTTGGCGGCCAGAACCTTCTGGATCTGCTTCTTCACCTTGCGGGCATCGACGTCCAGCTTGGCGTCAGCGATGTCCAGCAGGGCGGCGTCCAGGCCACCCTTGTGCTCGATCGTGCGGATGCCGTTGGTCGACAGACGCAGACGGACCATGCGGCCCAGGGCGTCGGACATCAGCGAGGTTTCCTGCAGGTTAGGCAGGAAGCGCCGGCGGGACTTGTTGTTGGCGTGGGAGACGTTGTTACCGGTCTGCACACCCTTACCGGTCACGGCGCACTTGCGGGACATGGAACACCTATTCTCTTGCTGCTGGCGGCCACGGAACCAGGACCGGGGCGCACCTAAGACGAAAAACACCTTGTCGGCCAGGGCTGCCCCCAACCAACGAAGCCGCGTTGATAGACGAGGGGGACACGAGAGTCAAGCCCATGGACAGGTGCCGATACCAGCAATTCCGCCATGCGGATGCAGGACAGCCCCTTTCCCCCGAACGGGTTTGCTTATAGACTTCGCCGACGATCCCGCCAACAGATCCAGGACAGGGAGGGCACATGGCAGAGACGCGCGTCAATTCATCCTCGGCCGGCACGACCGGCCTGGGCGGTACTGTTGTCGAAGGCGGCCAGCGCCGCACCTCCACCGTGGCCGTGACCGGTCCCGGTGGCCGTCCCATCGCCATGGGCCGGCCCGGCAATCGCTGGCCCAATGCCAAGGAACTGGCGGCCTTGATCGTGGACGGGATGCTGCGCCTGCCCGCCCGCTATCGCCGTGGCATGTATCTGGACGTGCTGACCTGATCTGAAGGACGGGTCCGCCCCCGAATCGCCCTTGCCCCGTCTTGCCCTTTACCAGCCCGACATTCCGCAGAATGCCGGCACCCTGTTGCGGCTGGGTGCCTGCACCGGTGTCGGGGTCGATATCATCGAGCCCTGCGGCTTCATCCTGGACGACAGGCGCATGAAGCGTTCCGTCATGGATTATGCCGATCATGTCGATCTGGAACGCCATATCAGCTGGTCGGCGTTTCAGGCCCAGCGGCGCGGCCGGCTGGTGCTGCTGACCACGCGGGCGGCCGTTCCCTATACAAAGGTGGCCTATCGTCCTGACGATATCCTGCTGCTGGGCCGGGAAAGTGCCGGCGTGCCGGACGATGTGTTTGACGCGGCCGATCTGCGGGTGCTGATCCCCATGCGGCCGGGCACGCGATCCCTGAACGTGGCGGTGGCGGCCGCCATGGTCCTGGGTGAGGTGCTCCGGCAAGTGGACAGTTCTGCCGATTCCCCCATGGCAAGGCCGGGCCCGACAGGGTAAACCCTGCTACCCGCTTTGTGCCGTCGAGAAACGCCCATGCCCACGCCCCTGCCATCCCCCGAGATCCTGGCCGACCGTCAGGCCCAGGCCAAGGCCTGGTTCGAAACCCTGCGCGACCGGATCTGCGCTGCGTTCGAAAAGCTGGAGGATGATCTGGCCGGCGGCCCGCATGGCGACCTGCCCCCCGGCCGGTTCGAGCGCAAGGCGTGGGAGCGGCCCAACCATGATGGTGGCGAAGGTGGCGGCGGCGTCATGGGCATCATGAAGGGCCGCGTGTTCGAGAAGGTGGGGGTGAATGTCTCCACCGTGCATGGCACCTTCTCCCCGGAATTCCGGGGGTCGATCACGGGGGCGGCCGGCGACGGGCAATTCTGGGCCAGCGGCATCAGCCTGGTGGCCCATATGCGCAGCCCCCTGGTGCCGGCCGTGCATATGAATACCCGCATGCTGGTGACCAGCCAGAACTGGTTCGGCGGCGGGGCCGACCTGACGCCGATGTTCCTGGAAGGGGTGCAGACGGAAGAGGACAAGGCCGAATTCCATGCCGCCCTGAAAGCCGCCTGCGACGCGCATGGCGCGGACTATTACGCGCGGTTCAAGGAATGGTGCGACCGTTACTTCTTCCTGCCCCACCGCAATGAACCGCGCGGCGTGGGCGGCATTTTCTATGATCAGCTGGACAGCGGCGACTGGGCGGCTGATTTCGCCTTCACCCGCGCCGTGGGCCAGGCCTTCCTGGAGGTCTA
This sequence comes from Niveispirillum sp. FG148, assembly GCF_057809655.1. Taxonomy (NCBI): domain Bacteria; kingdom Pseudomonadati; phylum Pseudomonadota; class Alphaproteobacteria; order Rhodospirillales; family Azospirillaceae; genus Niveispirillum; species Niveispirillum sp. FG148. The sequence goes on from NZ_JBMDKJ010000006.1 coordinate 39,858, forward strand.
TCCCCGTATCGTGACCCGGCGCATGAACCAGGTCTGGACCGAAGCCCAGCGCGACCATCAGCTGGTGCGCCGCGGCCGCTATGTCGAATTCAACCTGCTGCATGACCGCGGCACCCTGTTCGGTCTGAAGACCGGCGGCAATATCGAGGCCATCCTGATGAGCCTGCCGCCGGAAGTGAAATGGCCGTAAGGCGGGTGCAGTCCATGGACATGATTCTGGAACGCCGCGTCATTGCGGATCATCCCATCCTGCTGGTCCGTCACGGCCAGACGCATTGGAACGTGGAAGGCCGCTGTCAGGGGCAGATGGACAGCGACCTGACGGAAACCGGCCGCGTGCAGGCCGATCAGGTGGGCCGCATTCTGGCGCGGTTGATCGGCACCCTGCCGGGCGGACGCGACGCGGTTCGGCTGGTATCCAGCCCGCTGGGCCGCACGCAGGCGACGACGCGCATCATCAACCGCCATCTGGACCTGCCCGTCACGCTGGATGCGCGGCTGGCGGAGGTGTCGTTCGGTGATTGGGAAGGTATGACGCGGACGGAGATCGAGGCGGCAAACCCCTGGCTGGCCGCCCATGGCCCCCATGGCTGGCAGTTCCATGCCCCCAATGGTGAGCGCTATGATGGGGTGCGGGCGCGGCTGCTGGGCTTTGTGGCCGATGTCGCGGCCCCGACCATCGCCATTTCCCATGGCATGAGCGGCCGCATCCTGCGCGCCCACTATGCGGGCCAGGATCCGGACACGGCCTATCGTCTGCCGGTGCCGCAGGACCGGGTGTTCCGGCTTTCGCCCGCCGGGGTGGAGGAGTTGGGGGCGTAAACGCCCCCGCCAGGATCAGCCGGCCAGACGCCCGACCAGGGGCAGCACCTGCTCGCCCCCGGCGATGATCATGTTGATGGCCACATAGAAGATCACGGCCAGACCGACATAGGCGATCCAGTGGAAGCGGGACAGCAGCTTGGCGATGGCTGTCGCGGCCGCCCCCATGAAGGCCACGGACATGGCCAGACCCAGGATCAGCACTTCCGGGTGCTCATGCGCGGCACCGGCCACGGCCAGCACATTGTCCAGTGACATGGACACGTCGGCGATGATGATCTGCATGATCGCCTGACCGACCGTCTTGCCGCCATTGGCGGGCAGCTTTTCAGCAGCCGGATTGTCATCGACGGGGTTCACGGCCTCGTCCGCGACCTCGGCCCCCAGATCCTCGCCCTTCTGCTGCCTGATCTCGCGCCACATCTTCCAGCAGACCCAGAGCAGCAGGATGCCGCCGGCCAGCGTCAGGCCGACAATGTCCAGCAGCTGCGTCGTCAGCAGGGCGAAGATGATGCGCAGCACGACGGCCGCCGCGATGCCCCAGAAGATCACCTTCGTGCGCTGTTGCGCGGCCACGCCGGCCGCCGCCATGCCGACGACGATGGCATTGTCGCCGGCCAGCACGATGTCGATCAGGATGACCTGCCACAGGGCATTCCAGAACGACATTTCAAAAAACATTTCCATCGCGAGAAGGGCCCCCACGCCCCGAACTGCCGTCAATTGCGTACCGGTGGCCCGGTGTTCCGCGTCACCGGTATTAGCATGGGCATCGCCGCTCTGGCGATGGGGAACAAAAAAGCCCGCCCCTGCGGAAGCAAGGGCGGGTTTCTAAGTCTTGGCAGTTGGATCCTGCATGAATAATGACAGGACGAAATAAGCATGGTCAGAGATGCCAATTTTGTCAAATAGAATCTAAAATAAAAATTCATAGATTATTTTCTATACTCAAATAAATCAAAATAAAGATCCTGTGCGGCAAATTAAAATTGCCGCGCATATATAAATCTTGTCTTTTCAATTGGATGGACGGAGGCCGTCAGGCCTGGGGAGGACCCGTCGACCACGGCCGATGCGCAACCTTGACCGGCTGGCCCGCATGATAGAGGCGGGCTTCCGGCGCAGCAGGCGTGAATTTGTCATGACAGGAAGGGGTCGCTGCATCGAACCCGCCACCGCCGGCTCCGTCATCGTCACCGGTGGGAATGGGGAGTTCTGGCGATGCGGCCAGAACGATGGCATTTGCCTCGTCATCCTGGCTTTGGGCAGGGTCAACGGGTGTGGCGGGGGACTGCAGCTGGTTGGCGACGGGGACTGCCGGGATCAGGTCAAGCCCATGGGCCACCGCTGGCGGTACCAGCAGCATGAACAAGCTCAGGACCAGGACAAGCAACCGCTGGACGGCCACGCGTTTTACCCTTCCATCGTCCCCTGTACGGGGCCGCTTGCATCTTACAATGGGGGTTCGCGGACCGGACGGCAAGGTCCGTCCGGGCGCATTGGCGGACGCGGATGTGATGACAGGTTGAAAGCGCCATCATGGACAGGCTGGAACGACCGCAAGCCCGACCGGTGTCACAGGCCTACCCGGCCACCGCGCGGCCCAGCCGTTCCAGCACGGCGCGCAATTCCTCATTCTCGATGGGGGCGGTGGCGGCGTTCAGGGTCGCTTCCTGTACCGGGTCCAGCCGTTTCAGCGGCTTCATGGCATAGTTCTTCTGCGGCAGGGCGGGGCCTGCATGCACCAGTTTCAGCCGGGCCACGGCGCGCCAGCCCATGAAGGCGTTGATCTTCTCCAGGATCTGCGGCTCTTCATGCTGGACCAGCAGGGCGGCAGCACTGGACACGCGGATATGCAGGACGGCATTCTCCCGCCGGCCGGCCGGGAAGACCAGCTTCAGCGGGCCCGTCTGTTCGGCCAGACGGCTGCCGACGATGGCGGCCCAGTCGGTCAGCAGGGCACCGAAGGCAAGCCCGTCCTTGCCCAGCGCCTTGCCGGCGATGGAATTCAATGTACGTCCAAGCCGTTGCGGTCCGTAACCACTGGGTTCTTTCATGTCCGTCCGATCTTCCCCTGAAGCTGCCATGAAAGCAGAAAGTACGGCCGCCGGCCAGTCCGCCGACCTGCCGGCCCGTCTTCTGGCCTGGTACGACCGGCATCGACGCGTGCTGCCCTGGCGGTCGGCGCCGGGGCAGGTGGCCGACCCCTACCGAGTCTGGCTGTCGGAAATCATGTTACAGCAGACGACGGTGGCCACCGTCGGCCCCTATTTCCAGGCTTTTCTGGGCCGTTGGCCCACGGTCGCCGATCTGGCGGCGGCCGATCTGGATGATGTGCTGCGCGCCTGGGCGGGGCTGGGCTATTACGCGCGGGCCCGCAACCTGCACAAATGCGCGCAAGCCGTGGCGCGCGACCATGGCGGCCGCTTCCCGGACAGCGAGGAAGGCCTGCTGTCCCTGCCCGGCATCGGGGCCTATACGGCGGCCGCCGTGCTGGCCATCGCGTTTGACAAGCCGGCCACGGCCATGGATGGCAATGTCGAACGGGTAATGGCCCGGCTGCATGCCGTGACCGACCCGCTGCCCGGATCAAAGCCCACGCTGCGCGCCCATGCTGCCGCCCTGGTGCCCGACCGCCGGCCGGGTGATTACACCCAGGCCCTGTTCGACCTGGGCGCCACCATCTGCGCCCCGCGCAAGCCGCGCTGCATCCTGTGCCCCTGGGCCGATGCCTGTGCCGCGCGCCGCCTGGGCATCGCCGACGATCTGCCGGCCAAGCTGGCGAAGGCCGCCAAGCCCGTGCGACGGGCGCTGGCCTTCGTCCTGACCGACGGGCGCGGCCATGTCGCCCTGCGCCGCCGTCCGGAAAAGGGCCTGCTGGGCGGGATGATGGAGGTGCCGACGACCCCGTGGGAAGCCGCCCCTTTGCCCAGCCTGCCGGCGGGTGTTGCCCATGCGCCGCTGCCGGGGATCGCCTGGTCATCGCTGCCGGGTCAGGTCCGTCATACTTTCACCCATTTCGAGTTCGAGATTGGCGTGGTGATGGGCCGGGTAGCCGGTGCCGGCGCCGGGGCGGATCTGGTCTGGGTTGCCCCGGACGCGCTGGGTGACGAAGCGCTGCCCACCGTCATGGTGAAAATCCTGCGGCACGCCCTGCGCTGAGGGTGGCCAGACGTGGGCGGAGGCCCCGAGCAACCAAGTGACCCTTCTGTCGCGCCGTTCCATCCTGACGGGGTTGGCCGCCCTGCCGGCCGTGCCTGCTGCCCTGGCCGCACCCGCCTTGCCGCGCGTGGATGTGGCGCTGCTGATGGCCGTGGACGCGTCGGCCAGCATCGACAGGGGATTGCTGGATTTCCAGTTGCGCGGCCATGCCGCCGCCTTGCGTAACAAGGCCGTGGAACAGGCCATCGGGCGCAGCAGCGACGGCGTGGCTATCATGCTGGCCCAGTTCGCGGGGCCACAGAGCCTGACCACGCTGGTCCCCTGGCGGGTGCTGCGCAGCGGGGCGGACTGCGAGGGCTTTGCCGCCGCCATCGACGCCGCCCCCGGCGTGGCCATGGGCGGATCGACGGCGCTGGGTGATGCCGTGGTCCAGGCCGTGGCCGTGCTGGACAATGCGCCTTATCGCACGGACCGACGCACCATCGACATTGTCTCCAACGGGTTCAGCAATGCCGGCACCGATCCGCGCTCGGCCCGCGGCTATGCGGCCGGGGCCAATGTCACGGTGAATGCCCTGGCCATCCTCAACGAATATGACTGGCTGGAAACCTATTATGGGGAGAGCGTCATTGCCGGGCGTGGGGCCTTTGTCCGCACGGCCGATGATCTGGACGCCTTTGCCGGGGTGCTGCTGGGCAAGCTGGTGACGGAGATGGTGTAGCAGAAATTCCGTAGGTCGCTGGCGCTCTCCCGCGACCTACGGGGTGTTGATCATCTGCCAGTCGCCTGCGGCTGACAGAAGCCAGGCCCGTTCTCCGCCACCCGCCCGCAGCAAGGATGCCGCCCGCTCCACGGGGGCGGCGGCGATGGCGGTGGACAGGGCATCGGCGGTTGTGGCTTCGGCCGCGGCGACGCTGACCTGGGTCCAGCCCGTGGCCGGTCGTCCCGTGGCGGGATCGAAAATATGGCCAAAGCGGCCCCCGGCATCGACCAGGGTGCCGCGCGGGGCCGATGTGGCCAGTGCCCGGCCCGACACGGGCACTGTGGCCAGCAGCCGGGCCGCATCAGCCGGGTCGGCAATGCCCAGATGCCAGTCGCTGCCATCGTCGCGCCGGCCGATGCCGCGCGGTTCGCCCATATCGACCAGCATATGGCCGATGCCATGGGCCGCCAGCAGGCCCACCACCTTGTCGGTGATATAGCCCTGGGCGATGCCGTTCAGGGTCAGGCTCATGCCGGGCGGCAGGGTGATGCGGTCGCCATCCACCCGCACCCGCCGCCAGCCCACTTGGTCCCGGACGGCGGCCAGCGCCCCCGCCGCCACCGTGCCGGTGCGGTACAGGTCCCAGAGCGGCTGCACCGTGGGGTCGAAGGCGCCATCCGTGGCGGCAGCCATAGTCAGCGCCCGGCCCAGCAGGTCTGTGAAATCCACTCCCGCGTCTGACAGAACACCGGTGCGGTTCAGCCGCGACAGGGCGCTGTCGGGCCGGTGCAGGCTGAACAGATCCTCCATCGCGTCCACCAGGGCCACGACCTGCCCGATCAGCATCCGGGCGGCGTCCGGAGCCACGCCATGCAGGGTCAGGCTGGCCGGCCCGCCCATGGCCTGGCCCGTCCAGATGACGGGGGCGGGCTGGTGCTGCCAGGCGGCGATGCTGGCCCCGGCCAGGGCGACACCGGCCAGGCGCAGGACACGGCGGCGGGATAGGGGTTTGTCAGGTGGCATGGGTATCACTTCCCCTGGCCCCGATGCGGGCGGCGGCCCCGGCCCCGTGCTTTGCAGCGACGACCAGCGGCACGCAGCGCCCCTTGTCGGCATAGATGCCCACACAGTCCAGGCACTGGAAACATTCGTCATAGCGGATGGATCCGTCGCGGCGGATGGCCCTGTACCGGCAGCGGGCCGTGCACAGCTGGCAGGGGCTGCCACAGGCTGGCCGGCGCGGGATCCAGTCCAGCAGCTGCAACCGCCCCGCCAGCGCCAGGAAGGCGCCCAGCGGACAGACATAGCGGCAGAAGGGCTTGAACATCACCGTGCCCAGCAGCAGCCAGAACCCGGCATAGATCACAAAGGGCAGGTCGCGGATGAAGGTCAGGGTGACGGCCGTCTTGAACGGTTCCACCTCCGCCGCCTTTTCCGCCTGGGTCGGCACCAGCAGGGCTACGCCGACCAGCACGGCCAGCACCGCGTATTTGACCAGCACCAGCCGTCCATCCAGCCGGCCCGGCAGCTTCAGCACGGGCAGGCGCAGCAGCCGGCCCAGCACATCGGCAAATTCCTGCAGGGCGCCGAACGGGCACAGCCAGCCGCAGAAGGTGCCGCGCCCCCAGACGATGGCGGTGACGGCGACATAGGCCCACAGCAGCAGGGAAATGGGATCATAGAGCAGGAAGCTGAAATCCAGACCGGTGCGCGCGCCCTTCACCAGCCCCAGCACGGTGACGATGGATAGCTGACCTTGCGCATAGACGCCGATGAAACCCAATGTGGCCGCCAGAAAGCCCAGCCGGACGCCATAGAACAGCCGTTCCCGCCGCGACAGCCGGACCTGTGCGATCAGCCCGCCCGTCAGGCCCAGCAGCATCAGCCCCAGCACCGACAGTTCCGGTACCCGCGCGCCCCAGGCCAGCAGCCATTCCGGTGTCGGTGCCACCACCACGGGCGCCAGGAACAGGTCGGCGGGCAAGGCATAATCCAGGGGGAAGTCGCGGATTTCCTGATCGGGCCGGATCACGCCCTTGGATCGGATCACGCGCAGCGACAGGGTCCAGGGGCTGGCGGGGTCGAAGGCAGCTGACCCGTCGATGCGGAACAGGCGCACATCATCCACGGGCGGCAGGCCGGGCGTCAGGGTGTAATCATGCACCATGTCGCGGATATTGACGGGGAAGCCGCCCTGGCTGACGGCCAGCCGGTCGGGCACCGTGGCCGGCACGAAATCCGGCCCGATATAGGCGTAGCGCCCGCGCGACAGGACCAGCAGCGCCTCTTCCCCCGGCTGCAACCGGGCGCGCAGCTGTTCATATTGGGTATCGCCAAGCAATGACCGGCCGATGCCGGGGCTGTTCAGATAGGCGACCCACAGGTCGATGAAGGTGCCGTCGGGGTCCGCCAGCCCGTCCGGGTCCAGGCCGGCGAAGCCGGTGCCGTGAAAGGCGTCCTCCACGGCCCGGTTGCTCAGATGCAGGGGCCGGACATAGCCCCGGTCCAGCAGGGTGGCCCAGTCCATCACCATATCCCGGTCGGGGCGGGGGGTGGATTTGGGCTTGGGCGCGATGGCGGCCATCTTCACCTGCGCCACCTTGGTGGCCGCCCCCAGAATGGTCAGGTTGGCGATACGCAGGCTGGCCGTGGCCTTGGCGACCCCGTCCAGGGTCACGGATGTGCTGCCCTGCCGATCGGACGCGCCATATTGGCTGCCGATCTTGATGTTCTGGCGGATGGTCCGGCCGCGATACTGGGTCAGGAAATCGGCGAAGGGCTGGGGGCCGAGACCATCGACGAACACCGGTTCATGCTGTGACAGGATCTGCACATCCAGGAGCCGGCCCGTATCGTCCATGGAGACCAGCAGGTTCATGGGCGTGCCGGAAAAGCCCGGAATGGGCGTCAGGGCACCGGTCTCAAAGATATAGCCGGCGACCATGCCCGCCTTGATCAGCGGCCAGGCCGGCACCTCCCTGTCGCGCGGGCCCAGGCTGTAGCCATCGGGCAGCAGGCGCGCCAGTTCCTCCTCCCCAATGCCGGCGGCACGGGCGGCCGGCATCAGCAGCAGGCAGCAGCAGAGCAGAAGCAGGCAGAACCGGTGCATCATCGCCCCCGACGGTCGGCGGTAAGGCTAGGCCCCGCCCGCAACACCAGCCATTGCACTTTGGTGCGACGGGGTGGATCAGCCCCCGACCTTCGCCAGCAGAGAGGCCAGCAGTTCCTTGGCCTTGGCCGGATGGTTCACGGCCTTTGCCGCGTCGGCATTGACCGGGTCGCCCACGATGATGACGCCGACCATGCCCATGGCGTAATGCGGCTTGCATTTGTACCCGTACAGGCCGGGCTGGTCGAAGGTGACGCTGATCTCCTCATTCATCTTGCCGACAAAGGGCTGCACGCCATCGGGCAGCATGCCCTTGATGGCCTCGGCATTGTGGCTGGGGCTGGTGGGCAGGAAGCGCACCGTGTCGCCCGGTGCCACGGTCAGCATGGCGGGGTCGAAATGCATGGTGCCATTGGCACCGTTCAGCATCTTCACCTCATGCGTGGCGGCATGGGCGGGCAGGGCGCCGGCGCCCAGGGAAAGAAGAACAACTGCCGACAGGCTGAGGGACTTCATCATCGCGGAACCCCTTGGTTTTGCGGGTGAATTTTCACCATTGAAAAGCCGGATCGGGGGATGTCCGCAATTGCACCATGGTGTCAGGGGTAGTCCGTCCGACGTCCGTTCTTGGCACAAAGTCCAATTTACCAGGACCGGGGCCGGGCGCACCGTTGGGGTCGATCCGGACGCTGCTGTGGGCGTCCATAACCGACCTATGGGAGACCCCGCCCGTGCTGCACCAGGCCATCGAAAAGCTGAAATCCAGCATCGCCATCCGCGCCAGCTACGACAATTTCATCGGCGGCGAATGGGTGCCCCCCGTGCGGGGCCAGTATTTCGACAATGTCTCCCCCGTCACCGGCACCGTCTTCTGCCGCGTGGCCCGGTCGACGGCAGAGGATATCGAGCTGGCGCTGGACGCTGCCCACAAGGCCAAGGACAAGTGGGGCCGTGCCTCTGCCGCTGAGCGCGCCGGCGTCCTGAACAGGATCGCCGACCGCATGGAACAGCGCCTGGACCTGCTGGCCCTGGCCGAAACCATCGACAATGGCAAGCCCATCCGGGAGACGACGGCCGCCGACATTCCGCTGGCCATCGACCATTTCCGCTATTTCGCGGCCTGCATCCGGTCGCAGGAAGGCAGCCTGGCGGAGATCGACCATGACACGGTCGCCTATCATTTCCATGAACCGCTGGGCGTGGTCGGCCAGATCATCCCCTGGAACTTCCCCATCCTGATGGCCGCCTGGAAGCTGGCCCCGGCCATCGCCGCCGGCAATTGCGTCGTGCTGAAGCCGGCCGAACAGACGCCCATGGGCATCATGGTGCTGATGGACATCATCGGTGACCTGCTGCCGCCGGGCGTGCTGAACGTGGTCAACGGCTTCGGCATCGAAGCGGGCAAGCCGCTGGCCACCAACAAGCGGATCTCCAAGATCGCGTTCACGGGCGAGACCAGCACCGGCCGCCTGATCATGCAGTACGCATCGGAAAACCTGATCCCCGTCACGCTGGAACTGGGCGGCAAGTCGCCGAACATCTTCTTCGGCGATGTGATGGCGGAAGATGACGACTTCCTGGACAAGGCGCTGGAAGGCTTCGCCATGTTCGCGCTGAACCAGGGGGAGGTCTGCACCTGCCCGTCCCGCGCCCTGGTGGATGAACGCATCTATGACCGGTTCATGGAAAAGGCCATCGCGCGGGTGCAGAAGGTGAAGCAGGGCAGCCCGCTGGACCCCAGCACCATGATCGGCGCGCAGGCGTCGAACGACCAACTGGAAAAGATCCTGTCCTATATCGATATCGGCCGGGGTGAAGGGGCCAAGGTCCTGACCGGCGGCGGCCGCGCAGACCTGGGCGGCGAACTGTCATCGGGCTATTACGTCACGCCGACCGTTCTGGAAGGCCATAACAAGATGCGCGTCTTCCAGGAAGAAATCTTCGGCCCCGTCCTGGCGGTGACGAAGTTCCGGGGCGAGGAAGAGGCGCTTTCCATTGCCAATGACACGCTCTATGGCCTGGGCGCCGGTGTCTGGACCCGCGACGGCAGCCGCGCCTATCGCTTTGGCCGCAACATCCAGGCCGGCCGTGTCTGGACCAACTGCTACCATTTGTACCCGGCCCATGCGGCCTTCGGTGGCTACAAGCAGTCGGGCATCGGGCGTGAGACGCACAAGATGATGCTGGACCATTACCAGCAGACCAAGAACCTGCTGGTCAGCTACAGCCCGAAGGCCCTGGGCTTCTTCTGATGGGTGGCTGCGGGTTCCCGGTGGTTGGCCTCCCTTCGCCGGGAATCCCTGTTATCGTTTTCCTCCGCATGAAAACTTCAATGGCGGGTGGCGTTGAACGACGCCATCCGCCACTTTCTTTTCGAGCCTGAAGGAGCGAGATGATGGTGCCCCGTGTCCTGTCCACAGCCGCCGCCGAGGCCCTGATCGACAAGCTGCGCGCCGTCCACGGACCCTTGATGTTCCATCAGTCGGGCGGCTGCTGCGACGGGTCGGCGCCCATGTGCTATCAGGCGGGCGAGTTCAAGGTGGGCAGCCGGGATGTCTATCTGGGGGACATCCATGGCGCCCGCGTCTTCATCGGCGCCGCCCAGTTTGAATATTGGGAACATACCCAGCTGATCATCGACGCCGTCCCCGGTCGTGGCGCCGGCTTCTCCCTGGAAGCCCCGGAAGGCATGCGCTTCCTGACCCGCTCGCGCGTGTTCACCGATGCAGAGGCGGCGGAACTGGTGGCCGCGGGGCCGCCGCTGCGGGGAGATCAGGTGGGGTGACGCCACTTCAGGCAGCGGCTATAATACGCCCATGATTAGCGCCCCAGCCCCCTCTTCCAAGATACGATAGCCCCGGCAGCGCCGCCCACCTTTGGGCGACACGCGCCGGGGCATCGAGCTTGGAGAGGCACGATGTTCAAGGATATGAAGCGGGCGCGCCGCAGGCACGACCGTGCGCGCATGGTCGCCAAGGCCACCCGCGTTTACCCGTGCAGCGAGTTCCCGCAAAAGGTTGCCGATAATCTGGCGTCTTGTAGCTGTTGGATGTGCGGAAATCCCCGGCGTTGGGCGGCGGAGCCGGGGATGCAGGAACGGCGACAGGAAATCCGGGATCGGGATTGGGAACTGTGAGGAGGCACGGCACCATGCCTGGTGCCGCTCTCAAGTTTCAAACGGAGACGCTACCCGACGCTGCCGGGAATAGGCAGCTGTAATCCAAAAATCTGCCAGCTCGAAATGCAGGCGCCACAACAAAAAAAGGCCCGGCGGAGCGATCCGCCGGGCCTTTTTGCTGGAACCGCCGCCGGGTCACCCCGGCGGCGGAGACCCATCCTTACTCCGCAGCGGCGGCCGGGGCCGCCAGGTTGCGCAGCACGTACTGCAGGATGCCGCCATTCTTGAAATAGTCGACCTCGTCCAGCGTATCGATACGGCAGAACAGGTTGACCACTTCCGTCGACCCGTCGGCGCGGGTGATGGTCAGCTTCAGGTCCATGTGCGGCTTCAGGCCGGCTTCCACGCCTTCGATGTCGAAGGTCTCGGTGCCGTCCAGCTTCAGGGTGTGGCGGTTCACGCCGGCCGGATACTGCAAGGGCAGGATGCCCATGCCGACCAGATTGGACCGGTGGATACGCTCGAAGCTTTCGGCGATGACGGCGGACACGCCCAGCAGGCGGGTGCCCTTGGCGGCCCAGTCGCGCGACGAACCCGTGCCATATTCCTGACCGGCGAACACCACCAGCGGCGTGCCCTCGGCCTGATACTTCATGGACGCGGTGTAGATCGGCATCACTTCGCCGGTCGGCACATACTTGGTCAGGCCGCCTTCGACGCCGTCCAGCATCTCATTCTTGATGCGGATATTGGCGAAGGTGCCGCGCATCATGACTTCGTGGTTGCCGCGGCGGGCGCCGTAGCTGTTGAAGTCGGCGACGGTGACGCCGTTTTCCAGCAGATATTCACCGGCCGGGCTGGTCTTCTTGATGTTACCTGCCGGCGAGATGTGGTCGGTGGTGATGCTGTCGCCCAGGATGGCCAGTGCGCGGGCACCCTTCACGTCGGACACGGAGCCCGGATTCATGGTGATGCCATCGAACAGCGGCGGACGCTTTGCGTAGGTCGACTTGTCGTCCCACTTGTAGGTCATGCCCTCGACGGTCTTGATCTTCTGCCACTGCTCTGGCCCCAGGAACACGTTGGCATAGCGGCTGACGAACATTTCGCGCGTCAGGAACTGGGCGATCGTGTCCTCGATCTCCTTGTTCGTCGGCCAGATGTCCTTCAGGAAGACGGGCTGGCCGTCCTTGCCGGTGCCGATCGGGTCCTTGGAGATGTCCAGGTGCAGCGTGCCGGCCAGGGCATAGGCCACCACCAGCGGCGGGGACGCCAGGTAGTTGGCGCGGACCTGCGGGGACACGCGGCCTTCGAAGTTGCGGTTGCCCGACAGGACGGACGCAACGGTCAGCTTGCCCGCGTCAACGGCAGCGGCGATCGGGTCCGGCAGCGGACCGGAATTGCCGATGCAGGTGGTGCAGCCATAGCCGACCAGATTGAAGCCCAACTGGTCCAGGTACGGGGACAGGCCGGCGGCGTTCAGATAGTCGGTCACGACCTGGGACCCAGGCGCCAGCGAGGGCTTCACCCACGGCTTGGTCTTCAGGCCCAGCTCAACCGCCTTCTTGGCGACCAGACCGGCGGCGAACAGCACCGACGGGTTGGAAGTGTTCGTGCAGGACGTGATGGCGGCGATCACGACATGGCCGTGATCCAGCTTGTAATCGGCACCGGCAACGTCGGTCGGCTGGCTGACGGGGCGGCCGGCAACGTCGGTGGCCAGGAATTCGCCGAACTCCTTGGTGACGTTGGACAGCAGCACGCGGTCCTGCGGGCGCTTCGGGCCGGCCAGCGACGGCTCGACCGAATCCAGATCCAGTTCGAGGGTATCGGTGAAGACCGGATCGGGCGAGGACGCATCGCGCCACATGCCCTGGGCCTTGGCATAGGCCTCGACCAGCGCCACGCGGTCGGCGTCGCGGCCGGTGAAGTGCAGGAAGCGGATCGTCTCGGCGTCGATCGGGAAAATGCCGCAGGTGGCGCCATATTCCGGGGCCATGTTGGCGATCGTCGCACGGTCGGCCAGGGTCAGCGCGTCCAGGCCGGGGCCATAGAACTCGACGAACTTGCCCACCACCTTCTTCTTGCGCAGCATCTGGGTGACGGTCAGCACCAGATCGGTGGCCGTGGCGCCCTCACGCAGCTTGCCGGTCAGCTTGAAGCCGACGACTTCCGGGATCAGCATGGAGATGGGCTGGCCCAGCATCGCGGCTTCCGCCTCGATACCGCCCACGCCCCAGCCCAGCACGGCCATGCCGTTGACCATGGTGGTGTGGCTGTCGGTGCCGACCAGCGTGTCCGGATAGGCCACGGTGGCGCCCGACTGGTCCACGTCCGTCCACACGGTCTGGGCCAGATATTCCAGGTTCACCTGGTGGCAGATGCCGGTGCCCGGCGGCACAACGCGGAAATTGTTGAAGGCCTTCTGGCCCCAGCGCAGGAACTCGTAACGTTCGCCATTGCGCTGGAATTCCAGCTCCACATTCTCGTCAAACGCCTGCGGCGTGCCGAAGGCATCGACCATGACCGAATGGTCGATGACCAGATCGACAGGCGTCAGCGGGTTGATCTTGGTCGGGTCACCACCCAGCGCCACCATGGCTTCGCGCATCGCGGCCAGATCGCAGACGGCGGGCACGCCCGTGAAATCCTGCATCAGCACGCGGGCGGGACGATAGGCGATCTCGCGGTCGGAGCGCTTGTCGACCAGCCACTGGGCGACAGCCTTGACGTCGTCAACACTCACCGTGCGCCCGTCTTCGAAGCGCAGCAGGTTCTCCAGCAGCACCTTCATCGAGAAGGGCAGGCGCGACACGTCGCCCAGGCCGGCCTTCTCCGCTTCGGGAATGCTGAAATAATCAACGGACTTGCCGCCGACGGTGAGCGTGCGGCGGGTCTTCAGGCTGTCATGGCCGGTGGTCGTGGACATCGGGGGGTGACTCCTCCAACGGGGTCGCGGGGTAAACGGCAGACCGCATCTCGCCCCGGCTCCAGCGTCCGGGACCGTCAATCCGCCAGGATGGCGTTTTCGGTGCGTGGTTTAGCGCTTTTTGCGATGCGGGGAAAGGGCGGCTTGGGGGGATCAGCCCCCCATTTTCGCACATTTCGATCAAGGTAGGGGTCTGTTGCGAAACGATCTTAATTAGGTTCCACCGTTCCCTGGCCGCCATCGGCAACCTGATAGCGTTCCACCTTAATCTCGGCGGCACGCTTGCGGGTCTGGGCGATATCGTAGCTGTTCTGCATGCGCATCAACGTGTCCATGGAGATGCCGAAGGCCTTCTCCAACCGCAGGGCCATTTCCGGCGAAAGCTGCGCCCGCTCGTTCAGAAGCGTGGACAAGGCTGCCCGCGTCACGCCCAGGATGCTGGCGGCGGCCGTCACAGTCAGGTTGAGGGGCTCGATGACCTCATGCCGGATGAAACTCCCCGGATGGGCGGGGCTCTTCAGGCGAATGCCGGCGATGGCGTTCATGGAACACTCCTAATGATGGTCCACATAGTCCAGGTCGATGATCTCCACCTCCGCCCGGTCGATTGCGAAGGTCAAACGCCAGTTCTTGGTGACGTGCAGGCTCCAGGTTCCTTTGCGGTCCCCCGTCAACCGATGGGCCTTCCAACTGGGTACCGCCAGCAACTCATCTTCCCTTTCCATATCCTGCAGGAAGGAGAGCATGCGGATGAGCTTGGGAACTGCGGCGGCCGGCAACCCGCTGGTATCGTCTTCCTCCATCAACCGGCGCAGACCCTTATGAATGACGTTTCGGATCAGCACCGGCTTCCACCGGATTGGATAGCGTCAAGCTACACTACACCCCCCTTGCTCCGCAGGCATAGTGTTTGGACCGGGCCTGAAAATTGCCCAAACTGCGCCCCACTGATTGGTGAACGGCTACCCCCTGCCCCCGATCTTGAAATAATATCTCTTTTGCCCGGGCATGGTTGACAGGGGCGGCATTTTCACAGAGATGTCATGCCGTCCGCGCGGGATGCGTTCGTTGCATGGCTGCTACCATGCCGGACGGAAGGCGCGATGGAGGAACCTTATCGATGCTGTCTTACACCGTCCGGCGCCTGCTGGAAGCGATCCCGACATTGCTGGTGATCGTGGCCCTGTCGTTTTTCCTGATGCATTCGGCACCGGGCGGGCCGTTCGACAGCGAACGGGTCCTGCCGCCGGAGATCGAGGCGAACCTGAAGGCGTCCTATGATCTGGACAAGCCGGTATGGCAGCAGTTCGTTCTGTATCTGGGCAAGGCGCTGCAGGGCAATTTCGGGCCGTCCTTCACCTATAAGGACTTCACCGTCTCCGAATTGATCAGCACCGGCTTCCCCGTCTCACTACGCCTGGGCCTGTCGGCCATCACGCTGGCTGTCATCATTGGCTGCACGCTGGGCATCATCGCCGCCATGCGCCAGAATACCAAGTCGGACTATACGATCATGGGCTTTGCCATGATCGGCATCACCATTCCCAATTTCGTCATGGCGCCGCTGCTGACCCTGGTCTTCGGCATCTATCTGGGCTGGCTGCCCGTGGCTGGGCTGGGCGAGGGGTCGGTGCGCAATCTTGTGCTGCCTGTCATCGCCCTGTCCCTGCCGCAGATCGCCATCATCAGTCGCCTGACCCGTGGCGGCATGGTGGAGGTGCTGCGGTCCAACTTCGTGCGCACGGCCCATGCCAAGGGCCTGCCGGAGCATGTGATCATCACGCGCCACACGCTGCGCGCGGCGCTGCTGCCCGTCATCTCCTATCTGGGGCCCGCCATCGCCGGTCTGGTGACGGGGTCGGTGGTGATCGAACAGATTTTCGGCCTGCCGGGCATTGGCCGCTATTTCGTGCAGGGCGCCATCAACCGCGACTATACGCTGGTGATGGGCACCGTCATCACCTATGGCAGCCTGATCGTGCTGATGAACCTGGCTGTCGATCTGGTCTATGGCCTGATGGACCCGCGCGTCCGTTACGACTGACCTTTTTCTCAACAAGAACAATCCGTTCAGCAAAGAAACCGCCAGTTCAGCAAAGGACTTGGACCCATGCGCATCACCCATCATCTGCGAGCCGGCGTCGCCATCAGCGCGCTGGTCATCCTGGCAGCCTGCGGGCCGCAGGGCGGCGACAAGAAGGAAGCCCAGGCCGCGAAGCCCACGGTGGAGGAGGCGGTGGCCTTCGTCGCCAAGGCCGAGGCCGAACTGGGGGCCGCGCGGGAAAAGACCTCGCGCATCTCCTGGGTGCAGAACACCCACATCACGCCTGACACGCTGAAGCTGGCGGCCGATGCCGGTTCCGAATACAGCGCGCTGGTCGCCCGTCTGACGGCGGAAAGCAAGCGTTTCGTGGGCCTGGACCTGCCGGCCGACGCGGCCCGCAAGCTGAACCTGCTGCGCCTGGAAACGGCGCTGCCGTCGCCGGTCGATCCCAAGCTGAACAAGGAACTGGCCGAACTCGACAGCAAGCTGGGTGAGCTTTATGCGACGGGCAAGGTCTGCCGCGAGGATGGCAGCGATTGCAAGACGCTGGACGAGATCGATGACATCTTCCGCTCGTCGCGCGATGAGAAGGAGTTGAAGCGCCTGTGGGCCGGTTGGCACAAGGTCGGGCAGGAGATGAAGCCGCTGTACCAGCGCGAGGTGGAGATCGCCAATATCGGCGCCAAGGAGCTGGGGCTGCCGGATGCCGGCGTGCTGTGGCGGTCGGGCTATGACATGGCGCCCGAAGCGTTCGAGGCGGAGGCCGACCGGCTGTGGGGCCAGGTGAAGCCGCTCTACACCGCCCTGCACTGCTACGCCCGCGGCAAGCTGGGCGAGAAGTATGGCACCGACGTGGTGCCGCAGGACAAGCCGATCCCGGCCCACCTGCTGGGCAATATGTGGGCCCAGGAATGGGGCAACATCTATGACATCGTGGCGCCGAAGAAGGCCGCCGCCAATGTCGATGTGACGGGCCTGCTGACCAAGGCCGGCTATGATCCGATCAAGATGACGAAGTCGGCGGAAGGCTTCTTCACGGGTCTGGGCTTCCAGCCCATGCCCCAGACCTTCTGGGAACGCTCGCAGCTGACCCGCCCGCGCGACCGCGAGGTCGTGTGCCATGCGTCCGCCTGGGATATCGACGACAAGGACGATATCCGCATCAAGATGTGCATGCGCGTGAATGGCGACGATTTCCAGACCGTCCATCACGAGATGGGCCACAACATCTATCAGCGCGCCTACAAGGCCCAGTCGACCCTGTTCCGCAACGGCGCCAATGACGGCTTCCATGAGGCCATCGGCGATTTCATCGCCCTGTCGGTGACGCCGGGCTATCTGGTCAAGCTGGGCCTGCTGGACAAGGAACCCTCGACCGAGGGCGATATCCCGCTGCTGTTGCAGCAGGCCATGGACAAGGTGGCCTTCCTGCCCTTCGGCCTGTTGATCGACAAGTGGCGCTGGAACGTCTTCAACGGCAACATCAAGCCGGAGGATTACAACAAGGCCTGGTGGGACCTGCGCACCAAGTATCAGGGCGTGTCGTCGCCCGTGGAGCGCACGGCGGCCGATTTCGATCCGGGCGCCAAGAACCATGTGCCGACCAGCGTGCCCTATGTGCGCTATTTCCTGGCCCGCATCCTGCAGTTCCAGTTCCACAAGGCGGCCTGCGATCAGGCCGGCTTCACGGGTCCGCTGCACCGCTGCTCCATCGCCGGCAATGAAGAAGTTGGCAAGCGTTTCAACGCCATGCTGGAAATGGGCGCGTCCAAGCCCTGGCCGGAGGCGCTGAAGGCCTTCACCGGCACCGAGCAGATGGATGCGTCGGCCATGCTGGCCTATTTCGCGCCGCTGAAGGAATGGCTGGACAAGCAGAACGAGGGCAAGAGCTGCGGGTGGGAGTAAGGTCCCGTCGAGTGGGGGACAGGCGATGCCGACTTTGCGGCGGGAAGGGAAATGGAAGCTGTCGGTCTATGGGCCGGGTGACCATCCACCGCCGCATTTCCACATCATCGGCCCCGACCATGACGTGATCGTGCATGCCGTCAGCTTCCAGCCCCTGGGCGGGACGCTGACGGGGGTGCCGGAAGAATTGTTGAATTGGGCCAGAACCAATCAGGATGTTATCCTGGCCATGTTCCAGGCCCTGAACCCGACAAGGAGGTGATGGGATGCGTACACCGCGGATCAAATCCGTCACCACCTTGCCGGGGTTCAAGGTCCGGTTGGAGTGGGACGTCGGCCATGTTTCGGTCGTCGATATCTCCGACATCATCGACCGGTACGACATCTTCGCCCCGATCCGGGAAAACCCGGCGCGGTTCGATCAGGTGACGATTGGGGAATATGGGTACGATCTGCACTGGTCGGACCTGATGGAAATACCCTGCACCCAGCTTTGGCGGCGGTCGCAGGTCCAGGCCGCGGAATAGTGTCGTAGGGAAAGAGCAGACGACGATGGTTCAAGACATCACCGGCGGCGCCAAACGGGCGGCGCTGATCGAGAAGGCGGCGGAAGAGGTTCAGGGCCGGTCGCTCTGGCAGGATGCCCGTCGGCGCCTGTTTGCGAACAAGATGGCCGTGGCCAGCATGATCGTGCTGGGCATCATCGCTTTCATGGCCGTCTTCGCCGATGTCCTGTCGCCGCATGCCTATGACGAGGTCTATTGGGACTATATCGGCATCGGCCCGACGCTGGAAAACAGCCACTGGTTCGGCACCGATGCCAATGGCCGCGACCTGTTCATCCGCACGCTCTATGGGGCCAAGGTGTCGTTGATGGTGGGGATCGTCACCACCTTCGTGGCCCTGGTGATCGGTGTGATCTACGGTGCCATGGCCGGCTTCTTCGGCGGGCGCATCGACAGCATCATGATGCGCATCGTCGATGTGCTTTATTCCATGCCGCTGATGTTCTTCGTCATCATCCTGGTGGTGGTGTTCGGCCGGCACATCATCCTGGTCTTTGCCGCCATCGGCTGTGTCGAATGGCTGACCATGGCCCGCATCGTGCGCGGCCAGACCCTGTCGGTGAAGCGCAAGGAATATATCGAGGCGGCCCGCGCCGCCGGCGTGTCCACGCCCAACATCATCCGTCGCCACATCATCCCCAATGTCATCGGCCCCGTCATCGTCTTCGTGACCTTGCTGGTGCCCGTGGTGATCCTGGTGGAAAGCTTCCTGTCCTTCCTGGGCTTGGGCGTGCAGGAACCGATGACCAGCTGGGGCGTGCTGATCTCCGAAGGGGCGGCGCAGATGGAAAACGCCCCGCACATGCTGATCTTCCCGGCTTTGTTCCTGGCGGTGACGCTGTTCTGCTTCAATTTCATCGGTGACGGTCTGCGCGACGCGCTGGACCCGAAGGACCGCTAAGGGGCGCCGGATATGACCGCAGTTTTGGAAGTCCGCGACCTGTCGGTCCGTTTCGCCACGCCCGATGGCGAGGTGTCGGCCGTCAATGGCGTCAGTTTCGATGTGAATGAAGGCGAATGCGTCGGCATCGTCGGGGAAAGCGGGTCGGGCAAGAGCCAGCTTTTCATGTCGGTCATGGGCCTGCTGGCCCGCAATGGCCGTGCGCTGGGATCGGCCAAATATCGCGGCACGGAACTGATCGGCATGCCGGTCAAGCAGTTGAACAAGATTCGCGGCGACAAGATCGCCATGATCTTCCAGGACAGCATGACCAGCCTGACCCCGCATCTGCGCATCGGAAGGCAGATGACGGAGGTGCTGATCCAGCACAAGGGCATGAGCGAAGCCCAGGCCGTCAAGCGCGCCCTGGAAATGCTGAACCTGGTGCGCATTCCGGAGGCGGCCCGCCGTCTGGCCCAGTATCCGCATGAATTGTCGGGCGGCATGCGCCAGCGCATCATGATCGCCATGGCGCTGCTGTGCGAACCCGAACTGCTGATCGCAGACGAGCCGACGACGGCGCTGGACGTGACGGTGCAGGCCCAGATCCTGGACCTGATGGCCGACCTGAAGCGCGTGACCCGGGCCGCCATCGTCCTGATCACCCATGACCTGGGAACCGTTGCCGGCCTGTGCGACAAGGTGCAGGTCATGTATGGCGGCCGGTTCATGGAAACCGGCACGGTGCAGGACATTTTCTATGAACCCGCCCATCCCTATGCGGCCGGCCTTCTGTCCTCCATGCCGCGCCTGACGGAGGTGCGGTCTTCGAGGCTCTACGCCATTCCCGGTCAGCCGCCGAACCTGCAACGCCTGCCCAAGGGCTGCCCGTTCCAGGAACGCTGCGACCATGTGCATGACCGCTGCATCAGCGAACTGCCGCTGCTGCGCGCCGTGGCTCCCGGCCATGACAAGGCCTGTCACCTGTTCAGTCTTCAGAACCCTGTTACCGACCCGGCGGCCCCGTCGCTGGTCGTCGCCTGATTGCCGGAGTTGATGCCATGTCCAAGGAACTGCTCCGCGTCTCTGACCTGAAGGTCCATTTCCCCATCCGCACCGGCGGCGTGCTGATCGGCCAATACACGCCGCTGAAGGCCGTGGACGGCGTCTCCTTCACCCTGGATGAGGGGGAGACGCTGGGCATTGTCGGCGAGTCGGGTTGTGGCAAGTCCACGCTGGGCCGGGCCATCCTGCAGCTGATCAAGCCGACTGCCGGACAGGTCGTGTTCATGGGCTCCGACCTGACGGGTGTGGGGGCGGAGGTTGTGCGCCAGAAGCGCGCGGAGATGCAGATCGTCTTCCAGGATCCGCTGGCCAGCCTGAACCCGCGCATGACCATCGGCGACATCATCGCCGAGCCGCTGACCGTCTTCCGCCCCAAGATGGGCAGGGAGGAGCGCAAGGCCCTGGTCAAGGACATGATGGCCAAGGTCGGTCTGCTGCCGCAGATGATCAACCGCTACCCGCACGAATTCTCCGGTGGACAGTGCCAGCGCATCGGCATTGCCCGCGCCATGATCCTGAAGCCGAAGATGGTGGTCTGCGACGAGCCGGTGTCGGCGCTGGACGTGTCGATCCAGGCACAGATCGTCAATCTGCTGATGGATCTGCAAAAGGAGATGGGCCTGTCGCTGCTGTTCATCAGCCACGACCTGTCCGTCGTCCGTCATGTCAGCCACCGGGTCATGGTGCTGTATCTGGGCCGGGTGATGGAGATCGCGGACCGCGACGCCATCTATGCAGCACCGCTGCACCCCTATACCCAGGCGCTGATCTCCGCCGTGCCGGTGCCGGATCCGGATGTGGAAAAGGGCAAGGAACGCATCGTGCTGGGCGGCGACCTGCCCAGCCCCATGAAGCCGCCCTCGGGCTGCGTCTTCCGCACCCGCTGTCCCAAGGCATCGGATGTCTGCGCCAGCGCCGTGCCGGTGCTGGAGGAAAAGGCGCCGGGCCATTTCGTGGCCTGCCACCATTGGGGCGTGCCGGATAAGAAGCTGGTGTAATACCAATCTCCCTTGATCGTGACCGATCAAGGGAGATTGGTATGTCGTGTTCCCTCACGCGCCGGGCGGCGGCATCCGCCGCCTTGGCTAACGGCGCATGGGCGCCGGGCCGACGGTCGTCGGCCTCCAATCCGCCAAGGGTCAAACCCTCGGCGGATTGGTATTGCGGATGTGTCAGCGACCGACCGGCCGCCTTACCGCCGCAGCGTGTGCAGCGACCGGATCAGCAGGGCCAGCACCACCAGCGCCCCGCCCTGATGGGCGGCACCCAGGGCCACGGGGACAGCATGCAGCAGGGTGGTGATGCCCAGCACCACCTGCCCCAGGAAGCCCAGCGACAGCCACAGGGAAGCGCGCTTGGCCACGTCCGGCAGGTCCGTGCGCTGTCCGATGCGCCATGCATAGGCGATGCCCACACCGGCCGTCAGGATGGCCAGCCAGCGATGGGTGAACTGCACGGCGGCCGTGTTTTCCAGGAAGTTCAGCCAGGCCGGCGACAGGTTCCACATTTCTGATGGGGCGAATTCATCCCCCATCAACGGCCAGGTATTATAGGCAAAGCCCGCATCCAGGCCCGCGACAAAGGCCCCCCAGACGATGGTGACGGACACCAGCGCCAGGGCCGCCAGCCCATGGGTGCGTAGGCCCGCCCGTTCCGGCCGTGACGCGGCGTCGGGATGGCGCAGGCCCAGCGCCACCTGGATCAGCAGGGCATAGAGGATCAGGGCCGTGCCCAGATGCAGGGCCAGCCGGTAATGGCTGACATCGGTGCGCACCGACAGGCCCGACTGCACCATGAACCAGCCGATGAAGCCTTGCAGCCCACCCAGCAGGAACAGGCCCACCAGCTTCGGCAGCATCGACCGGCTGACCTGTCCCTTGACCACGAACCAGATCAGCGGCAGGGCGAAGACCAGCCCGATCAGCCGGCCCCACAGGCGGTGGAACCATTCCCAGAAGAAGATGTGCTTGAATTCCTCCAGGCTCATCCCCCGGTTCAGCACCTGATATTCGGGGATCTGCTGGTACTTCTGGAACTCTGCCATCCACTGCGCCTCGTTCAAGGGCGGCAGGGCGCCCGTGATGGGCTTCCATTCGGTGATGGACAGGCCGCTTTCCGTCAGGCGCGTGATGGCACCGATGATGGCCATGACAAAGACCATGCCGGCGCACAGCAATAGCCAGTTGGCGACGGCACGACGGCCGGGGACGGAAGCGACGGCATTCATGGGTGGATCATTCGCTGGAAAAACGGATACGCTGATATGGGGTCAGGCAGGGGCGGCGGTCAATCGCCGCCCTCGCGGCCTGCCGTCGCAGCCAGGGCCGCCAGCAGGCCCGCCATGCTGCCCGGATCGCGCATGGGCCCGCCCATGACGGCTGCACCCGCCGCCCCGGCGCGGATGCAGTCCCCCAGGGTCGCTGCGTCGACGCCGCCCAGCGCCAGCGTGGGCAAGGGCAGGCTGGTCAGGGGCGCCGGCCCCAGGGCGGGGCCATAGCCGGGCTTGGACGCCGTCAGGAAGATCGGGCTGAGCGTGGCGTAATCCGCGCCGTCCCGCGCCGCCGCCATCACACCGGCCCGGTCATGACACGACTCACCGATCAGAGCCCCCGGTCCCAGGATCGCCCGCGCCGTGACGATGTCCGCCCCGTCGGGCAGATGCACCCCGTCACACAGGGCAGCCAGCGCCAGATCGCCATGAATGGTCAGCACCCCGCCCACGGCCGCCAGCACAGGGCGCAATAGCGTCAGCAGCGCGGATTGCTCGTCGCGCGGCAGGTCCTTTTCCCGCAGGCTGACCCAGCGGCAACCCGCATCCACACAGGCCGCCACCGCCGAAACCAGATCGCCCCCGGCCTGGTGCCTGTCGGTGATCAACAGCAGCGGCGGATGGGGCAGGGGGCGGCGCATCAGGCCGTCAGCTTCTGCCCAAGGGCATGGGGGAAGCCACGCAGGAAGGCGGCCCCGTCGACGGGGCCCTTGCCCGGCCGCTGCACCCGGATCAGACGCAGGGCACCTTCACCACAGGCCAGGGTCGGCCCGGCATCGATCAGGGTGCCCGGTGCGCCCGACCCGGCCACGGCTTCGGCTGCCAGCACCTTCAGCTTTTCCCCGCTGGCCAGATCGATCCAGGTGCCGGGCCAGGGCGTCAGGCCGCGCACCTGCCGGTCCAGTTCCACGGCTGGGCGCGTCAGGTCCAGGCGGCCTTCATCCTTGGACAGTTTGGCGGCATAGGTTACGCCTGCCTCGGGCTGCGGCACGGGCGTCAGGCTGCCGTCATTGAGGCCGGGCAGAGCTGCCACCATCAGGCGGGCGCCCATTTCGGCCAGGGCGTCGTGCAACTGGGCGGCGTTCATCTGCGCCGTGATGGGCAGCGCTTCGGTCAGCAGCATGGCGCCCGTGTCCAGCCCGGCATCCATCTGCATGATTGTCACGCCGGTTTCGGCATCGCCGGCCAGGATGGCACGCTGGATGGGGGCGGCCCCGCGCCAGCGCGGCAGCAGGCTGGCATGGACATTGACGCAGCCCAGGCGCGGCGCGTCCAGAATGGCTTGCGGCAGGATCAGACCATAGGCCGCGACGATGGCGCAATCCAAGTCCAGGGCCGCGAACGCCGCCTGTTCCTCGGGCTTGCGCAGGCTTTTGGGCGTGCGCACTTGGATGCCCAGGGCGTCTGCCCGGCGATGCACGGGGCTGGCCTGCAATTGCTGGCCGCGGCCGGCGGGGCGGGGCGGCTGGCTGTAGACGCACACCAGTTCATGCCCGGCATCGACCAGCGCATCCAGGATGGCGACGGAAAAGTCGGGCGTGCCCATGAAGGCAAGACGCATGGGGAGCCTCTTTGGTCCGGTATGTCCCTGATAACGGGCGGCCGCCCGTTACTTCCGCGCCTTGTTGTACTTGCGCAGGATCATGTTGCGCTTCAGCGACGACAGATGGTCGATGAACAGCACGCCGTTCAGATGGTCGATCTCGTGCTGGATGCAGGTGGCCAGCAGGCCGTCGGCATCCATCTCCTGCACTTCGCCGGCGCGGTCGACATAGCGCACGCGCACCATCTTGGGCCGCGTCACCTCGGCATAGATTTCCGGGATGGACAGGCAGCCTTCCTGGGTCACGGCCAGTTCGTCCGATGTCCACAGCAGTTCCGGGTTGACCATGGCCAGCGGGTTGGGCTTTTCCGTCTTGTGGTCGTTGACATCGACCACGATCAGCCGTTCCAGCAACCCGATCTGCGGCGCGGCCAGACCAATGCCCGGCGCCTTGTACATCGTGTCCAGCATGTCATCCATCAACTGGACCACGCGCCCGTCGACATTGTCGAGCGGCTTGCACTTGGCCTTCAGCCGGGTGTCGGGGATGGTGATGATGGGCAGCAGCGACATGGGGCCTTCGTCCGGCGTAAAGCGTAAGGGGGTGGGACAATATATCCCTCTCTGCCGCAAATATGCCCGGAAAGCCTTGGGGTCAAGCGCGAACAGGGTGGGGCCGCCCATGCCCGCCATCCAGCCCTTGCATTGCGTCCATGACAGGGCCATGACATAACGCATGGACCCTGGGGTGCCGCTGTCATACCGACGGCGGCTGAGATCACACCCATAGAACCTGATCCGGATCATGCCGGCGAAGGGAGAAGGCGGAAATGAAGTCATATAAACCTGTGGACAAGCCGCGCGTCGCCATCATCGGCGGGGGCATCATCGGCATGGGCATCGGCTGGCGTCTGGCCCAGGCCGGCGCGCAGGTCGACATCTTCGAACGCGACAAGGCGGGCCAGGCTGCCAGTCGCGCCGCCGCCGGCATGCTGGCCGCGGGCGTGGAGGCAGAGCCGGGGGAACAGCCCTTGCTGCCGCTCTGCCTGGACAGTCAGGCGCGCTGGCCCGGTTTCGCGGCGGAGCTGCAGGCACTGACGGGCCTGCCCGTGGGCCTGCGCAATGACGGCACCCTGGTCGTTGCCAGCACGCGGGACGAGGTTGAGCTGCTGCGGTCCAATTACGAATTCCAGCGCGGACTGGGCCTGGACCTGACCTGGCTGACGGGGGCGCAGGCCAAGGAAAAGGAACCGTTCCTGAACCCGCGCACGGCCGCTGGCGTGTTCAGCCCCAAGGATGGGCAGGTGGATAACCGCCTGACCTGCGCCGCCCTTCGCGTGGCGCTGGAGAAGACCGGCGCCCGGCTGTATGAGGGGGCGGAGGTGACGGGCCTGGATGTGCAGGCCGGCCGGGTGACGGGTGTGCTGCTGGGTGAGCGCCGCGTGCCGGCCGATATCGTGGTGCTGGCGGCCGGCGCCTGGTCGCGGCAGATTGCGGGACAGGTCAGCCCGCCGCCCGTGCGACCCGTGAAGGGCCAGATGATGTCGCTGTCCATGGACCCGGCCCACCCGCTGCTGACCAGCGTCGTCTGGGGCCCCAAGATCTATCTGGTGCCGCGTGCCGATGGCACCCTGATCCTGGGTGCCACGACGGAGGAGAAGGGGTTCGACGACCGGCTGACGGGGGGCGGCGTGCTGGCCCTGCTGGATGCCGCCTGGCGCACCCTGCCGGGGGTGGAGGAACTGCCCATTAAGGAGATGTGGACGGGCTTCCGCCCTGGCTGCCGTGACGACGCCCCCATCCTGGGCCTGGCGCCGGGCCTGGACGGGCTGGTGCTGGCCACGGGCCACCATCGCAACGGTATCCTGCTGGCCCCGATCACGGCCGATACCATATCTTCCCTGATCCTGACGGGCCGTGTTGATCCGTCCATCCGCGCCTTCGGGGCCGACCGTTTCGCGGCGGCCCAGGCGGCGTAAGGGAACAAGCCGATGATCATCCTGAATGGCAAGAACCGGGAACCGGACGATTACGCCCTGACCGCCGTCATGGCGGCGGACGGCATTGATCCGGGTGCGCGCGGCATTGCCGTGGCCGTGAATGACAGCGTCGTGCCGCGCGGACGCTGGGCCGATACAATCCTTTCCCCCGGTGACCGGGTGGAAATCGTCAAGGTTTTGCAGGGTGGTTGAGAGATGACCGATCCGTTGAAGATCGCGGGCAAAAGCTTCCAGTCGCGTCTGTTCCTGGGCTCCGCTGGCTATCCCAACCAGCAGGTGTTCCTGGACAGTCTGACCGCGTCGGGTGCGGAAATCCTGACCGTGTCCGTTCGCCGCGCCGACCTGACGGGCTATGGCGAGGGGTTGCTGGATCTGGTGGCCGGCAAGGTCTGGCTGCTGCCCAACACGGCCGGCTGTTCCACGGTCAAGGATGCCGTGCTGACGGCGCAGTTGGCGCGCGAGGCGATGGACACGAATTGGATCAAGCTGGAACTGATCGGCGACCGGGAGACGCTTTATCCCGATGTCGAACAGTTGCTGCGTGCCGCCGACGAACTGGTCCGCGACGGGTTCGTGGTGCTGCCCTATTGCACCGATGACCCCATCGTCTGCCGCCGGCTGGCCGATGTCGGCTGTGCCGCCGTCATGCCGTTGGGCGCGCCGATCGGCACCGGTTTGGGCATCCTCAACCCTTACAATATCGAAACGATCTGCCGGAACAGTGTGGTTCCCGTCGTTCTGGATGCCGGGATCGGCACGGCCAGCGACGCGGCGCTGGCCATGGAACTGGGCTGCGATGCCGTGCTGCTGAACACGGCCGTGTCGAAAAGCACCGATCCGGTGAAGATGGCGGCCGCCATGCGCGCCGGCGTCGATGGCGGCCGTCTGGCCCGTCTGGCCGGCCGCATCCCCAAGCGCCACCGGGCCGAGGCATCCAGCCCGGAACTGGGGCTGATTGGCTCGTAACAGGGGTTATTTTGAGGGCGGAATGATGCCGGGGCGGGATTACGGACCGCCAGTCGCTGGCCCTCACCCTCCCATTGTCCGGCGCGTTTTGGGGGGCGGCAATGCCGTGTCAACGACGGTTACGCGGCCAAGCCCGCCGCGTGCCCGCTGCTCCAGGCCCATTGGAAATTATAGCCGCCCAGCCAGCCGGTGACGTCCACCGCCTCCCCCACCACGTACAGGCCGGGGATTTTCTTGGCTTCCATAGTCTTGGACGACAATTCGGCCGTATCAATACCGCCCGCCGTCACCTCCGCCGTGCGATAGCCTTCGGTCCCGTCGGGATGCACGGTCCAGGCGTGCAATGCCGCCGCCACGGCGGACAGGTCGGCATCCTTGATATCGGCCATCGGGCGGCTGACCAGGGGGGCCGGCCCCAGCAGGCCCACCTCGAACAGACGTTCCGCAAAGCGGCGCGCCAGCAGTTCCCCCAGGATGGTCTTCAGTTCCGCCTTCGGCCGCGTGCGCTTCAGGCCCTTCAGATGGTCGGCCAGGGGCTGATCGGGCGACAGATCAATGGCCACTGCCTGCCCTTCCCGCCAGAAGCTTGAGATTTGCAGGATGGACGGTCCCGACAGGCCGCGATGGGTGATCAGCAGCGCTTCGCGGAACCGGCCCTTGCCACAGGACACCGTCGCCTCCAGCGGCACGCCCGACAGGCCCTCCAGCTTCTTCAGATCATCGGGCGCGAAGGTCAGCGGCACCAGCGCCGGGCGCGGCTGCACCACCGACAGACCCCAATGACGGGCCAGCCGGAAGGCGAAATCCGTAGCCCCCATCTTCGGAATGGACGGGCCGCCCGTGGCCAGGATGAAGCTGTCGGACGTGAAGGTCCCGTGGCTGGTGGTCAGCGTGAAGCCGCCACCGGTCCCCGGCACCACATCATCAATCCGGCATTCGGTACGGATCGCCACACCGGCATCGGCGCATTCGGCCAGCAGCATCTCCAGGATGCGGCCCGCGCCATCGTCGCAGAACAGCTGGCCCAGCTTCTTTTCGTGCCAGCCGATGCCATGGCGTTCGACCAGCCCAATGAAATCATGCTGGGTATGACGGCGCAGGGCGGAAATGCAGAAATGCGGATTTTCCGACAGGTAGCGATCGGGCTTCGCTTCCAGATTGGTGAAGTTGCAGCGCCCGCCACCGGAAATCAGGATCTTCTTGCCGACCTTTTCCGCATGGTCGATGACCAGCACGCGCCGTCCCCGGCGTCCGGCGAAAATGGCGGCGTACAGCCCGGCGGCCCCGCCACCGGCGATGATGATGTCGTAATGCGTAACCATGAATGGTCGGTAGCAGGGAACCGGCCCGGGATCAATCATCCCCTTCCAGGTCATCGTCGGGCAGGCCTTTGGCATTGGCCAGCTTGCACTTGCTGAAATCCACGCCGCGCATGTCGGCATTGGTCAGGTTGGCATCCGTCAGGTCGGCGAATTTCATGCTGACATTGCGAATCTGGGCCTGGCGCAGATCGGCCCCGGTCAGGTTGGCCCCCGTCAGGTCGGCGCCGACCAGGATGGCCTTGCCCAGCCGCGCGCGTTCCATGTTGGTCTGCCAGTCATGGCCCTGGATATTGATGGGGGCGGCCAGCGCCCCCGTCATGTCCGCCCCCACCATCATGGACCGGATCAGGCGGGCGCCGCGCAGATTGGAATTGCGCATATTGGCCCCGCGCAGATCGGCCGATGACAGGTCGGCCATCAGCAGGGCCGACCGCGACAGGTTGGCATTGCGCAGCACGGCCCCGCGGAAGATGCCCGCCGACAGCGTCATGCGCGACAGGTCCACGCCGGTCAGGTCCTTGCCCGACAGGTCCAGCTGCTTGCCCTGGGCGCCATTGGTTTCGATCCATTTGGCGTGCGCCACCAGCATTTCGGCCAGGCTTTCCTCCATCCCGGCCAATTGCTCGACAGTCTTGATATCCTCGATATTGGCCAGCGTCAGGTCGACCCCGTCCAGGATGGCGCCGATCAGGTTGGCGCTTTTCAGGTTGGCATGGCGCAGCACGGCCCCGGTCAGGATGGCGCCCTCCAGGTTCGCCCCTTCCAGATTGGCTTCCGTCAGGTCGCAGCTGGTCAGGTCACAGCCGGTCAGGTTGCTGTCGGACAGGTTGGCCTTCACCAGGATCGACCCGCGCAGGTCGGCATCGCGCAGGTCCGTCTGCATGACGAAACTGTCCGACAGCCGCGCCTTGGACAGGGTGGCGCGCATGATCACGGCCTTGGACAGGTCGGCTTCGGAGGAGGCCTGCACCGACACCAGCTCCCCATTGCGCGCCAGGGCCAGGGTGCCGTTGCGGAAATCGGCGGAGGTCAGGTTGCAGCTGATCAGCACGGCGCCGCGCAGGATGGCGCCCCGCATGTCGGCCGCCGTCAGGTCGGCATGCATCAGGTCCGCCTCCGTCAGGTCGGCGGCGTAGAAATTGGTCATGCGCAGATCGGCGCCGCGCAGCAGCGAATTATGCAGCTTGGCCCCGGTGAAATCGGCCGAGGCCAGCACCGAACCCGACAAATCCAGGTTGGACAGTTCGCACAGCTTGAAATGTGCCCGCACGCCCTGGATGCGCTGTTCCACAAAGGCCTGATGCTGCTTCAGCAGCACGTCAACCTCGGCCTGTGTGATCTTGTTGCGATAGACGCCCAGCCGTTCATCCAGCAGCGACGGCGATTTCTGGATCGCCACCTTGCTGAGATCGACACGCGGGCTGTCGCTGGTACGGGTGAACTTGGTCATGGAGGCTGGATGCGTTTCCAAACGGCCACAGCGGACGCGGCGGGATGTAAACGCATTAAGACATGAACCCCGTACCACGCAAAGGGGTATTGCGAATGGCTGGGTGCAACTTCACCACTTCGTCACAACCTTTCAGTCCGTATCCACCCGCCCCCGCATCTTCTTCACCCCGGACCGGGTGGATTTGGCGTCCAGCCGCCGGGTCTTGGAGGCCAGGGTGGGCCGGGTCGGGCGGCGCGGCGCCTGACGTTCGGCCGCCTTGGCCAGAATCTCGACCAGCCTTGCCTTCGCATCCTCGCGGTTGCGTTCCTGGCTGCGATGGGCCTGTGCGACCAGAACCAGCACGCCCTCTGCCGTCAGCTTGCGGCCCGCCACCCCGCGCACCCGCTGTTTCAGCCAGTCGGGCAGGGAAGGGGAGTTGGCGACGTCGAACCGAAGCTGGACCGCTGTTTCCACCTTGTTGACATTCTGCCCGCCCGGACCGCCGGCGCGCAGGAAACTCTCCTGCAGCTCCTCCTCGTCGATGGCGATATAGGGGGTGATGGGGATCATGGGTCCGGTTCCGCTGGCACTTCCCGTCAACAACAGGAAAGCGGCGGTGGCGTCAAGACCCTGGCGTCAAGGCCCCGGCGGCGCGTCCGGCTTGCGGTCGGGGACGGGGGAGGACTGCGCCGGGGTGGGGGCGCCTTTCTTGCGGCCATGGGTGATGCGGGGTTCCGGCATCGCATTATCTGGCGGGCGCGGGCCCTCGATCGTCATCGGCGGCACCGACGGCTCCTGCAAGGACCGTTGCAGCCGTTCCGAATCCAGACGGCGGTCGTTCAGGTCACGGGCCTGCATCGGGTCGGGCGGGCGCACCTGATCGGCGGCCGAGGGCGGGCGCAGCATGTCGGACCGCATCCGATCCAGCTCCGCTCCGGTGGCGCTGCCGGTGTTGGGCAGGCCGGGCAGCGGCGGTGGCGGCTGCAGCAAAGGGTTCTCCTGCGCCCCCACCGGGGGGAACAGGGCCAGAAGGGCGACCAGCGCCGGCAGAGCAAGGTTCCTGGACATGGCCATCATATGGGCATCCCCGCCGATACGCACAGGGGGCGGCAGGCAGATAGGCGGAGGACACGATGCCGGCGGCCAATGGCACGGGAGACGATGGCCGCGGCCGGAATGAAATATCAAGCAAGTCTATTTCGTCATGATAACTGTCAAACTCAAAGTCTTCACCGGCCTTGTGCAACGTGCATCTTCAACTATAGACTTGATATCGGGTGGGTGTGATCAAATTTGCAACGACTTTGGAAGAAATAACATGAAACAACTGAAACAATTCTTGGCGGGTGCTCTGGCGGCACTGGCCGTCACCCTGCCCGCGCTCTCCCAGCAGGCGCCGGAAAAGCCGAAAGAGCTGGCCGTGCTGGCGCTGGAGGAAGGGGTGTGGGATGCCGACATCACCTTCCCGTCGCGCCAGGAAGGCGTACCCGATGGCAAGGCCAAGGGCGTGCAGGTGAACCGCCTGCGCTCCGATGGCAACTGGATGCTGAATGAATTTTCGGTGGACGGCACGCCCTATCAGGGGACGGGCGTCTGGGGTTTCGATCCCAAGGCCGGTGAATATATCGGGATCTGGACCGACAATAACGACCACCGCATCCGCAACGATCGCGGCCGCTGGGACGCTGCGACCAATACCATGACCTGGACCGCAGACATGGTGCAGGCCGACGGGCAGGTGATTCCCCTGAAATTCACGGAACTCTTCCAGGGGCGTACACGAGTATTTCATATGGACGCCATTGCGCCCAAGACCGGCAAGGTGATACCTCTGGTTCACATCGTCTTCACTAAACGTGAAGCATGATATAGCATAGCGATAGTTTCACACCGGGCACGGTCCCATCCATCGGGCGGGGCCGTGCCTTTCTGTTGTCCTGCGTCAAGTCTGAAGCACGTCAACCCCACAAGCCATGAGGCTCCCATAGGCGGGTAATAGCCCCGGAGAACCCACGAAAATGACCCAATATCAGAAGCATTGTGCCCTTCCCGGGCGTCTTGTGATGGTAGGTTTCGGCAGCATCGGTCAAGGTGTCCTGCCGCTGATTCTGAGGCATATCGACATCAAACCTCAGAACATCACCATCGTCACGGCGGACGAGCGCGGCCACGGTGAGGCTGACTATTTCGGCATCAAGTTCGTCAAGGAACCGCTGACCCGGCAGAATTACCGGGCCGTGCTGGACCCCCTGATCTCCAAGGGTGATTTCCTGCTGAACCTGTCGGTGGATGTCTCGTCCATCGCGCTGGTGGAACTGTGCGCTGAACGCGGCGCGCTCTATCTCGACACCTGTATCGAGCCCTGGGCCGGTGGCTATACCGACGCCAGCCTGTCGCCCTCCATGCGCTCCAACTACGCGCTGCGCGAACAGGCTTTGGCCATGCGGTCGAAGCTGGGCACCAACGCGCCCACGGCCGTGCTGACCCATGGCGCCAATCCGGGCCTAGTGTCGCATTTCGTGAAGCAGGCCATGCTGAACATCGCGGAGGATACGGGCCGCGACATCAGCAGCGTGCCGACCGACCGCGCCGGCTGGGCCAAGCTAGCCCACGAACTGGGCCTGAAGGTGATCCACATCGCCGAACGCGACACCCAGGTCTCCTCCATCCCCAAGAAGCGGGGGGAGTTCGTCAATACCTGGTCGATCGACGGCTTCATCTCCGAAGGGTGCCAGCCGGCCGAAATGGGCTGGGGCACGCATGAGGCGACGTTCCCGCCCGACGGCATCCGCCATGATTTCGGCTGTCAGGCCGGCATCATCCTGAACCGGCCGGGCGTGACCCAGCGCGTGCGCACCTGGACCCCGATGGAAGGCCCCTTCCACGGCTTCCTGATCACGCATAGCGAGGCGCTGTCCATCCCGGACTATCTGACGGTGCGTGACGAGGCCGGCAACGCCGTCTATCGCCCGACCTGTCACTACGCCTATCACCCCTGCGACGACGCGATCAAATCGATCCACGAATTCGCCGGCAAGAACTTCGTCCAGCAGGAAACCCAGCGTCTGATGATGAAGGAGATCATCGACGGCGTGGACGAGCTGGGCGTGCTGCTGGCTGGCCATGAGAAGGGCGCCTACTGGTTCGGCTCCCAGCTCACCTGTTCGGAAGCCCGCCAGCTGGTGGAATTCAACAGCGCCACCAGCCTGCAGGTCACGGTCGCCGCCTTGTCCGGCATGATCTGGGCCATCGAGAACCCGGACCGCGGCATCGTCGAAGCCGACGACATGGATTTCCAGCGCTGCCTGGATATCTGCATGCCGTATCTGGGGCCGGTGGTCGGCGCCTATACCGACTGGACCCCGCTGGAAGGGCGGAACAAGTTCTTCTCGGAGGATCTGGATACGTCTGATCCGTGGCAGTTCAAGAATATTCGGGTGGTGTGAGGGTTTGGGGCGGGGGCTGAAAGGCCCCTGCTTTCGAAATATCTCGATGGTAAGAATATCCGATGCCTATAGATAAAAGAGAAAGAATTCACATTGGAATTCGCCAATGGATGGCGAAGCTAGACGATTTCCCTGGATGGCGCGAATGGAATAGAAGAAAATTTAATACCACGATGTTTTTCGATGAAAGCGCATCCGTCAATGAAGTTGAAGAATTTAGCTTTTCGAAAGATATTGAGAAACAACACGCAATAGTTATGTCTTATTTTTCTCTGGAAAATTCAATTTCGGACTTGAAGGACATCGAGTTTTATTTTAGGCGCTATCCATTTAGGGGATTGCCAATACAAAAACACACGCATTTGGTAAATGTATGCGAGATGTATTTCGGAAAATTCTATGAATTCTCAGAGAGAGTAAAATGCCATTTTGATAATATCAAGATCCACAACTCAGAAATAATCCAAAATTATGGTAAATTTATTGCGCTGTTTAAAAAGGAATTTAACTCCGAGATAAAAGAACGGAACTTATCGCATCACCATAGGAAGTTCCAAGATCTAGCAATAGATAGGCTTTTCTTGACAGAGACAATGACGGAATCTGTTGAATATCAGTCACTAAAAAAATTAGCAGACACTCGATACAGAGAGATTAAATCTGAATGGATCAAGAGGGTGCGCACGAAGAGCTCGAGAGCGGAGCTTTATCTTGATGCTGTGGCTGAGTTCACAGTAAATGCGTGCGACTTCCTGCAATTTACTGATGTGACTTCGAAGGGCTGTACAGATACGGTAATCCCCTGACAGTCGTCTTCATCGGCGTGTTCGTCTGACGACTGGTTTCCCGGTGGTTGCTGGCATCTCTTTTGGCTGCTTCAGAGTACTGCTTGCATCCACCGGCCAATGGCCGTACATTTTTCCTCCTAAATTGGAGCTTTCCCCCATGCCCACCGCCACCCCAACCCGTACCCGCGCCGAGCGGCTTGAAGCCCGCGTCACCGCAGAGCAGAAGCGACTGATCGAGCAGGCAGCGGCGTTGCAGGGGCGCAGTGTCACAGATTTCGTGCTGTCCAGCGTGCAGGAAGCTGCAAAGCGGACCATTGAGGAACATCAGCGCCTGGAACTGTCGCTGCGCGACAGTCAGGCCTTTGTCGAAGCGCTGTTGAACCCGCCGGCACCCAATGACCGGCTGCGGGAGACGGTGGCGCGTTATCGGCAGACCATGGGCGTCTGACCTTGGCGGACGACTTGCCCTGGCGCATTGAAGCGCTTGCCGCCCATCACGACCGGGCATCATTTGATTG
The DNA here is from genome assembly GCF_057809655.1 of Niveispirillum sp. FG148. Lineage (NCBI taxonomy): Bacteria > Pseudomonadati > Pseudomonadota > Alphaproteobacteria > Rhodospirillales > Azospirillaceae > Niveispirillum > Niveispirillum sp. FG148. The sequence continues at coordinate 74,445 of NZ_JBMDKJ010000006.1, forward strand.
CGGCATCGACGCGCTGAACCGCTATTTCCGGATGCAGGCGGGACAGGATGCCCGTCGTCATGTCGCGGCCCCCTTCGCCCTGCTGGATGAGATGGGGATCGTCACCGGCTTTTACACCCTGTCCGCCACCGCCGTGGGACTGGCCGAACTGCCGCCCGCACTGACCAAGCGCGTGCCCCGCTACCCGTCGCTGCCGGCCACGCTGCTGGGACGGTTGGCGGTGGATCGCCGGGCACAGGGACAAGGCCTTGGGCGGTTGTTGTTGGCCGATGCGCTGCACCGCGTCTGGCGCAGCGAGATTGCATCCTTTGCCATCATTGTGGACGCAAAGGATGAGGGGGCTGCGGACTTCTACCGCCGCGAAGGGTTCGTTGCCTTCCCTGATCGACCGCTGAAACTGTACATACCGATGGCCTTGGTGGCCGGGCTGTTCGGCAAAGGGGCGTCGGCTACTTAGCGCACCCCTACCCCAAATACCCCGCCAGCAATCGCACCCACAGCGCCCGGAGCCCCGGATGGTCCGGCACCGGCCCGGCGGCCAGTTCCTGCATGGCCATGCCGCGCAGCATATAGATGGTCAGCACCATCAGGTCGGCCATTTCCGCCACCGCACCCCGTCCCGGCGCCAGGGTGAGGCCCCAGTTGGCGCCGATGGTGGACAGGAAGCCGGCGAAGATGGGGGCCAGACGGTCGCGCAATTCCGCATCCGTGCGCGCGGCCAGCGCCACCTCGAACAACAGATCGCGGTGGCGGCCGGTATAGAAGCGGGTCCAGGCCGCCTCGATCATCGCCGACAGGCGCTGGTCCAGGGGCAGGTCGGGGGAGAAGCCGGGCGTCAGGGCGCCGGCCGCCGCGACCGCATCGCGCAGCAAGCCTTCCGCGGCCAGGGCCAGCATTTCCGCCTTGGTGTCGAAATGATGGGCCCAGGCCCCGCGTGACACGCCGGCCCGGTCCAGGATCACCGACAGCGACGCCCCCGCCTGCCCATGGTCCGACAGCGCGTCCAGCGTCGCCGCCACCAGCCGCTGCCGCATCTCCCCCCGCCGATCGGCCTGGCTGCGCCGAACCGGTCTTTCCTTCACGCCTTCGTCCATGGAAGCCCCAACCGTTTGCCGCTTTCATCATTGCCATGAAAGCCGCTCCGATGTAAAAACAAACCAATCGGTCTGTTTTTACATCTTCATGGGGAGGAAACAAGGGATGAGCACGCAGAATGTCGGCCGTCTGGCCCGCAGCATGGCCTTCTATTCGGCCTATCACCGGCACCCGAAGAACCGGCTGACCCATTACTTCGGCGTGCCGACCATTGTTTTCGCCGTCATGCTGGCTTTGTCCTATGTGACCGTGCCGGTGGCGGGCACGACCGTCAGTCTGGCCCTGCTGCTGATGGCGGCGCTGGCGGCCTATTATGTCTATCTGGATGCGCTGATCGGCGGCACGCTGGCCCTGATCTCCATCCCGCTGCTGATGCTGGCCGACCATCTGACCACGCAGCCGCCGGCGGTCAGCGCCACAATCGGGCTGGTCGCGTTTTTCGGCGGCTGGGCCGTACAGTTGCTGGGGCACAAGTTCGAGGGCAATAAGCCCGCTCTGACCGCCAATCTGTTGCAGATCTTCGTGGCGCCCCTGTTCCTGACGGCGGAGGCCTATTTCGCCATCGGCGTGCGCAAGGATGTGGAGGCGGAGGTAGAACGGCTGGTGGCCGACGGGATCGGCGGCCCCGGCGCACTGGGCCTGCCCGCGCATCAGGCCTGATCGCATCATGCCGGCTGGTCGCCGTATCCTGATCGCCGGGGCCGGCAGCGTCGGCTGCTATGCCGGTGGTTGTCTGGCGCTGGCCGGACGTCCCGTCACCCTGCTGGGCCGCCCGTCCCTGCTGGACCGCATTGCCACGCGCGGCCTGCGTTTCAGCGATCTGGAGGGGTGGTCGGGCAATGTCGGCGCCGGCCCCCGCCTGCGGCTGGAGGTGGAGGCGGCGTCGGCCATGCGCGATGCCAGCCTGATCCTGGTCACGGTGAAATGCGCCGACACCGCATCCATGGCCGACCTGATCGCCACCCACGCCCCACCCGACGCCATCGTGGTCAGCTTGCAGAACGGTGTCGGCAATGCCGATATCCTGGCGGCCCGGCTGGGCGCACACCGTGTGCTGGCCGGGATGGTGCCGTTCAACATCGTGCAACTGCCCGATGGCCGCTTCCACCGCGGCACGGGCGGGCAGATCACCATCGATGGCCGCCAGCCCGGCGTGCGTTGTGAGCTGGACGTTCCCGGCCTGCCCGTGGTGGAAAGTGCCGCGATGGACGCGGTGCTGTGGGGCAAGCTGCTGATCAATCTGAACAATGCGCTGAACGCCCTGTCGGGCCTGCCGCTGGCCCAGCAGCTGGCACAGCGCCCCTGGCGCCGCCTGCTGGCGGCACAGCAGCGGGAAGGGCTGCGGGCCCTGGCCGCCGCCGGCATCCGCCCGGCCACGCTGGGACCGCTGTCGCCCCGGCTGCTGCCCTATGTGCTGGTGCTGCCCGATGGGCTGTTCCGGCGCGTGGCGAAACGGATGCTGTCCATTGATCCGCTGGCCCGGTCGTCGATGTGGGAGGATCTGGAACGGCACCGCCCGACGGAGATCGACCGGTTGCAAGGGGCCGTCATCGATCTGGCCGCCCGCCACGGCCTGCCGGCACCTGTCTGCACCGCCGTGCGCGACCGGGTGCGGCAGGCGGAAGCGGCCGGCACGGGGTCGCCCGGCCTGTCGGCCGACCAGATCGGCGCCTGAATCAAAAAGAGCCCGCGCCGGTGACCGGGCGGGCCCTTTTTCTTGCCGTCGAACCCGATCAGGCGTTGCCCTGGGCCTCGCCCATCTGGGACTGCTGGGCCAGGACCTGACGCCGATACAGTTCCACGAAATCCAGCGGCTGCAGCAGCAGCGGCGGGAAGCCGCCCTGGCTGGTCACGTCGGCGATGATCTGGCGCGCGAACGGGAACAGCAGGCGCGGCCCTTCGATCAGCAGCACCGCGCGCTGCTGCTCCGGCGGCAGCGGCGGCAGGGTGAACACACCGGCATAGACCAGCTCGGCGATGAAGGCCGTGGCGTCGCCCACCGTCGCCTCGGCCCGCAGGCGCATCTGCACCTCGGCCACGTTTTCCGCCAGACCCTGGGCCTGCAGATCGACCTGCAGGTCGATCTTGGGCTGTTCGGTGGCGGCGGCCAGGATGCGCGGGGCGTTCGGGTTCTCGAACGACAGGTCCTTCACATACTGAAGATTGACGACGAGCGAGGCAGGGCCGGCGGAACGGGCGTCGGCGGCGTCGGCCTGGGTACCGTTGTCAATGGACTCGTCGGACATCAAAAAACTCCGGCTGGAAGGAATGGGTATTAGCCGCCGGACCTAGCACGGAACGCCCCGTTCGGCAACCGGCCCCACGCCCCGCCCGTCAGCTTTCCGCCGGTTTCAGCAGCCGCGCCATGGCCAGCCCGGCCAGCGCCCAACCCGTCACGTCGCCGGCCGCATAGTAAAGGAAATGCGGCCAGGGGGCGAAGAACCAGATCGGCTCGCTGAACCGCGCGATGAAGCCGACGGCCAGCCCGATTCCCGCCACGCTGACCCAGCGCGCACCATAGCTGCCGGCCCCGCCGCGGGCGACCAGCCAGCCAACCAGGGCCGCAGACAGGATGAAATGGATCAGGCCCGTCCCCATGACCTTGGGGTCCATGAAGCCCGCGCCTTCGGCCCGGTAATGCAGCATGAGCACGGGGCCGGCGGCAAAGGCGGCCTGCGACTGGGCAAACGCCTCTTCACTGCTGTCATCGCCGGCGGGCCAGAGATAGGTGCCCGTGGGCAGATCGGCCGCCTTCAGCGCCGCCACGACCGGTTCCGCCGCCGTCGGCGGCAGGATGGATGTCACCGTGCGCGCCATCGGCAGCATGCCGAACCAGATCCAGCCCCAGAAGAACAGGATGAAACCGCCCGCCAGGGCCGACAATGCCAACCGCTTGCCCATGACCAATCCCCCTTTGGTTTGCTTGGGTGAATTATGGTTAACAGCCTAACCTGCTTTTGGGGCGGCGGCCAGCGGACCGTAACGCCAAGCCTTTCCGGTGTGATCAGGAACGGATCGTGGTGATGGGCAGATTGGGGACGTCCTGCCGACCATCGACAACATGCAGCACGGTGATCCCAGCGTCCGTAATGTCGTAGAAAATCAGATACTTCCCATAGGGGAAGACATGCATGCCGGTGATCAGATCATCACGAATACGCCCCAGGCGGGGCATGGTGGCCAGGACGGCCAGCTTTCTGCGGAGTTCATCCAGCCAATTCCTGGCTGCTGGTTCATTGACCGCCTTTATGGTCAGGACGATGTCCTGGATTTCCAGCAATGCGTCGTCGGCGATGACATAGCTGGGCATCGCTTATTCTTTGCCGGGAAAAAGCCTGTCTTGCAGGGTCGCCAGAGCGGTCTCCCCATCAACGACATGGCCGGCAGCCGCCATTGCCCGTCGTTCGGCCAGGGTCGCCCGCAAAGCCCCCCGTTGCCGTTCAGCCGCCGCCTGTTCCAGCAGGCCAACAGCAATGGCTTCCTGTGCTTCGTCAGGAAGACGGGACAGCTCAGCAAAGGCGCGTTCAAGAAGCCGGTTCATGAAGGGATTTTAGCGTCCCCGCGGATGTCTCGCCACCACAAACCAGGAGCACCGTGCTTGCTGGTGGCCGGCGGGCTTCGCCCCCTCGACAGCGGGGCGCGCTTGGTCCATGTTCCGGGCAGCAAGAACACAGCCGGAACGACAGGCCGCCCATGCCGACCGACACCGCCCCCACGCTTCCGCCCGCCGATGGCACCCCGCTTTATCTGGTGGATGGGTCGGGCTTCATCTTCCGCGCCTATCACGCGCTGCCGCCGCTGAACCGGCCGGACGGCACGCCGGTGAACGCCGTCATGGGCTTCACCAATATGCTGATGCGGCTGCTGGCGGAACTGAAGGCCGATGCGGTGGCCATCATCTTCGACAGCAAGCGGCTGAATTTCCGCAATGAATTCTATCCGGAATACAAGGCCCACCGGCCCGACCCGCCCGAAGACCTGCGGCCGCAATTCGCCATCATCCGCGAGGCGGTGGAAGCCTTCAACCTGCCCAGCATCGAGCTGGAAGGGTATGAGGCGGATGACCTGATCGCCACCTACGCCCGCCAGGCCCGCGCGCTGGGCCGGCCCGTCACCATCGTGTCGTCGGACAAGGACCTGATGCAGCTGGTGGATGATGGCATCCGCCTGCTGGACCCGATGAAGAACCGCCTGATCGGCCCGGACGAGGTGTTCGAGAAGTTCGGCGTGCCGCCGGAAAAGGTGGTGGATGTGCAGGCCCTGGCCGGCGACAGCGTCGATAATGTGCCGGGCGTGCCCGGCATCGGCATCAAGACGGCGGCGCAACTGATCACCGAATATGGCTCGCTGGAGGTGCTGCTGGAACGCGCGGGCGAGATCAAGCAGGCCGGCCGGCGGCAGAAGCTGATCGAGAATGCCGATCTGGCCCGCATTTCCAAACGGCTGGTGAAGCTGGAGGAAAATGTCCCCGTGCCCGTGCCGGTGACCGACCTGAAGGTGCGGGAACCGGATGTGGGCCGGCTTTTGTCGTGGCTGGGCGTGCAGGGCTTCCGGTCGATCATCGCCAAGGTGAAGGCGGAGATCGCGGCCGACGGCACCCTGGCCGATGGCGCCGCCATCCAGGCCGCCGCCGGTGGTGGCGGGGAGCAGCAGCGCCGCGACCTGCGCGCCGCCCTGGATGGCCGCAGCTACGCCCCCAGCGCCGCACCCGTGGAGGCCCGCGCCGACGCCCACATCCCCCGCCCGGAGACGGTGGAACATATCCTGGTCGATCATGAGGAGGCGCTGGCCGCCTGGGTCGCTGAAGGGATCGAGGCCGGGGTCGTGGCCGTGGATACGGAGACGGACGGGCTGACGCCGATGCGGGCGCGGCTGGTCGGCATCTCGCTGGCCACCCGGCCGGGCCGTGCCTGTTACATCCCCGTGGGCCATATCGATCCGTCGGCGCCCAAGGAAGGGGCGGGCGGGCTGGATTTCGGTGACGGCGCCCCGCCGCCCAAGCAGATCCCCCTGACCCGCGCCCTGGAAATCCTGAAGCCGCTGCTGGAACATCCGGGCGTGCTGAAGGTCGGGCACAATATCAAGTTCGACTGGCAGATGTTCGCCAAGCATGGCGTTACCGTCGCCCCGCATGACGACACCATGCTGCGATCCTATGTCATCGGCGGTGGCCGGCATGGGCATGGCATGGATGAACTGGCCCAGCGCCATCTGGGCATCACCACCATCTCCTTCGACGAGGTGACGGGCACGGGCAAGGCGCGCATCACCTTCGACCGGGTGCCGCTGGACAAGGCCACGGCCTACGCGGCGGAGGATGCGGACATCACGCTGCGCCTGTGGCATGTGCTGCGTCATGACGTTCTGGCCGATCATATGGTCACGGTCTATGAGACCATCGAGCGGCCGCTGGTCCCCGTCGTGGCGCGGATGGAGATGGAGGGCGTGCTGGTCGACCGGCAGGTCCTGAAGGAACTGTCCAACGATTTCGCCAAGCGGCTGGTGGAGCTGGAGGCCGAGATCCACAAGCTGGCGGGCCGCGAATTCAATGTCGGCAGCCCCAAGCAGCTGGGCGAGATCCTTTTCGACGAGATGAAGCTGTCGGGCGGCAAGAAATCCGCCAAGACCGGCGCCTGGTCCACCGACAGTTCCGTGCTGGAGGAACTGGCCGATCTGGGCATTCCCATCTGCCAGAAGGTCATGGACTGGCGGCAATTCGCCAAGCTGAAATCCACCTATACCGACACGCTGGGCGAACAGATCAACCCTGTGACCGGCCGCGTCCATACCAGCTTCGCGCTGGCCGCCACCTCCACCGGCCGCCTGTCCTCCACCGACCCCAACCTGCAGAACATCCCGATCCGGACGGAGGAAGGGCGCAAGATCCGCCGCGCCTTCGTGGCCGCCCCCGGCCATCGCATCATGTCGGTGGACTATAGCCAGATCGAATTGCGGCTGGTGGCGGAAATGGCCGGCATCCCGGCCCTGCAAAAGGCCTTCCGCGACGGCATCGACATCCATGCCATGACGGCGTCCCAGGTGTTCGGCGTGCCGCTGGACCAGATGACGTCGGAAATCCGTCGCCGGGCCAAGGCCATCAATTTCGGCATCATCTATGGCATTTCCAGCTTCGGCCTGTCGCGCCAGCTGGGCATCGCGCCGGGAGAGGCCGGGGCCTTCATCAAGGCCTATTTCGAACGGTTCCCGGAGCTTCAGGCCTATATGGACAAGACTAAGGCCGAAGCCGCTCGCGACGGGTTTGTGCGCACCCGCCTGGGCCGCAAATGCTGGATCCCCGGCATCCAGGAAAAGGGTGCCCGCAAAGCCTATGCCGAGCGTCAGGCCATCAACGCCCCCATCCAGGGCACGGCCGCCGACATCATCAAGCGCGCCATGATCCAGATCCCCGGCGCCCTGGACGATGCCGGGCTGAAGGCGCGCATGCTGTTGCAGGTGCATGACGAATTGCTGTTCGAGGTGCCGGAGACGGAGCTGGAGGCCACATCCGCCCTGGTCCGCCGCGTCATGGAACAGGCCGTCGATATCGGCATCCCGCTGGTCGCCGAAGCCGGCATCGGCCTGTCCTGGGCGGAGGCGCATTGACGCGGGCGCGGGGCGTCGGCTGGTTTTGGCCGCCCCAGTTCCCCATATTCGCACAGCGCAAACCCATTCAGGATCAATCATGACCCTTCGTCGTCTTGGCCGTACCGATCTCCAGGTTCCCGCCCTCTGCCTGGGCACCATGACCTGGGGGCGGCAGAATACGCCGGAAGAAGGCTTCGCCCAGATGGACATGGCGCTGGACCATGGCCTGTTCTTCTGGGACACGGCGGAGATGTATTCGGCCCCGCCCATCGCCGCCACGCATGGCCGGACGGAGGAGATCATCGGCGAATGGTTCGCCCGTACCGGCCGCCGCAACGAGGTGCTGCTGGCCAGCAAGGTCATCGGCAATGGCGATGGCATTGATTATATCCGCGGCGGCAAGGCCCGCGCCGACCGCCGTAGCATCGAGCAGGCGGTGGAAGACAGCCTGCGCCGCCTGCGCACCGACCATATCGACCTGTACCAGTTGCACTGGCCCGACCGGAAATCCGACCGGTTCGGCCGGCAGGTGCCCTATCCGCTGGCGGAGCCGGACGAGGTGCCGATCGAGGAGACGCTTTCCGTCTTCGCCGACCTGATCCAGGCCGGCAAGGTGCGCCATGTCGGCGTGTCGAATGAGACGCCCTGGGGCACCATGCGCTATATCCTGGCCGCTGAACGGCTGGGCCTGCCCCGCATCGCCAGCATCCAGAACCCCTATAATCTGCTGAACCGCAGTTTTGAGATGGGGCTGTCGGAAGTGGCCGTGCGCGAGGATGTGTCGATGCTGGCCTATTCGCCGCTGGCGGCCGGTACGCTGGCCGGCAAATATCTGGACGGGGCCATCCCGGCCGGCTCCCGCCGCGCCATCGACCATCGCAAGTCGCGCTATGACCAGCCGCGCGGCGATGCGGCGACAAAGGACTATCTGGCCATTGCCCAGGCCCATGGGCTGGACCCGTCCGCCATGGCCATCGCCTTTGTCGCCACCCGGCCGTTTGTGACCAGCACCATCATCGGCGCCACCAGCCTGGATCATCTGCGGGTTGCCATCGATGCCGGCACCCTGACCCTGTCGGCCGAGGTGCTGGCGGCCTTGGATGCCGTCCATGCCGGCAATCCCAACCCCTGCCTCTGACGACCGGGGGGCCGCCATGCTGCGCCTGTTCATCGGCCTGCCCATGCCGGAGACAGTGACGGAGAGGCTGTCCAGCCTGGCGGCGGGCCTGCCCGGGGCCCGTTGGGTGGCGCCGGAAAATTACCACCTGACCCTTCGCTTTCTGGGAGAGGTGGATGAAGGCACGGCCCAGGATATTGACGAGGCGCTGAACCTTGTCACCGGGCCGTCCTTCCCCCTGGGCCTGTCGGGTCTGGGCAGTTTCGGCAAGGGGCACAAGCAGCATGCGCTGTGGGCGGGGGTGGCTGCGTGCGACCCGCTGCACCATCTGCGCGACCGGGTGGAATCGGCCCTGGTCCGGGCGGGTTTGCCGCCGGAGGAGCGGAAATTCAGCCCGCATGTGACGCTTGCCTATCTGCAGGAGACGCCGGCGGCCAAGCTGGCCACCTATATGGGGGCCAATGGCCTGTTTCAGGCCGGCCCCTTCATGGTGGACCGCTATTGTCTTTATGAAAGCGTGCTGGGCCGGTCCGGCCCGACCTACCACATCCTCCAGGATTATCCCCTGGGCGGGTGGCAGCCGGGCTGAAACGGATCACGCCGCGTCGCGCAACTCCTTGATGAAGCCATCCAGGCGCTTGTTCATGTCGGCGGACATGCGCTCCGTCTCCTCCGCCGTGGCGTGGGTTTTGCCGACCGCAGCGGCGATTTCCGTCGCGACATCGGCCATCTGGCCGACGACATGGCCCAGCGAGGCTGTACGGTTGGACACGGTCTGGATGGACCGGCTGATTTCCAACACTGTCGCTTCCTGCTGCTGTACCGCGTCGGAGATTTCACCGGCACCGCTGTCCAGTGCCGTCACGGCGTCGGCCACGCCGGCGATGGCGTCCACGGCGGCGCGGGTGGCGGCCTGGATTTCCGCCACCTGACGGCTGATATCCTCCGTGGCGCGGCCCGTCTGGGTGGCCAGGCTCTTCACCTCCGACGCCACCACGGCGAAGCCCTTGCCAGCTTCACCGGCGCGCGCCGCCTCGATCGTGGCGTTCAGCGCCAGCAGATTTGTCTGGCTGGCGATATCGGCGATCAGTTGCACGACATTGCCGATGCGCGTCGCCGTCTCCGACAGTTCGGCCACGCGTTCGCGCACCTTGTCCACCTCCACGGCCGTGCCGCGGGCCTGACTGGCGGCCCCGCTGGCCGTGCGCGCCACCTCGGCGATGCTGGCGGCCATTTCTTCCACCGCGGCCGCCACGCTGGCGGCATGGCCTGTCGCCTCCTCTGCTTCGGCGCGGGCGCTGCGGGTCACTTCGCCCGTGCTGGCCACGGTCGTGCCCAGATGGTCCGCTTCCTGCCGCAGGCCGCGCACGGCACCGTCCAGGCGCAGGGTCAGGCTTTCCACATCGACCACGAACCGGTCCGCCAGCCCCTTGCGCAGGGCCATACGTTCCTCGCGCTGCCTGGCGGCGGTGTTCAACTGCTCATCCTTCAGGCGCGCGGCCTCCGCTGCCGCCGATTCGGCCTTGCTGCGGGCATGTTCGCTGTAATGGAAGGCATGTTCCAGGTTCCAGGACAGCCACAGCAGCACCGCCGTCTCCGCCACCACCACCAGGGCATGCACGATGACACGCAGCAGGCTGCCCTGACCGTCGGGGAAAACCAGGGCGGGCAGCAGGAAGCTGAGCGTCAGGTGATGGACGGCCGTGACGCCGGCGCCCACCAGGATGACCCGCCAGTTGCAGAAGGCGGTCAGCATGGCCAGCACGGCGAAATAAAGGAAATGCGCGTCGATCTGCCAGGGGCCGGCCGCCGCGGCGACCAGCACGGACACCTGGGCGACAGACAGGACCGCCATCAGATATTCGATGCCCGGCCGCTGCATGTTCACGAACCGCGCACCCGTGCCGACGGCCGCGATCAACAGGGCCGACAGCAAGGGCGACACCCAGCCGATCCGATCCAGGATGGTGGAGACCAGCGTCAGCGGCACACAGGCCCACAGGAAGGCCGTGAAAAGGTTGAGCGCTACGGCCCGGATGCGATCGATGGGTGACATCGGCGGAATTCCAATATGATGAACGGGGAAGCTTGTCGTCAGGTGCCGCAACCGACCAGTGACCCGGCCAGCAGAAGCGCCGGCGCCCGTGCCAGCCGTCCGGCACTTTCCGGATCAGGCACCGTCACCAGCCAGAAGGAAGGCCCCAGGCCTGTCAGGCTGCCACTGTCGCGCAAGGCCACGCCTGCATCGGACAGCAACGCCAGCTGATTGGATTCATCCATCCATGGCGGCAGCAGGACCGCGAAGGTCTTGCCCTGTTCAGGTACGGCCGACGCCGCAACCAGAAGCGGTGCAAGCAAGGTCGTGACCGCAAGACAGAAGATGGCGAAGTTGGACCGGGTTTGCATGCTTGCGGGAAATGGAAATGGCAGGATACGAGCTTGTCTCACCGTTCACTATGAACCAAACCCCTTGAAAATGCGTGAATGCTGATATGACCCTGCGGATAGTTTTGGTGGAATTTGGCTAATGGGATTAACGATTTGCCTCCCGAAGCGGCGTTCGACTTTCCAGCCTTTTCCAATCGGGTTACCTGTTTATGATACATGCCTATGTGGGCAACCTGCGCCGCCCGCAGGCCACCCCTTTGCGGGAAGCCCTTTGACACAGGCACGGCCTTGCGCCATTTAACCGCATCATGGGCATCGAAAATCACAGCAGCAGCTTCGCACCGGCGGCCCCGCGCGCCGACGGTCGCATCAACCTTGTCGGCCTTTCCCGCGAAGAGCTGGAAAGCACGCTGACCGACGCCGGATTCGAGAAGTTCCGGGCGCGTCAGGTCTGGCACTGGATCTATCATCGCGGCGTCACCGACTTCGCCCTGATGTCGACCCTGGCCAAACCCGCGCGGGAGAAGCTGGCCGAACGGTTCCTTGTGGACCGTCCGATGCCCATCAAGGATCTGAAATCCGTCGATGGCACGCGCAAATGGCTGTGCCGCATGCATGATGGGCAGGAGGTGGAGGCCGTCCACATCCCGGAAGAGGATCGCGGCACGCTCTGCGTTTCCTCCCAGGTAGGCTGTACCCTGACCTGCCGCTTCTGCCACACAGGCACGCAGCGTCTGGTGCGCAACCTGACGGCGGACGAGATTGTGGGACAGGTCATGCTGGCCCGCGACCATCTGGAAGAATGGCCCAGCCCGCCGGACGGCCGCATGCTGTCCAACATCGTCATGATGGGCATGGGCGAACCGCTCTATAATTACGACCATGTCGCCAAGGCGTTGAAGATCATCATGGATGGGGAGGGTATCTCCATTTCCAAGCGGCGCATCACGCTCTCGACCAGCGGTGTGGTGCCCATGATGAAGCGCGCGGGCGAGGAACTGGGCGTCAATCTGGCGGTCAGCCTGCATGCCGTGAATGACGAGCTGCGCGACCGCATCGTGCCCATCAACCGCAAATATCCCATCAAGGAATTGATGGATGCGGTGCGCACCTATCCCGGCCTGAACAATGCCCGGCGCTGCACCTGGGAATATGTCATGCTGAAGGGTGTGAATGACAGCATGGCCGATGCGCGCGAGTTGGTGCGCCTGATCCGCGGCATTCCGTCCAAGATCAACCTGATTCCCTTCAATCCCTGGCCCGGTTCGCCGTTCGAGCGCAGCGATTGGGAGCAGATCGAGAAGTTCAGCGATTATGTGAACGAGGCCGGCTATGCCAGCCCCATCCGCCGCCCGCGCGGGGATGACATTCTGGCCGCCTGTGGTCAGTTGAAAAGCGAAAGCCAGCGGCCGACCGCGTCGCAGAAGGCAGCACAGCTGGAACAGCACAAGATCCTGGCCGCCGAATACGCGGCCCAGATCGCCGAAAAGGAAGCGGCCCTGGCGCTGTAACGGCCATGGCGCGCTTCGACCGGTACATCATGCTATCGGCATGAAATCCGGGCCGATGGTGCTGGTCCTTACCCTTCCGAACGCGCCTGCGTTTGGGAGGGTGAGGGCTCTCCCGCTCCAAACCATCCCCCCAGGCCGGCGACCGCCGACCCGCGCATGAGGAAGATGCCCCAACCGCCGGTCCATGTTACCGGCCGTTGGCTTCATTCCGCGGGCACCTGCGGCGGGGCGTTGTGCAGGCGTTCCTCCTGCTCGATCTTGCGGCGGATAATGCCGATGGGCTGTACCCCGCGGGCGAACATGGAATAAAGCACGGGCGTGATGAACAGGGACAGCAGCGTCCCCACCGTCACGCCGCCGACGATCACCCAGCCGATGGCCATGCGGCTTTCGGCACCGGCCCCATGGGCCAGGGCCAGCGGCATGGCGCCGAACACGGTGGCGATGGAGGTCATCAGGATGGGGCGCAGACGCAGGCGCGCCGCTTCCACCACGGCCTCCAGCAACTCGTGGCCTTCCTCACGCAACTGGTTGGCGAATTCCACGATCATGATGGCGTTCTTGGCGATCAGGCCGATCAGCATGATCAGGCCGATCTGGGTGTAGGTGTTCAGCGACATGCCCGTGAGCTGGATGGCCAGCACACCGCCCAGACCGGCCGGCAGAACGGACCCCAGGATCATGGCCGGCAGGCGGAAATTCTCGAACTGGGCGGCCAGCACCAGGAAGGCCACCAGCATGGCCATGCCAAAGGCGAACCAGATGGCGCTGCTGGCTTCCTGCTGCAGACGGGCGGCCCCTTCGAAATTCAGCCGGGCTTCAGCCGGCAGCACTTCCGCCGCGGCGCGCTGCACCTCCTTCATGGCGTCGCCCATCACGGCCCCTTCGGTCAGGTTGGCCGTAATGGTGATGGAGCGCAGGCGGTTATACCGGTTCAACTCCGTCGGGCCGGCCACGTCGCGCACCGTGATCAGGTTGGCCAGCGGCACAAGCTGGCCCGTGCCGGCGGCCGACGTACCACGCACGAAGATGTTGGACAGGTCGCGCGGGTTGCCGCGGTCGGCCGCGTCGGCGCGCAGCACCACGTCATATTCTTCGCCCCGGTCCAGATAACGGGTGACCTGCTTTTCCCCCAGCATGGTCTCCAGCGTGCTGCCAATGACGGTGACGGGCACGCCCAGGTCGGCGGCGCGGTTGCGGTCGACCGTCACATAAAGCTGCGGCTTGGTCTCGTCATAATCAGCGGAAAAGCCGGTCAGGCCGGGATATTGCTGCAGGCGGGCGATCATGGCGTCGCGCCATTCGGCCAGTTCCTCAAACGTGTTGCCGCCGATGACAAACTGCAACTGATTGGCCGATGCGCTGCCACCCAGGCCCGAGGGCAGGATGGGCACGATGCGCGAACCGGGCATGGCGGCGAATTTGGGCCGCAGCTCGTTCACCAGATCGGGCACGGAACGGTTCACGACACGGTCGGACCAGGCCGGCGGACGGATGACGACCATGGCGCGGTTGACACCGGAATTGCCGCCCCAGCCGGGGTTGACGATGGTCAGGATGCTGTCCAGCTCGCCCGATTTGACATAGGGCTGCAACAGTGCCTCGACCTGGTTCACCTCGCGCATGGTGTAATCCATGCTGGCCCCTTCCGGGGCGGAGATGGAGATGCGGGCGACGCCGCGATCTTCCACCGGCGCCAGTTCGCTGGGCAGGCCCAACGCGATCAGCACCGTCAGGCCCAGGCCCGCGGCCATCAGGGTCAGCACCAGGGTGCGCGCGTCCAGCGCCTGTTTCAATGTCCTGATATAGAAGTTCGTCACGGCATCCAGGGCGGCCTCGCTGTAGCGGAACAGGCCGCGCGCCGGTTCATGCCCGCGCAGCAGCTTGGACGACAGCATGGGCGACAGGGTCAGCGCCACGATGCAGGAGAAGCCGATGGCCGCCATCAGCGCCATGGCGAATTCCCGGAACAGGCGGCCCTGGTCGCCGGGCAGCATCGACAGGGGCGCGATCACGGCGATCAGCACGGCCGTGGTGGCGATGACGGCAAAGCCGATCTGCCGCGCCCCGCGATAGGCGGCCAGCAGCGGCGGCTCCCCCTCCTCGATCCGGCGGGAGATGTTCTCCACCACGATGATGGCATCGTCCACCACCAGACCCACGGCCAGCACGAAGGCCAGCAGCGTCAGCACATTGATGGAAAAGCCCAGCGCCGCCATGACGCCGAAGGCCGCCACCAGCGACACGGGGATGGCGATGACGGGGATCAGCGTGGCGCGGAAGGTGCGCAGGAACACCCAGACCACCAGTACCACCAGCCCGATGGCCACCGCGATGGCGTGGAACACCTCATAGATCGACTGGCCGACGAAGGTGGCGTCATCCTGGCGGACTTCCAGCTTCATGCCCGGCGACAGGGTGCGGCGGAATTCCTCCATCAGCTTGCGCACGCCGTTGGACACTTCCATCGTGTTGGCCGTGGATTGGCGGATGACGCCCAGGCCGATGGCGCTGCCGCCATTGCTGCGGAAATCGCCGCGATCATCGCGGGCGGCGACCTCCACCTTGGCCACCTCGCCCAGACGAATCCAGTTCTGCCCGTCCTGACGGATCAGGATGGCCGCGAACTGATCGGGACGGTTCAGGCGGGTGTCGGTGCGCACGGTGAATTCGCGCTGGCTGCTTTCGATGCGGCCAGCGGGCAGTTCGGTATTCTCCCGCCGGATGGCGGCTTCCACGTCCTGAACCGTGACATGGCGCGCGGCCATGGCGTTGCGGTCCAGCCAGACGCGCATGGCGAAGTCACGGCGGCCACCCACGCGCACCGATGCCACACCGGGCACGGTTCCCAGCGCATCCAGGAAATAGCGGCGGGCGAAGTCGGTCAGTTCCAGCTGGTTCATGCGATCGGAAGACAGCGTCATCCAGAAGATGGGATTGCTGTCGGCGTCGACCTTGCTGATTTCCGGCAGGTCCGCCTCTTCGGGCAGGGCGTCGGTGATACGGCCCACGCGGTCGCGCACATCGTTGCTGGCGGCATCGATATCCCGGTCGATCTCGAACTCCACCGACACGGACGAGCCGCCCTCGCGCGACCGGGAGCGGATGGTCTTCACCCCCTCGATGCCGTTGATGACACCCTCGATCCGCTCTGTGATCTCGTTATCCACCACTTCGGCGCTGGCGCCGGGATAGGAGGTGGAGATGGAGACGATCGGATAGTCGATCTTCGGCAATTCGCGCACGGGAAGGCGCTCATAGCCCAGGACGCCGAACACGACCAACATGGCGCTGATCACGAAGGCCAGCACAGGACGTTGGATGGAGATGTCGGAGATGACCATGACGGGCTTCCCACCTGGAACGCATCGATGATTTCAACAATCGCGGCCGCATCCGGCGGCTGCGCAACCGATACAGGTGCCGGCAGGCGGCCATCGCCGCCCCGGCAGGCCTTTACAGGCTTGGACGCGAGGCCGATTGCGCGGCTGCGCCATCGCTCACCGTTTCCGGCTGCACCGGCACTCCGTCGCGGATCTTCTGGATACCGCGCGTCACCACCAGTTCGCCGCCCTGCAGGCCGGCCGTGATCTCCACCTGGCCTTGCGACCGGGCGCCGATGCTGACGGGACGGCGTTCGGCCTTGCCGCCAGTGACCAGGAACACGAACTGCCGGTCGCCCACGGGCACCAGCGCTTCCTCCGGCACCAGCACCACATTGGTGCGGTTGTCCAAGGTCAGGCGCACGGTCATGAACATGCCGGGCCGCAGGCGGCCGTCATGGTTGTCGATCTGGGCCAGGGCCGCCACTGTGCGGGTGATCGTGTCGATGCGGGTGTCGATGGCCGTGACCAGGCCCGTGACGGGCTGGTCGGGATAGACGGACGTGGTCGCCGCAATCTCCATTCCCTGGCGCAGATTGCGCAGGGACGCTTCCGGCACCGTGAATTCCAGCTTCACCGTGCGCGTATCATCCAGCGTCGTCACCGGGTCGGCCGGCCGCACCAGGGCGCCAGGGCTGACCTGACGCAGGCCGGCATAGCCGGTAAAGGGCGCACGGATGGTCAGATCCTGCAAACGCGCCTGGGCGGCGCGCATGGCCGCCTCGGCGCCCTGCAATTGCAGGGACAGTTCATCGACGCGGGCCTGGGCCACATGCTGGCTGGACAACAGGGCACGGGCGCGGTCCAGCAACTGCGCCGTATTGCGCCGCGTCGCCTCGGCCACGGCCAGGTTGGCCCGGACCTCCGTATCGTCCAGTTCCACCAGGGTAGATCCGGCCTGGACCAGCTGGCCCTCGGTGAAATTGATGGACCGAACCAGACCCGCCGTCTTGGCGGTCACGGTCACCGCCTCGTTCGCGTGCAGGGTGCCGACGGCGTCGAACACCACAGCAATGTCGCCACGCGTTGCCGGAACCGCCACGACATTGATGGGGCGGATGGTGGCTTGCTGCGCCGTGTCGGCGCTGCCGCCACGACCCGTCACATACCAGACCCCGCCCCCAATGGCGACGATGGCAACGGCAGTGGCGATCTGTAGGGGCAGACGCATGTCTCTGTCCGGTGTTATTGGCACCCGCTGGAAAGCCGGGTGCGGTCAATGGATTGATAGGGAACCAATTTTATGCCGAGCGGCAGAAACTGGCTCCCGTTAAATGTCGTTGGCAGCCATCTGGTCAAGCCCGACTAACGACATGCGTCTTTCGGTCCAGCCTGCTCACACTTGAGCAACTAGACGGACGGGGCCAAACCTCCAACCCCCCAATTGTTACGCGATGGTAACCGGCCGCGATAGGGGACAAACTTTTACAATTGCATGGAAATCCCCATGCAAATGACCGCCTGGTACGGCGGTCGCGCAGCGGAACCTTTGCGAGGGAGCGACCTTTGCGGGGGAGCGGGGGTGGGATGCGGAATCAGGCGGCGCTTTGCGCGCGGCGTTCCATCAGTTCACGCAGAAAGGCCCGGTCGATGGACGGATAGCGCGACGGCATCTCCCGTTCGATCCGGTCCATCAGGTCGGAAGCGGCCAAGGGACCGTTGGCTTCCTCATACAGCAGGAACCAGGCGGCGTAGGTGCGGCCCTGGATACGCTGATCGTCGCCATCCTTCATGTCCGGCAACACCCAATAGCCAAACCGACCGTCCGCCCGCTCACCCACGAAGGGCAGCTTGGTGACCGGCAGTCGCAGACCAGAGGTCCTGCGGGCAGCATCGTTGTTGGTGCGTGACGGTGGCATGGTCAATCGGCGGCGTCGGGCAGGTTGAAGTTTAAGGGCGGAGGCGATCTGTGTTAAACTGCCATTTACAAGTAATCGATAACTTGTCGATCAATAACTACTATATACTGTGCGAGTCGGGATGCAATCCCCCAGGAAGCTAAGGCAAACCCGCGTTATTGTCGAACCTCCAGAAGGATATGACCGAAGGGTCGGGGCAGGGCGTCGCGCACTGCTTAAAGCCATAGGGGTGGGCCTTGGGCTGGCCGCGCTGCCGATGCGCGGCGGCCTTGCGCGGATCATTTCCGGTCTGGTCACGGATTACGCATTGCCGGCCGCCGACATGGTTGGCTATGCGGCGGCATTCGCGGCTTTCCATGAACGAGAGGCGGTGGCGGGCGACTGGCGCCGTCCGGACCTGCCGCTGCCCGTGATGGAAACGGCCTGTCTGGAGGCAACGGGTGCAGAACGGCTGGCCGCCGGGGCCGGTACCCTGCTGGTCGATGACGGCTTGCGCTGGATTGCGCGCTATTATGCCGCACAGCTGGCGATGGGCATGGTTCTGGAACATCAGGATGCGGGGGGGCGGCATGCGGCCGACCGGGTCGGCATCCTGCACCGGCGTCTGGTGGGGGCATGCGCCGAAAACCTGTACGCCAACAACCTGTTTGATGACGGCCGCCCCGCAGCGGCGGGCCGGCTGGCACTGGACAATCTGATGCAGTCGCAGGGGCATCGGCGCAACCTGCTGGACCCGCGCTGGACCCATGCCGGGTACGGGGCTGCCCAGGGGCCGGATGGCGTGGTTGTGGTGCAACTGTTCACCGAGCAGGTGGCCCTTCTGGCCGACGATCTGCCCCTGGTGGCGACGGCCGCCGCCGCCGTGCCGCCGGGGGCCCTGCGCCCGCAAAGCGGCGGGTTCGAGGGGGTGGCCTTCGTCCCGCTGGACCGGCAGCCGCAGGCCCGCGATTTCCAGCGGGCGGACAGGATCAAGCTGCCGGCGGCGCCCGGCCGCTTTCGCAGCTTCTTTGCACAGTCCCAGCCCGGGACGGGGACCACGGCGCGCTACACCATCCATCCAGGACCGATGCTGCTGGTGCAACCCGCCTGAAGGGGTGTGGCATCAGGGCGCCGGATGGCGGCGCCCGGCGCCTGAGGGATGGTACGAGCCAGGCCGGCGACCGCCGGCCCGCGCACGCGTGTGCGAGCAAGCCAAGCCGCCGGATGGCGGCGCCCGGCGCCTGAGGGATGGTGAAAAGCCGAAATCAGTGCCCGTGACCGCCGCCGGCTGCCTTGCCCTCTTCGGTCTGGATATAGCGGCGACCGCAATAGGGGCAGTCCACCTGGCCCGCCGGGGCCAGGGTCAGGAAGACGCGCGGATGACCCAGGGCCCCGCCGCCGCCATCGCAGCCGACGGTGTCTTCGTCGATATAGATGGTCTCATGCGGCTGCATCGTCATTGTTCCTTGAAGGCGATCGAAAAGGGTCCGTCTTGCGGTGCGGCGCATCATACCCTGGCGGACTTTTTGTGCAAGACCGCGGGCGCCATCACAGCGCGCACTCCGGACCTTCGCTAAAATTGACCCGCCGTCGCACCCGGTGTACGCCAATCCCATGTACCGGCCACGGCGCCGCCGTCCTTTTCGGGAAGAAAGAACCCATGCCCGACAGTCTCAGCCCCGCCCACGCCATTGCCGCCAGCGTCCCGGCGGCGGCCATCGAAATCCAGGACCTGCGCAAGACCTATCGCGGGACGCCCAAATCCCCGCCGAAGGAAGCGCTGAAGGGCATTTCGCTGACCATTCCGCGCGGTTCGATCTATGGCCTGCTGGGCCCCAATGGTGCCGGCAAAAGCACCACCATCAACATCCTGGCCGGTCTGGTGAATAAGACCAGCGGCAAGGCGTCGATCTGGGGCATCGATATCGATGAACATCCCCGTTCCGCCCGGGCCGCGATCGGCGTCGTGCCGCAGGAACTGAACCTGGACCCGTTCTTCACCCCGCGGGAGATCCTGGACCTCCAGGCCGGCCTCTATGGCGTGCCCAAGGCGCAGCGCCAGACCGACGCCCTGCTGGAAGCCGTGGGCCTGAAGGACAAGGCCAATGCCTATGCCCGCACCCTGTCGGGCGGCATGCGCCGCCGCCTGATGGTGGCCAAGGCCATGGTGCATGCCCCGCCCGTGCTGGTTCTGGACGAGCCGACGGCCGGCGTGGACGTGGAACTGCGCCAGAGCCTGTGGGCCCACGTGCGGGAATTGAACAAGGCCGGCACCACCATCGTGCTGACCACGCATTATCTGGAAGAAGCGCAGGAGCTTTGTGACACCATCGCCATTGTCAATCACGGCCAGGTAGTGGCCTGCGAATCGACGGAAAACCTGCTGGGCCGCCTGGACAGCAAGGAGATGGTGGTGACGCTGGATGCCGATCTGGCGGTCTTGCCGCCGGCCTTCTCGGGGCTCGATGCCACCCTGGACGGGCCGCGCCGCCTGACCATTCATTACAAGCCCAGCCAGACCCGTGTGGCCGACCTGCTGGGTGCCATGGCCACGGCCGGGCTGGCGGTCAAGGATCTGTCCATGGTGGAAAGCAATCTGGAGGATGTGTTCCTGCAGCTGACCCGGACGCCGGCGGCCTGATCCCATGGCGGTTACGCATGCCGTCACGGTCATTGCCGATGATTATGCCCTGTCGGCGGGCGTGACGGCCGGCATTCTTGCCTTGGGCCGTGACGGGCGGCTGTCCGGTACCGGCGCCATGGTGCCCAGTCCGCGCTGGCCGGAGGATGCGCGGCCCCTGCGTGACATGCCGGCCGGGTTCCAGACCGGGCTGCATCTGACCCTGACCGGGGCGCTGTCACCCCTGGGGCCGATGCCGCTTCTCTGCCCCACAGGGCGGCTGCCCGGCGTTGGTCGGTGGCTGGCCCTGTCGCATGCCGGCTGCCTGCGGGCCTCGGCCGTGCGGGCCGAACTGGCGGCGGAGATCGACCGGCAGCTGGATGCGTTCGAAACAGCGATGGGACGGCCACCGCATTTTGTCGACGGGCATCAGCATGTGCATCTGCTGCCCGGCATCCGGCCCCTGGTCCTGGCGGCGCTGCAAAGGCGCCATGCCGGGGGGGGCGTCTGGCTGCGCGACTGCTATGAGGCGCCGTCACGGGTGCTGGCGCGCGGGGTGGCCACGGGCAAGGCCCTGTTCATCACGGCCCTGGCCCGCGGTCTGGCCCAGGATGCGGCGCGTCACGGTGTCGTGACGAATCGGGGATTCACCGGCATCTACGATTTCAAGGCGCCCTTTTCCGCCCTGGTGCCGCGTTTCCTGTCGGGCATGGGGGCGGCCGCGGTGATGATGGTTCATCCGGCCCTGCCCGATGATGAACTGGCGGCACTGGATCCCGTGGTCGCCGCGCGGCAGGCCGAGATGGCCTATCTTTCAGGTCCGGCGTGGCCGGCCGCCCTGACACGGGCTGACAAAAGTATCTCGAATGGGGCTGTCATCCCTTTCGGTTAGGTTGTGGCGTGGGACAAACGCCAGATGCGATGTTATAATCTCAAAGACCGCCGGCCCGGGGCAGCCGGTCGATCCGCCGGAAAGCGCGTTACACGGAATTGCCGCATTGGAAATCAACACCGTCCTCTTCGTTATCGCTCTGCTATGCGCAATCGGTGCTGTCAGCATCGCTCTGGTGCGCCAGGTGCTTTATTACTCGCGCCGCGCCCATATTGGCCGGGTCATGGAAAGCAACCGTGAACTGGCGCGCAAGCAGGAGGAACTGACCAAGGCCTATCGCGACAATCAGGAGGCCGTGCGTCACAATGAGGTGGAGCGCAAAGCCGCGGCCACGCAGTTGGCCGAGGCGCAGCGCCGGGTGAAGGCGGCCCGGGACGAGAATTACATGATCGTGCATGAATTGGGGGAGCCGGCCGGGTCGCGCCGCCTGTTCGTGGTGCAGATGTCGCTGGGCAGCACCCTGACCTTCAACCAGAACACTATCAAGGACAGCAAGTTCCGCAATGTCCGTCATGCGGTTGAGGTGTGGGCAGAAAATGCCGACGATGCGCTGCGCATGGTGCGGAGCAGCTTCCCGCCCGATGGCGGCTTCAACCTGTCCAAGGCCCTGCCCGCCGCGCAGGCGGCCATGGCTGCGGAGTAACGGGCATGCTGACCCAGGTCGCCTTCATCCTGCTGATGCTGGTTTCCATCGCCTATGCGGCCGCCGTCATGCGCAAGATCGAAAGCGATGTCGGTCAGTACCAGCGTGACCTGCGCGCCGTGGAGGATGACCACCATCGGCTGGACGTGGCCTGCAACACGCTGCGCAGCCTGAATGGCCAGGTGGAAGAGGAGCTGGCCAGGGGCAAGGCCGATCTGGCGCAGCTTCAGGATGCCAAGGCCCAGGTCGATGCCGAACTGGCCGCCCTGGCGGAGGCGCCCAAGCAGCGCCTGTTCATGCTGGACCGTGCCACGCTGGGCCATGGCAAGCTGTGGGAAGTGACGGTCACCAATACCGCCGGGCCTGGGGCAGGTCTGCCTGAAGATACCGCCATGGAATGGGCCAACGGTCGGGTCTATATTGTACCGGGAACCACTGACCGGGATGCGAAGATGCGCGCCGAACCGCGCTTCCTGCCCTCCATGGGCTTCCGCATCATGAAGGTGGAAAGGTTCCGTCGCGCCTGAGACCGGAGCGGGCTGCTGCCTGACCGGCCCCGGTCGCCCGCGACAGGGGAGGTTGCGTGATGAACGACGCCATCATCGAATTCCCTTCCGGTCAGGTCCGGCAGCGCACGGCCATGGCCGCGGATCAGCAGCTGGCCGGTGCCTTCGCGAAGCTGCAGGTGGCTTGGCAGCATGATGGTGGTCTGTCGGTGGGCCGGCGGGCCGGTGCCCTGCATGATCTGGCCAAGGCCCTGCTGAAAAATGAGTCCGCGCTGGTCGATGCCGTGTCGGCGGATTTCGGCCACCGCTCCCCGCATGAAACCCGCATGGCGGACATCCATGCCAGCCTGTCGGCCATCCGCCACACGGCCCGGCATTTCCGCCGCTGGATGCGCAGCCGGTCCGTGCCCGTGGCGGCCAGCTTCCTGCCCGGACGCGCTGCCGTTGACTGGGTTCCGCGTGGGGTCGTGGGGATCGTCAGCCCCTGGAACTATCCCATCCACCTGTCGCTGGTGCCGTTGGCCGCCGCCGTTGCCGCCGGCAACCGCGTGCTGTTGAAGCCGTCGGAGATCACGCCCCGCACCTCCGCCCTGCTGGCGCGCCTGGTGGCAGAGGTGTTCGACCCGGGGGAGGTCGGTGTCGTCTGTGGCGGGTCGGAACTGGCCCAGGCCCTGTGTCACCTGCCGCTGGATCATCTGCTGTTCACCGGCTCCACCGGTGTCGGTCGGCAGGTCATGCGCGCGGCTGCCGACAATCTGGTGCCGGTCACGCTTGAACTGGGGGGCAAATCGCCCTGCATCGTGGCGCCCGATTTCCCGCTAGAACTGGCGGCCCGGCGCATTGCGGCGGGCAAGCTGCTGAATGCCGGCCAGACCTGTGTGGCGCCTGACTATGTCCTGGTGCCCCGGGGGCGGGAACTGGGCTTCATCGACCATTTCGAACGGGCGACGGCCGCCCTGTACCCGACGCTGGAAGGCAATCCCGACTATACCGCCATCGTCAACGATCAGCATTACAACCGGCTTGTCGGACTGATCGAAGACGCCCGGCGGCGGGGCGCCCATGCCCGCATCATCAATCCGGCATCAGAGGCCTTGCCGGCCAATCGCCGTAAGCTGGCACCCACCCTTCTGTGGCATGTGCCGGACGGGGCCGCCGTGATGGCGCGGGAGATTTTCGGTCCCATCCTGCCTGTACTGACCTATGACCGGCTGGAGGATGCGGTGGCCCTGGTGAATGAGCGTCCGGCCCCGCTGGCCCTGTATCTGTTCACCAACAGCCGCGACGATCGGCGCCTGGTGCTGGACCACACACGGTCAGGCGGGGTGACGATCAATGACACCCTGCTGCATGCCGCCCAGGATGCCCTGCCTTTCGGGGGTGTCGGGGAAAGCGGCATGGGCGTCTATCATGGCGAGGCGGGCTTCCGTACCTTCAGCCATGCCCGCGGGCGGTTCATGCAGCGCCGTTTCAATCTGATGGGATTGGTGCGTCCGCCTTACGGACCCCGGCTGGACCGGATCCTGCGCTGGTTGCTTCGCTGACCATACCAACCTTTGGCGTGGTTTCCCCCGCTGCCGCTTTCGGTTAAGCAGGGGGTATGGATATTTGCGCCCCCTCTCTGCTGGGTCCTGACGATCCGGCCCCCGTCCGCATCCTCAATCCGGACAGCGCCGCGTCGCTGCTGCTGGTCTGCGACCATGCCGGTCAGGCTGTGCCCGCCGCTCTGCACGGAATGGGTGTCCCGTCCGAGGAAATGGATCGCCATATCGGGTGGGATATCGGTGCGGCCGCCGTCACCGAAGGCCTGGCGCGGCGGCTGGCCGCCTGCGCCGTGCTGACGGTCTATTCCCGCCTGGTGGTGGATTGCAACCGGTGGCCCGACAGCCCGACCCTGATGCCGCCGATCAGCGACGGCACGCCCGTGCCGGCCAATCTGGACCTGACAGAGACGGCGCGACAGCTGCGGCTGGAGGCCCTGTACCAGCCCTATCATGATGCGATCGCCGGGGAGCGGGCCCGTATTGCCGCCCGCGGACAGGTGCCCGTCCTGATCTCCATCCACAGCTTCACGCCGCAGATGAACGGGTTCCGCCGGCCCTGGCATGTCGGCGTGCTGTGGAACCGCGACGGGCGCATGGCCCTGCCCATGCTGGATGCGCTGCGGGGCGAGGGCGACCTGATCGTTGGGGACAATGAACCCTACAGCGCCCGCACCGGCACGGATTTCACCATCGTCCACCATGGTGAACAGGCGAACCTGCCTGTGCTGATGTTGGAAATCCGCCAGGACCTGATCGCCGATGCGGCCGGCGCCGATGCCTGGGCCGATCGGTTGGCCCGTCTTCTGCCCGGCATCATCAGACAGGCCATGGGCTGATCAGCGCGTGGCCGCGGCCTCTTCCAGCAGCGCGCGGATATCCAGCGACTGCAGGGCGGTCAGGGCTGCCGACAATTCGTCGGCGCAGCGATGAAGTTGCTGGGCGTGGTGGCTCAGGTTGGCAGCGTGCGTGGCCAGATGACCATGGGGCAGGCGGGTGCGCATATCGATGACCATGGGCTTCTCCATGTGCAAGTGATGACGATACTTCAGGATAGGTAATCTGCTCTTGATTTCGATCATGCATGGTTCTGAAATAGTCTCAAGCTGCAAAGATAATTGTTTTTTCTACTAAAATTTTATCGAAATTCCATTTGAGCAACCGGCGTCCTTGCCCATATGTGGGGTGATTGCCGACCACGGAGCCCTTCATGGACGACCAGACCAATATCGACCGCGCCCGCATCGAGCTGGAAGCCGCCGCTTTCCGCCGCCTGCTGGATCATCTTCGTACCCGCACCGACGTGCAGAATATCGACCTGATGAACCTGGCCGGCTTCTGCCGTAACTGCTTGGCCAAATGGTACAAAGCCGCCGCCGAGGAACGCGGTGAGGCGCTCAGTTATGATGCAGCGCGGGAGCTTGTGTACGGCATGCCCTATGAGGAATGGAAGGCCCGCCACCAGATCGAAGCCAGTCCCGCGCAACTGGATGCCTTCGCCAAGAACAGCGCGCACTGACCGGAAAGGGCCGGAGTCGCGCCCGGCCGGGCGGCCCTTTCTCCTCCATAACGTTCCATGCCCCTGTTTCCAGCGTTGGAAAGGCCGATCCTGGCGCATGGTCGGCATGCCTGTTGTGCATGCTGCAAGCGCGAAAGCAAGGCGCCGCCTCGATTGTGCCGCGCAACATTGCAACAGTGTTGCCGAGACTTCACACAAACAACACGCACAAATGTTTCGCTTCGGCGTATCCACCCGGCCGCTGAACCGGCCACGCCCTGGCCCGGCGTCGCCGTCACTGGACGGGCGCTGGCGGGATGCTGGGCCACCCGATGGCGGGCCGGCGGCCGTTGATATGACCCGAGAGAAGAAACAGAGATGCAATCCAATCTGAAGCTGGCTTTGCTGGCCGGCCTTTCCGCCACCACGCTGGCCCTCTCCGTCGCCGCCCAGGCGCAGACCACCAGCGACACGCTGGAAGAGATCATCGTGACGGCCCAGCGCCGCGCGGAGAACCTGCAGGAAGTCCCGATGTCCGTCGCCGCCATTTCCGGCGAGGGCTTGCGCGACCTGCTGGCCGGTGGTGCGGACATCCTGGCCCTGTCGGCCAAGGTGCCGGGCCTGTATGCGGAGACCTCGACGGGCCGCATCTTCCCGCGCTTCTATATCCGCGGCCTGGGCAACAATGACTTCTATCTGGGCGCCTCTCAGCCCGTCTCCGTCATCATCGACGATGTCGTGATGGAGAATGTGGTGCTGAAGAGCAGCCCGCTCTATGACGTGCGCCAGGTGGAAGTGCTGCGCGGGCCGCAGGGTTCGCTGTTCGGCCGCAACACCACCGCCGGCATCATCAAGTTCGACAGCATCGCGCCCAGCCAGGACACGTCGGGCCGCGCGACCATGACGCTGGGTTCCTACGGCACGGCCACGCTGGATGCCGGGATGGGCGGCGCGCTGATCGAGGACAAGCTGTCCATGCGCGCTTCGCTGATGTACCAGCGCCGCGACAATTACGTGACCAATGCCTATACCGGCCGCAAGCTGGGCGGGCATCAGGACATTGCCGGCCGCGTGCAGTTCCTGCTGACCCCGTCGGACGATACCAGCGCCCTGCTGAACCTGCATGGCCGCAGCCTGGATGCCACGTCGTCGCTGTTCCGCGGCAACGCCCTGACCAAGGGCTCCAACGAACTGAACAGCAACTACAAGAAGCGCACCGTCTCCTACAATGACGGTGACAACAACGATCAGGCCTATGATGGCTGGGGTTCGTCGCTGAAGATCGACCATGATTTCGGCGCCGTCACCCTGACCTCCATCACCGGCTATGAGACGACGGACGGGTACAGCCGTGGCGACACGGACGGCCTGCCCCTGAACGCCGCCGAAAGCCAGGGCAATATCGACGATCTGGACCAGTGGACCCAGGAAATCCGTCTGGCCAGCAATGGCGACGGCCCGCTGAACTGGCAGGTCGGCGGCTTCTACTTCAATTCCGACGAACAGCTGTCCTTCCGCCCTTACCGCTTCTTTGAAACGGGCGGCGCCTCGGGCTTTGTCACGCTGCGCAACCAGAATGAAAGCTGGGCCGTGTTCGGTCAGGCCGGCTATCAGCTGACGTCCGACCTGAAGTTCACGGCCGGCGTGCGATATACCGAAGACGACAAGGAAATGGATGTGCTGAAGGCGCTGACCGCCGGTACGTTCAAGTCCATCGAGAATGGCACCAATCAGGTGCAGGGCGCCTATACGGGTGTCCGCCATGTCGACCTGTCGGACAACAAGGTCAGCTGGGATGCCAGCCTGTTCTATGACGTGACGGATGACGCGGCCCTGTTCGCCCGCGTTGCCCGCGGCTTCCGTGGCCCGACGATCCAGGGTCGTACCGTGTCCTTCAATGGCCCGCCGACGACCGCCACCTCGGAGACCATCATCTCCTACGAGGCGGGCGTGAAGTCGACGCTGCTGAATGACAAGCTGCGCCTGAACGGTGCCGTCTACACCTACACCGTCAACGACATCCAGCTGACCGCGTTCGATGCCAACGGCACGGCCCGTCTGCTGAATGCCGACAAGGGCGAAGCTGTCGGCTTTGAGGTGGATGCCGAGCTGGCCGTCACCCGCAACTTCACCCTGACCGCCGGCGTCACCTATACGGACACGGAGATCAAGGACAAGGCCGTCAGCTCCAGCACCTGCAGCCCCGTCACGGTCTGCACCGTGCTGGACCCGGTGGTCAGCGGCCGCGCCATGATCGACGGCAACCCGTTCCCGAACGCGCCCAAGTACATCCTGAACTTCACGGCGCGTTACGACATCCCGCTGGACAATGGCGGGACGCTGTTCGCCTTCACGGACTGGAGCGTGACCGGCAAGACCAACTTCGTGCTGTATGAATCGGCCGAGTTCTACAGCAAGGGCGATTTCGAAGGCGGTCTGCGTCTGGGCTACAAGGCCCCGGGCGACGCCTATGAAGTGGCAGCCTTCGTCCGCAACATCACGGACGAGCAGAACATCAAGGGCGTGATCGAAAACTTCATGGCCCCCGTGGTCAGCGATCCGCGCACCTTCGGCCTGTCCCTGTCGGCCAAGTTCTGATGACAGCCCCCGGCGGCCGGACAACCGGCCGCCGGACGGGATGTGGACATGCAAACGGCCCCGGCATCACCGCCGGGGCCGTTTTGTATGAACGATCAGCGAATATCCGCGATCACTTCGCCAGATCGACGATCTTCACCTTCTTGCCGGCGATGGCGAGCGCCAGCTTGCCCTGCTTCAGGCGCAGTGCCGCTTCACCGAACACCTCACGACGCCAGCCCTTCAGGGCATCGACATCGGCATTGTCGTCGCCGGCGATGGCTTCCAGATCGGCGGAATTGGCGACCAGACGGGACGCGACGTCATTATCGTCGCAGACCATCTTCAGCAGCACGCGCAGCAGTTCCACGATGGGGGCGATGCCCGATGCGGGTTCCACGCGCGGTTCCGGGCGCGGCAGGGCGCTGTCGGGAATGGCCAGTGCCGTGTTGATGGCGGCCAGCAGTTCCGCGCCGTAGCGGCCCTGGGCCATGCCCGGCCCCAGCCCGCGCGTGCGGCCCAGATCGTCGATATTGGTCGGCGCATGGGCGGCGATTTCCATCAGCGCCTCGTCCCGCAGGATGCGGTTGCGCGGCAGGTCCTTGCGCTGCGCCTCCCGTTCCCGCCACGCCGCCACTTCCTTCAGGATGGCCAGGAAACGCGGCTTCTCCGTCCGCACCTTCAGGCGCTTCCAGGCGTCTTCCGGCGCCGTGCGGTAGGTTGCCGGATCGGTCAGGATCGCCATCTCGTCTTCCAGCCAGACCTCCCGCCCCGTGCGGTTCAGCTTGGCGCGGATCTTCTCGTACGCCGGGCGCAGATGCGTGACGTCGGACAGCGCATATTGCAGCTGCCGGTCGGTCAGTGGCCGGTGCGACCAGTCGGTGAAGCGGCTGGACTTGTCGATGCGGGCTGGTGTCAGCTTGGTGATCAGCGTCTCATACCCGACCGAATCGCCAAAGCCACAGACCATGGCCGCGACCTGGGTATCGAACAGCGGGGCCGGTACCGATCCCATCAGGTTGACGAAGATTTCCAGATCCTGCCGGGCGGCGTGGAACACCTTCAGCACCGACGGGTCGGCCATCAGGTCGAACAGCGGCTGCAGGTCGATGCCCGGGGCCAGGGGGTCAATGGCGGCGGCATCCTTGGGCCCGGCGACCTGCACCAGGCAAAGCTGCGGCCAATAGGTTTTTTCCCGCATGAATTCGGTATCGACGGTGACGTAATCGGCGCCACGGATACGGTCGATGAAGGCGGAAAGGTCTTCGGTGGTCGTGATCAGAGTCATGGGCGTGAGTGATACAACAGTCGCTTGCCCCTGTCGAATGCGGATATCCGGCAAGCCGACATGCGCCCATGCGGATAGGTATCGGGCAGGCCCCGCCAGGGTATAGGGTGGGTGCGACAGGATATCCCAGGGAGGCCACCATGCCGGGGCCAGGGGCCAAACGCACAAAGGCCGGTGCGGTCACGATTTGTGACCGTCGGCGCCTTCTGCTTGCCGGCGCCGCGATGATGGTTCCCGGCATCTGTACCGCCGGCGGCGCACCGGGGTCCTGGCTTGTCTATTGCGCCGATGACTTCCCGCCCTACTGCTGGGCCGACCGGGTGCGCGGGGCCATGGGCATGGATGTTGATATCATCCGTGCCTTGCTGGACCGTGTCGGCGATCCTTACATCATCGAACCCATGGCGTGGTCGCGGGCCTTGGCGGGGCTGGAGCAGGCCCGCTGCGACATGCTGTTCGGCCTGTTGCCGACACCGGAACGACGCAAGGAATTCTGCATGGTCGGTTCCTTCCGCGACGGGGAGATCGCGTTTGCCGTGCGTGAGAACAGCCGGCTGACCTATGACCGACTTGAGGACCTGACGGGCCTGACCATCGGCACGGCCCTGCGCAACAGCTATGAACCGGCTTTCGACAACGCCACCCATTTCCGGCGCGACCCGGCGCGCACCGATGAATTGTCGCTGCTGAAGCTGGTGGCGGGCCGCGTCGACATGGTGGTCGGCGACCGCTTCGCCCTGGAATGGAAGGCGCGGCAGATCGGCATCGCCGACAAGGTCCGGCTGCTGCCCAGGCCCCTGGCCATATCCCCGCATTATGTCGGCCTGCCCTTCGACCGGACCGACAAGGCCAACCGCCTGCAGGCGGCATTGGATGCGGTTCTGGCCGATGGCGGGATCGATGCCATCATCCAGCGCTGGCGTGCGACAGGGTAGCAGCAAAGCGCTTGCCGGCCTTGACAACCAAGCCCCGTCCGGTGTGGTGTGCGGCTTCGTGCCGACGGGTCATTCCGCCGGCTTACCCTTTCTGTTGCCCATTCGCACCCGGGATCGATCCGCCATGCACGCCTATCGCTCGCATAATTGTGGCCAGCTCCGCCTGGACCATGCCGGTCAGACCGTCCGCCTGTCCGGCTGGATCAACCGCAAGCGTGACCATGGGCAGTTGCTGTTCGTCGATCTGCGCGACCATTTCGGCATTACGCAGCTGGTCGTCGACACCTCCTCCCCGCATTTTGCGGTGCTGGAAGGTCTGCGCCTGGAATCGGTGGTGACCATCACCGGTGAAGTGGTGGCCCGCACGGCGGAGACCATCAACGAGAACCTGCCCACCGGCCATATCGAGGTGGTGGTGCGCGATGTGTCCGTGCAGTCGGCCGCCGACCCGCTGCCGCTGCAGGTCAACAGCGAGCAGGATGCCGGCGAGGAACTGCGCCTGCGCTACCGTTTCCTGGACCTGCGCCGGGAGAAGATGCAGAAAAACATCCTGCTGCGCAGCCACGTCATTGCGTCGGCCCGCCGCCGCATGATCGAACAGGGTTTCGTGGAATTCCAGACCCCGATCCTGACGGCCAGCAGCCCGGAAGGTGCGCGCGACTTCCTGGTGCCGAGCCGTAACCATCCCGGCAAGTTCTACGCCCTGCCGCAGGCGCCGCAGCAGTTCAAGCAGCTGCTGATGGTGTCGGGCTTCGATCGCTATTTCCAGATCGCCCCCTGCTTCCGCGACGAGGACAGCCGCGCCGACCGTTCGCCGGGCGAGTTCTACCAGCTCGATTTCGAGATGAGCTTCGTCACCCAGGAAGACGTGTTCGCCGCGATCGAGCCCGTCATCCACGGCATCTTCGAGGAATTCAGCGGCTTCACGGGCACCAAGCGCAGCGTGACGCCCTACCCGTTCGTGCGCATCCCCTATGCTGAATCGATGCTGAAATACGGCAACGACAAGCCGGACCTGCGCAACCCCCTGGTCATCACCGACGTGACCGAGGTGTTCAAGCGCGACGACGTGGAATTCAAGGCCTTCAAGGGCGTGATCGAGAAGGGTGGCGTCGTCCGCGCCATCCGCGCGCCGTCGGTCGGCGACCAGCCGCGCAGCTTCTTCGACAAGCTGAACGACTGGGCCAAGGGCCTCGGTGCGCCCGGCCTGGGCTATATCCTGTTCGAAGCCGCCGGCGGCAAGGGCCCCATCGCCAAGTTCGTGCCGGAGGCCGCGCAGGCCCATCTGCGCGAACTGGTCGGCCTGAAGGATGGCGATGCCGTCTTCTTTGTTTGCGACCAGGTCGGCCCCGCCGCCAAGCTGGCCGGTCTGGCCCGCACCAAGATCGGCGAGACCTTGGACCTGATCGAGAAGGATACCTACAAGTTCTGCTGGATCGTCGACTTCCCGATGTTCGAATATGACGAAGAGCGGAAGAAGGTCGACTTCAGCCACAACCCGTTCTCCATGCCGCAGGGCGGGCTGGACGCGCTGCTGAACCAGGATCCGCTGACCATCAACGCCTATCAGTACGACATCGTCTGTAACGGCGTGGAACTGTCCTCGGGCGCCATCCGCAACCACAAGCCCGAGATCATGTATAAGGCGTTCGAGATCGCGGGCTATCCGGCCGAGGTCCTGGAAGCCAAGTTCGGCGGCATGCTGTCGGCCTTCAAGCTGGGCGCCCCGCCGCACGGTGGTTCGGCGCCGGGCATCGACCGCATGGTCATGCTGCTGGCCGACGAACCGAACATCCGCGAAGTCATCGTCTTCCCGCTGAACCAGCGTGCCGAAGATCTGCTGATGCAGGCCCCGAACACGGTCACGCCCGACCGCCTGAAGGAACTGCACATCAAGCTGGACCTGCCCAAGCCGAAGATCACGACGGCCGAGTAAGCGTCACCCGTTCAGAAAAAAGCCCGTCGCTGGGGAGCCAGCGGCGGGCTTTTTTCTTTCCAGCCGCCTGCATTTTCCCGCTTGCTCCTGACGCAGCGTCAGGTCCGACAAGGGGCGGGCAAGGAGCATGAGAATGGACAAGGCATTATCCATCGGCGAACTGGCGGAACGGTCGGGCGTTTCGGTCCGCGCCCTGAGGCTGTATGAGGCGGAGGGGCTGATCAAGCCGGTGCGCACCCAGGCCGGGCGGCGTGTCTATCAGACGCGCGACGTGGAGCGGTTGCAGCAGATCCTGCTGTTGAAAAAGGCCGGCTGCACGCTGGCCCAGATCCGCAGCCTGCTGGACCGGCGGCCCTTCGATCCGGCCCGGCTGATCGATGCCCAGATCGCCGCATTGGAACAGACCGAACGCGGTCTGGCCCAGGCCCTGTCGCTGCTGCGGACGGCCCGCCGGCAGTTGCAGGAAGGGGAATGCCTGTCCGTCGATGCCCTGTGCGACCTGATCAAGATGGGAGAACAGAGCATGAGTGAGGAAGTCTGGAAGCCGGTCCTGGACCGGTACTACACGCCGGAGGACCAGGAGAAATGGCGTCAGGCCAAAGCCGTCTTCGGCCAGGCAGAGCAGGCCGAATTCACGGCCCGCTGGGCTGACCTGATCGCGGAGATCGAAGCCGCCATCGCCTGCAAGGTGGCGCCGGAGGATGAGCATGCCACACGGCTGGCCGTCCGCTGGTACGAACTGCAAAAGCCGCTGGTGGAACAGGTGGGGGTGGAGGTCTGGAACAAGGCCAGCCGCATGTATCAGGAAATGGACCAATGGCAGACGCCCCAGGTCCAGGCCCCGTTCAGCGCGGACGTCTACGCCTTCGCGATCAAGGCCGCCGAGGCTGCCCGCGCCAAGGGCCTGATCCCGCCGCGACAGGGGTAGCAGGGGGGGGTGGCCCCCCTATGGGCACTGGCTTTCCGCCCCGTACCGCTCCTCCCGCAATGTCCTCGTCGCCATGTCCCAGCGGAAAAGGCGGTCATAGGCGCATTCCGGCAGGTCGGGCAGGGTGGGGCCGCCCAGGGCGCGCAGGATGGCGGGGACGGTGTTGCCATGGCCGACGACCAGGGCCACCTGACCCGCCTGCAAGGCCCCCAGCCTTTCCGCCGTGGCGCAGACGTGGGACGGAAGATCGCCCGGCGGGATGGCCACCGGCTCTGCCGTGACTCCGGCCAGCGCTGCCGCCGGGGCTGCTGTCTCCGCCGTGCGTCTGGCGGGACTGGTCAGGACCAGGTCCGGTGGGGTTGTCCGCAGCAGGTCGGCCAGTGCCTGGGCGCGGCCCTGCCCCTCTGCTGTCAGGCCTGGATCGGTCCCGGTGGATTTCTCCGCATGCCGGACCAGGATCACCTGCTGCGCCGTGGCCGGCAGGGCCAGACACAGCGACAGGGCAAGGGCGGCGGCCAGATGGGTCCGGTGGGTCACTTCTTCTTCCCCGACAGCGGGTGGTGTTTCTCCACCGTCTGCTTCAGCCGTTCGCCCACGACATGGGTATAGATCTGGGTCGTGCCGATATCGGCATGGCCCAGCATCTTCTGGACCGACCGCAAATCGGCGCCATGGTCCAGCAGGTGGGTGGCGAAGCAATGGCGCAGGACGTGCGGGCTGACCTTGGCGGGGTCCAGACCCGCCTCAATGGCCAGATCCTTCAGCAACTGCCCGAAGCGCTGCCGCGTCAGCACGCCGGCCGTGGCGCGGGACGGGAACAGGAAGGCCTGTTGCTTGCCCTCCCGCCCCTTGGTCATGAAGAAGGGCCGGTCGGGCAGATAGGCGGCCAGGGCGTCGCGCGCGGGCGCCGACAGGGGCACCAGCCGCTCTTTCCCGCCCTTGCCGCGCACGATCAGGGCGCGGGCATCGCGGGTCAGGGCATTCATGGGCAGGCCGACCAGCTCCGACACGCGCAAACCGGAGGCATACAGCACTTCCAGCAGCGCATTCAGCCGCCTTCCCTCTGGTGCGCCACGGGCCGATGCGGCGGCCAGCAGGGCGGTGACATCGGCTTCCGACAGGATCTTGGGCAGGGCACGACCCTGCTTGGGCGTGTCCAGGACGCTGGCCGGGTCTTCGGCCCGGTGCCCTTCGGAGACCAGGAACTTGTAATATTGGCGCAGGGACGACAGACGACGGGCGACAGTGCGTACGGCCGACTTCGCCTTGATCTGGTCGGCGGCCAGATGGTCCAGGTAGGCGCGCAGATCATCGGTGCTGGCGCGGTCCAGGGCCGGGCCTTTCTGCCGTGCCAGGAAATTGGCCACATCCGTCAGGTCGCGGCGATAGGCGTCGCGGGTGTTGGCCGATGCCCCGCGTTCGGCCACCATCATGTCCAGAAAGGCATCGACCCAGGGCGGCGGCGGGACAGGGGCCTTGCGCGGCCGGCCCGGCCGCACCTTCGCCCCCATTCCCGTCGCCGGTCCCGTCATGGTCACGCCGCCGGCCGCAGCAGCGTGGCGATGGCCTCCGCCCCGATGCGGCGGGCCTGATCGGCCATACCGGCCTTGGACATGTTGGTCAGCAGGGAAGCCAGATCCAGCGCCGCCATGCCAGCCGGGCCATCGCTGCCCAGGCCAACGACGGCATCCAGCGCCACGGCGCCCTTCACCTGACCCGGCGGGGCACCGCCATCCGCCAGCGGCGGCAAGGGCGCTTCCGCCCCGCCATGCAGGGCCGTCAGCAGGATCAGCACCCCGTCGGCCGTGTCGCGGGCCGCATCCCCGCCCAGCTCGCGAACCCAGCGCACCTGATCGAAATCCGTCTCCCGGATCAGACCATGGGCGGCGGCCAGCGGCCACAGCCGGGCGAAGGCACCTTCATCCTTGCTGACATTGAAATCGTCGCGGGCCAGATTGATCCAGGGTGTGGCCCCGATATTCTCCCCCTGCAACAGATGCAGTCGGGCGACCAGCGGGGCCACGGACGCGAAACCGACCGTCAGCTTGAACTGCCGCGCCTCCTCCAGCAGCAGGGCACCATAGGGCCCGGCCTGCTGTTCGGTGCTGCTGGCCAGCATGGCGATCTTGAACAGCCCGGCCTTGGCGGCGGGCGTGGGCTCATCGCGCAGCGCCTTCAGCACCTGGGCCCGGAACAGCGGCGTCGGCTTTCTGGCGCCGGCCAGTGTCAGCGCCTTGGGGTCGGGCTTGGTC
Organism: Niveispirillum sp. FG148; assembly: GCF_057809655.1. Classification (NCBI taxonomy): domain Bacteria; kingdom Pseudomonadati; phylum Pseudomonadota; class Alphaproteobacteria; order Rhodospirillales; family Azospirillaceae; genus Niveispirillum; species Niveispirillum sp. FG148. The sequence goes on from NZ_JBMDKJ010000006.1 coordinate 109,978, forward strand.
ACGGCGTCATAGACGGTCAGCAGGCCGGCCTGATCCAGGCTGCCCAGGGCCACGGCCTTTTCCGCCGCCGCCAGACGCTGCGGCACGGGCAGGGTCGCCATGCGGGCCAGCATGGCCAGCGGCCCCGCCCCGCCGATCTTCATGTCCGGCGGATAGGGACGGTTGGATGCCAGGATCATGGCCAGTTGCGTGGCCGTCGGCTCCGTCACGCCCTTAACCGGGGTCTTGGTGCCGGCCGCCGCGGCTTCGGCCAGACGGGCGAAGATATCGTCCTTGTCGCCCTGTTCACGCATCAGGTCCAGGCCCAGCATGACGCCCTGGGTCTGGCCGCCCGCCACCTGACAGACGATCTGCCATTTCTGCCAGACGGGATGCTGGAACTTGCCCAGCAGGACATTGGCCTGATCGCAGGCCGCCTGCCGGTCGCCGGCGAAATACTGCATTTCCAGCCAGACCAGCGCCGTTGCCTCATCCTCCAGCACCGATGGTGCCACCGAACGCAGGGCATCGGCCGCGTCGGCATTGGCGATGCGCAGCAGGGCTTCGGCGCGCAAGGCCGCCAGGTCGCGCTTCTTTTCTCCCGCGCCGACGCCATCGGCCGTGGACAGCAGCACCTGGGTGGTGATGGCGCGGAGCGCCGGGCTGGTCAGGCCGGCGGGAATGCTGGCGATCAGACTTTCCACCTCGTTACGCGGCAGGCCGCGCCACAGGTCGGCGGACAGGCCGCCATTGTCGGGGCCCAGGGTGCCGGCCAGTTCCGGGTCCAGCGCCTTCAGCTCCTCCACCATCACGCCCTTGGGCGACCGCGCCTCTGCCGGCGCCTCCGCACCGGTGGCGGTGGCGGGGCTGTCGGCCGGGATGGCCGCATCGGGGGCGTCCGTAGGCGGTGGGAACAGCGACAGCGGCGCGCCCGTCGGGATGGACGGCACGGGGGCAGGATCGGCCTGCTGCTGGGCCGATGCCATGGGGGCCAGCAGCACCAGTCCCAGGGCCGTCAGGCAGCCGAAGCGGCGCGCGCGCTCAGCTGAAACGGTCATTCGGGATCACCCGTTCCACCGGCTGCGACGGCGCGGGCAGGTCCATGCTGGCCAGCACGGCAAAGCCGCCGACACCGACAAGCAGGACAACCACCAACAGGATCTTGATCAGCATGCTCATGAATAACCGGGTCCCGGTGCAAGGGTTACCTGTCCACATCGACCAGACGCTTGCATCGTCAGCCATGCGTCGGCAACCGGGTCCGGCTCCGCTTTCCACTTGGCTCGCAGGGTTGGGCGTGGGTGCCCGCGCATGCTATGGAAACGTCCGTTCCGGTGGCCTTGCCCGCACCATAGCGCCCGCATCATGGGCTGGCAATCGCGCCACCATCAGCCATCCTGGTTACGCCCCAGGTCAAACCCTCTGGCGCCCACCCCTGGATCTGACGCCCATGACGCCTGTGCCCATGCCCCCCATTCCCAAGACCCTGGTTCTGATCGGCCTGATGGGCGCCGGCAAGACCAGCATCGGCAAGCGGTTGGCAGCCAAGCTGGGCTTGCCCTTCGTCGATGCCGATCATGAGATTGAACGGGCGGCCGGCTGCACCATCCAGGAAATCTTCGACCGGTTCGGGGAGGCGGGTTTCCGCGACGGGGAACGGCGCGTCATCGCCCGCCTGCTGGAACAGCCGGTGCAGGTGCTGTCCACCGGCGGCGGTGCCTTCATGGATGAAGCCACGCGGGGGCTGATCCGCGACCGCGGGATTTCCATCTGGCTGCGCGCCGACCTGGATTTGCTGGTGCAGCGCACGGCGCGCCGCGACCATCGGCCGCTGCTGCGCCAGGGCGACGCGCGCGCCGTGCTGGGCCGGTTGATGGAGGCGCGTTACCCCGTCTATGCCCAGGCCGATCTGACCGTCGACAGCGACGACAGCCCGCCCGACGTAACCACGGATCGCGTCATCGCCGCTGTCCGCCAATGGCTGGGCGCTGCCGACAGCAGTGCCGCCTGACCGATTATCCGGGATCAAGACCATGAATGCCGCCCGCACCATCGTTCCCGTCGCGCTCGACGACCGTTCCTATGACATCCATATCGGGCCGGGCCTGATCGGGCAGGCGGGTGCGCTGATCCAGGCCGTGGTGCCGGGCCGGGCGCTGGTCGTGCTGACCGACAGCGCCGTGGCCCAATTCCACCTGACGCCCCTGCTGGACAGCCTGCGCAGCCGTGGGGCCAGGGTTATGGACCCCATCATTGTGCCTTCGGGCGAGGCCAGCAAGGACATGGAAAAGCTGGGCGAGGTGATGGACGCCCTGCTGTCGCGCGGGATCGAGCGCAAGACCGTGCTGGTGGCGCTGGGCGGCGGGGTCGTGGGCGACCTGGGTGGCTTCGCGGCCGCCATTGCGCTGCGTGGCATCGACTTCATCCAGGTGCCGACGACGCTGCTGTCCCAGGTGGACAGTTCGGTGGGCGGCAAGACCGGCATCAACAGCCGCCATGGCAAGAACCTGATCGGCGCCTTCCATCAGCCGCGTCTGGTCCTGGCCGACACCGACAGCCTGAAGACCCTGCCGACGCGTGAGGTGCTGGCCGGCTATGCCGAGGTGGTGAAATACGGGCTGATCGACCGGCCGGATTTCTTCACCTGGCTGGAAGCCAACGGCCCGGCCCTGGTCGCCGGCGACGATGCCCTGCGGACGGAGGCGATCCGCGTCTCCTGCGCCGCCAAGGCGGAGATCGTGGGCCAGGACGAGAAAGAGGCGGGCCTGCGGGAGCTGCTTAACCTGGGCCACACCTTCGGCCATGCGCTGGAGGCAGAAGCCGGCTATGGCAGCGCCCTGCTGCATGGCGAATCGGTGGCTATCGGCATGGTCATGGCCTTCGACCTGTCCGTGCGCATGGGCCTGTGCCCGGCCGAAGACCTGGCCCGCGCCCGCGCCCATCTGGCCGCGGTGGGCCTGCCCGTGTCGGCCAAACATCTGGGCAACGGCACCTGGACGGCGGAAAAGCTGGTCGCCCACATGGCCAAGGACAAGAAGGTCAAGGATGGCCGCGTCACCTTCATCCTGGCCCGCGGCATCGGCAAGGCGTTCCGTTGCGCCGATGTGGATCTGGCCGACGTGACGGCGGTGATGGCGGATTACGTGTGAGGTCAGGGGCGAGAGGCGCTTACCCCAACTCCCCCAGTACCTCGCACAGATTGATCAGCATCCCCGCCGTGGCACCCCAGATATAGCGGTCCTGATAGGGGAAGACCCAGAAATGGCGCAGCGCGCCCTTATATTCCCGGCTCTCCCGCCGGCGTGAACTGGGGTCCAGGATGAAGGACAGCGGGACCTCGAACACGTCCGCCACCTCGTAAGGATCGGCCTGCAGGGTGAAGGGCGGGCGGACATGGGCCACCACGGGCACCACGCGGAAACCCGTGCGGGTGATGTAGGTATCCAGATGGCCCAGCACCTCGATATGGCCGCGCGGCAGGCCGATCTCTTCTTCCGTCTCGCGCAGGGCGGTGGCGACCGCATCCTCGTCCGCGGGTTCCACCCCGCCGCCGGGAAAGCTGATCTGGCCGGCATGGGCGGCCAGATGCGCCGTGCGCTGGGTCAGCAGGATGGTGGGGCCTTCGGGCCGGTCGACCAGCGGCACCAGCACGGCCGCATCGCGCAGGGCCGCTGGGACCTCCAGGCCGGGATTACCGTCCAGGTCGCCGCGCATGCCCAGCAGGCGTGACGGGTCCCCCCGCCGCCGCTGGAACAGCGTGCGGATGTCGTCAATGGCGGGGCTGCCCGCCCTTGTATCGGCCTCGATCAAGATACCCCAGCGCCCTTCACGCCTCGGTCACCCGGCCCAGTGGGAAGAATCTCCCCTCGCTCCAGACCCCGATCATGTCCCCATCATCCCCGGATACCGCCCGTTCAACCAGTTCATAGAAGATGGCACGGTTGATGCGGGCTTCCAATGGTGTGTCGATGGGCCCCTTCACCACGATATAGGGCCGGGGCTCCCCTGTCGCGGGGTCGGTGGTGACCCGGATGGGATAATCCGGACCGGCTATGACCTGCTGGTCCAGGTTGGTGCGGAAGATCAGACGCTGGTCCCGTCCCTCGCCCTCCACCTCCAGCCCCACGGCGATGAAGGGAGCGTCCTCCACATTGATGCGTCCGCGTTCGGCGGGCGTGATCAGCCAGAAATCACCGGCGGCATCACGCCGCAGCACGGTCGCGAACAGCCGGACCATCGGCAGGCGGCCGATGGGGCTGCCGTGATAGGTCCAGGTGCCGTCGGCGCGGATGGTGATGGGATAGGCCTCGTCCTCGGCGCTGGGGCTACGCGGACCACCACCCGACAGGGCGCGCAAGGCGGCCTCCGGTGTTGTGGTTCCATTCTCGGGGGCCGCAGTGGCATCCCTATTCTGCTTGCTTTCCGGCATGGTGGAACGGACCATTCGTCGATATTGCGCGGTACGGCCTGTGCCGCATTGATAACATAGTCGTGGGGCCAAGCTTCTGGTACCCAGGTGTGCCAGCCCAGATCGACGGGCGGTGTTGCAATTGATGGGCGACGCGAAGGGAAGATGATGGTGGTGAACGCTCTGGACGCCGGTCGTGGCACCGATCCGCAGGCGCTGTTGCGCGATGTGGAAGCGCTGGGGCACCTCTTGTCAGAGGCGCGTCAGGCCATCGGCCGTGTCATCTTTGGTCAGCAGCAGGTGATTGACCTGTCGCTGGTCACGCTGCTGGCCGGCGGGCATCTGCTGCTGATCGGCGTGCCGGGTCTGGCCAAGACGCGGCTGGTCGAAACGCTGGGCACCGTCATGGGCCTGGATGACCGCCGCGTTCAATGCACACCCGACCTGATGCCGGCCGATATCCTGGGGTCGGAGGTGCTGGAGGAAAGCGAGGATGGCCGCCGCGCCTTCCGCTTCATCCCCGGTCCCGTCTTTGCCCAGCTGCTGATGGCCGACGAAATCAACCGCGCCAGCCCGCGCACCCAGTCGGCCCTGTTGCAGGCCATGCAGGAAGGCCGCGTGTCGGTGGCCGGCCATTACCACCCGCTGCCCCGGCCCTTCCATGTGCTGGCCACACAGAACCCGCTGGAACAGGAAGGTACCTATCCGCTGCCCGAGGCGCAGCTGGACCGGTTCCTGTTGCAGGTGGATGTCGATTATCCCGACCGCGACAGCGAACGCCGCATGATGATCGCCACCACCGGGGCGGTGTCGGAGACGGTGACGCCCGTGCTGTCGGGACCGGACCTGATCGCGGCCCAGGCCCTGGTCCGCCGCGTGCCCGTGGGTGACAGCGTCGTGGATGGCATCCTGGACATGGTGCGCAATGCCCGCCCGGACAGCAGCGCCCTGGACAGCGTGCGCCGGCATGTGGCCTGGGGCCCCGGCCCGCGTGCCAGCCAGGCCCTGATGCTGGCCGCCCGCGCCCGCGCCCTGCTGGATGGCCGCCTGACCCCGTCGCTGGACGATGTCGTGGCCCTGGCCAAACCTGTGCTGCGCCACCGCATGGCGCTGAATTTCGCGGCCCGCGCCGATGGCATCACCCTGGACGGGGTCATCGATCAATTGACCGCGCCGCTGGCGTGACAAGGGGGATCGCCGGCATGGACAGTTCCGGCCGCCACCTGCCCGCATCGATCCGCGCCCAGCACCGGGCGGAGGATCTGGCCCGCCGCCTGCCGCCCTTGCTGGTGCAGGCGGAACGTATCGCCGCGACCGTGGCCCAGGGCGCGCATGGCCGCCGCCGCACGGGCACGGGCGAGACCTTCTGGCAGTTCCGCCGCTATCAGCCCGGCGATGCCTATAACCGCATCGACTGGCGCCAATCGGCCAAGACCGCCCATGTCTTCGTGCGCGAGAATGAATGGGAGGCGGCGCAGACCGTCTGGATCTGGCGCGATGACAGCCCGTCCATGAACTGGCGGTCGGGACGCGAGTTGGACACCAAGCGTCACCGCGCCGACCTGATCGCCCTGGCGCTGGCGGCCCTGCTGCTGCGCGGCGGGGAACGGGTGCAACTGGCCGGCAGCGACGTGCCGCCGTCGGCCGCCCGCTCCATCCTGCCGCGTCTGGCCGACTGGGTGACGGGACAGGCCAACCATCATTATCGCGGCCATGGCCTGCCGCCGGCTGAGGTGCAATTGCCCCGTCATGCCCAGGCCGTGCTGATCGGCGACCTGCTGTCGCCCCTGGACGAGATACAAGCCGCCGTGGGCCGGCTGGCGGCACGCGGGGTGCGCGGACATCTGGTGCAGGTGCTGGATCCCGGCGAGGAGACCCTGCCCTATGAAGGCCGCGTGCGCTTCAAGGGGCTGGAAGGGGAGGGATCGCTGCTGGTCCCGCGCGTCGATGGTGTGCGCGATGCCTATCTGGACCGGCTGGCGGCCCAGCGTGACGGGCTGGCCGCCATTGCCCGCACCGCCGGCTGGACCCTGACCCTGCACCGCACGGACAGGCCGCCGCAGACGGCGCTGCTGTCACTGTGGGCGGCGCTGGCGGGGGAAGGGTGAGGTCATGCTGAACCTGGGTCCCATCGCCTTTGCCGCGCCCTGGCTGCTGCTGGGGCTGGTTGTGCTGCCGGCCCTGTACTGGCTGCTGCGGGTCACACCGCCCACGCCGCGCACCATCGCCTTTCCCGCCATCCGCCTGCTGGCCGATCTGGAAAAGCGGGAGGAGACGCCGAACCACACGCCGCTGTGGCTGCTGATCCTGCGCATGCTGCTGGCGGCTTTGGTCATTCTGGCCTTGTCGCGGCCGCTGTTGAACCCGGCGGCGTCGCTGCCGGGTGGCGGGCCGCTGCTGCTGGTGGTCGATAATGGCTGGGCGGCGGGCCGCGACTGGCCCGCGCGGCTGACGGCACTGGACAAGCTGATCGATCAGGCCGACCGGCAGGGGCGGCCTGTCGCCCTGCTGCCCACGGCGCCGTCCGCCAATGGTGACGCGCCGGCCCTGGTCGGCCCCATGGCCGCCGGTGCCGCCAAGCGTCAGGCCCAGACCCTGGCGCCGCATCCCTGGGCCGTGGATCGGGCGGCGGCCTTGAAGGCGCTGGACGGGTTCAGGCCGGATGGCGTGCCCTATATCGTCTGGTTGACGGACGGGGTCGCGGCGGCCGGACCTGCCGGCGTGCAGGACCCGGCCATGGCCGATCTGGTCACCACGCTGCGCCGCATGGGCGCGCTGGAGGTCCGTGGCGACGGGCCGGAACGCCCGGCCCTGCTGGTCCGCCCGCCGCAGGTGGAAGGGGCCAGCCTGAAGGTGCCCGTGGAGCGCGCTGATGCCGGCCTGCCCTTGCCCATTACCCTGCGCGCGCAAGGCGCTGACGGGCGGTTGCTGGGGGCGGCCCAGGTGACGCTGGCGGCCGGGCAGAACCGGGTGGAGGTGATGCTGGACCTGCCGGCCGAGCTGCGCAACGATCTGGCTGCCCTGCGCGTGGAGGGGCAGGAGACGGCGGGCGCCGTGCTGCTGACCGACGAACGCTGGCGCCGCCGGCCCGTGGGGCTGGTGTCGGGCCGCGCTGACGGTGAACAGCCGCTGCTGTCCGACCTTTATTATCTGGACCGTGCGCTGGCACCCTATGCGGAGATACGCAAGGGCACCATCGCGGAACTGCTGGACCGGCAGCTGGCCGTGCTGGTCCTGGCCGATGTCGGGTCGCTGGCGGAGCCGGAGGTGGCGCGTCTGGCGGCCTGGATTGATGGCGGCGGCGTGCTGCTGCGTTTTGCGGGCCCGCGTCTGGCGCAGAATGCCGACAGCCTGATCCCCGTGCCGCTGCGCGCCGGCGGCCGCGCGCTGGGCGGGGCGCTGTCCTGGGAGGTGCCGGCCGGGCTGGCGCCCTTTGCCGATGACAGCCCCTTCCACGGTCTGACCGTACCGGCCGATGTGACGGTGAAACGGCAGGTACTGGCCGAACCGGGGATCGATCTGGCACCCCGCACCTGGGCCCGGCTGGCCGATGGCACGCCCCTGGTCACGGCCGAACGGCGGGGCCGCGGGGCGCTGGTCCTGGTCCATACCTCGGCCGGGCCGGACTGGTCCAACCTGGCCCTGTCGGGGCTTTATGTCGACATGCTGCGCCGGGTCGTGGCCCTGTCGGCCGGGGTGGAAGGCGGGGAGGCGACGGGAACCCTGCCGCCGCGCGCCCTTCTGGATGGGTTTGGACATCTGTCCGATCCGCCGGCCACAGCCTTTCCCATCGCCGCCACCGATCTGGCCAAGGCGCCGGGCCCGCGCCATCCGCCGGGCTATTACGGTCCGGCCGAATCGCCCCGCGCCCTGAACCTGTCGGCCACCGTCCCTGCCATGACCACGCCGGATGCGTTGTTGGCGGGCGTGCCCCAGGGGCTGTACGCTGGCGGCACGGAAACCGAACTGAAACCCACCTTGCTGACCATGGCGCTGATCCTGGGCCTTATCGATCTGCTGATCGGCCTGTCCTTGCGCGGACTGCTGCCGCTGCCGGCGCTGCTGCGGCGGGGGGCCACGCTGGGGCTTGGCCTGTTCCTGGCCGTTGCCGCCCTTGCCCCCGACGCGCGGGCCGCCGTCGTTGATGACAGCCGCGCCATCGAGGCCACGGCACAGAACTGGCTGGCCTATGTGCGCACAGGCGACGGCGCGGTCGACGGGATCAGCAAATCCGGGCTGGAAGGGCTGGGCCGTGTCCTGGCCGACCGCACGGCGGTGGAAATGGCGGGCGCCATGCCTGTCGATCTGGAACAGGACGAGCTGTCCTTCTTCCCGCTGATCTACTGGCCCGTGACGGAGGGACAGACGGCCCTGTCCGACAAGGCGCGGGAGCGGCTGAACCAATATATGCGCCAGGGCGGCATGGTCCTGATCGATACCCGCACGCAGACCAACAATGGCGAAGGGCCGGGCGGCCCGGCGCTGGAGGCGCTGCTGCGCGGGCTGGACATTCCGCCGCTGGCCCCCGTCGGGCCCGACCATGTGCTGACCAAGGCCTTCTATCTGCTGGCCGATTTCCCCGGTCGCTATTCCGGGGGGGAGGTCTGGGCAGAGGCGCGGGAAGATAATGCCAGCAATGACGGCGTTTCCTCCGTCATCATCGGGTCGAACGACTGGGCCGCTGCCTGGGCCATGGATGAACGCGGTCGACCGCTCTACCCCGTTGTTCCGGGACCGGAACGACAGAGGGAAATCGCCTATCGTGTCGGCATCAATATTATCATGTATGCCCTGACCGGCAATTATAAGGCCGACCAGGTGCATGTGCCGGCCATCCTGGAAAGGCTGGGGCAATGACCGGGCAGGATATCGCCTTTGCCCCGCTGCTGCCCTGGGCGGCGCTGCTGCCGCTGGCCCTGCTGGCCCTGCTGATCGCTTCCTACGGCCTCTACCGCCGGGCGCGCGGCAGCTGGTGGCGGCTGGCGGCCTTGGCCACCATCATTCTGGCGCTGGCCAACCCCTCGCTGGTGACGGAGAAGCGGGAACCGATCAAGGACGTGGCGGTCATCATCATCGACCAGTCGCCCAGCCAGAAGATCGGCCAGCGGATGGAGCGGACCGAAAAGGCCGCTGCCGCTGTGCAGGAAAAGCTGGCGCGTCTGCCCGATCTGGAGGTGCGGGTCGTTCGTGCCGGCGGGGGCGATGGGGCGGAGGTGGAGGAAACCCGCCTGATGGAGGCGATGACGCGCGCCGTGTCCGACGTGCCGCGCAGCCGTCTGGCCGGCGCCATCCTGATCACCGACGGGCAGGTGCATGACGTGGCGGCCAATTTGCCGTCCCTTCGCGATTTCGGCCCTGTCCATGCCCTGCTGACGGGTGACAAGGATGAAGGCGACCGCCGCCTGACCATCGTGCAGGCGCCCAGCTTCGGCATTGTCGGCAAGGATGTGACCTTCACCATCCGCGTCGATGACCTGCCCGCCGCGCGTGACCGGGAGGGGGAGGTGGCCGCCGTCACCATGCGCCAGGACGGGCAGGATGTGCAGACCCTGTCCGTGCCGCTGGGCCAGGATGTGCCCATCACCGTGCCCCTGTCACATGGCGGTTTGAACATCGTGGAACTGACGGCGGAGGCGGGCTCGCGCGAGCTGACCCTGGCCAATAACCGGGCGGCCGTCGTCGTCAATGGTGTGCGTGACCGGCTGCGCGTGCTGCTGGTGTCGGGCGAACCGCATGCGGGGGAGCGCACCTGGCGCAATCTGCTGAAGGCCGATCCCGCCGTGGATCTGGTGCATTTCACCATCCTGCGCCCGCCGGAAAAGAATGATGGCACGCCCATCCGTGAATTGTCGCTGATTGCCTTCCCGATCCGTGAATTGTTCGAGATGAAGCTGTCGGAATTCGACCTGATCATCTTCGATCGTTACAAGAAGCGTGGCGTCATCAACAATATGTATTTGGCGAATATTGCCGAGTATGTGGAGAAGGGCGGCGCGTTCCTGGAGGCCAGCGGCCCGACATTCGCCACGCCCCTGTCGCTTTACCGGTCGCCCATCGGCACCGTCCTGCCGGCCGAACCGACGGGCAGGGTGATGGAGGAGCCGTTCAAGCCGACGGTGACGGAAATCGGCAAGCGCCATCCGGTGACGGCCGGCCTGACCGATGCGCCCGACGGGGTGGGCCCCTGGGGAAGCTGGATGCGGCAGATCGACGTGTCTGCCGACAAGGGCAGCGTGGTCATGTCGGGGGCGGAAGGACGGCCGCTGCTGATCCTGGACCGGGTCGGGCAGGGGCGCGTGGCGCAACTGGCGTCCGACCATTTCTGGCTGTGGTCGCGCGGCTATGAAGGCGGCGGGCCGCAGGCGGAACTGCTGCGCCGGCTGGCCCACTGGCTGATGAAGGAGCCGGAGCTGGAGGAAAATGACCTGCGCACGGCGGTCGATGGCAGCCGCATCACCATCACGCGCCGGTCGTTGGAGCCTGATACGCGACCGGTCACGGTCACATCGCCCGCCGATGTGGCCCAGCAGGTGGAAATGCGGGAGACGGGGACGGGGCAGGCCACGGGCACCGTCATCGCGTCGGAGCCCGGCATCTGGCGGGTGACGGATGGGGAGAAATCGGCGCTGGCCGTGGTCGGGGCTGTCAATCCGCCAGAGCTGGCCGATGTCAGATCGACGCCGGAACCATTGTCGCCAGCGCTGAAAGCCACGGGCGGCGGGGCTTACTGGCTGGGCGGCGACGGGGCAAATATCCCCAGCATCCGCCGCGTCCGGCCGGACCGGGATGCGGCCGGGACGGGCTGGCTGGGTCTGCGCGGCAATGGCGACCATGTGGTCACGGGGGTCACACAGACGCCCTTGCTGCCGGCTTTGCCGGTGCTGCTGCTGGCGCTGGGCATGCTGCTGCTGGCCTGGCGGCGGGAGGGTCGGGGATAGTGTAGGGAGGGTAAATCGGCCATACAATCCGGATTGTATGGACCATACATTTGCCGCAGCCGGCTATTCCCGCGCCTCCAGCCGTTCCATGGCGGCACGCAGCAGGGTCAGTTCCTCCTGCTGGCGGTTCAGCATGGCTTCGATATCGTCGGTGCGCAGGCGGTCCAGCTTTTCATGCAGGGCCATGATCTCCAGTTCCGCCTTCAGGTTGATCTCGTAATCCATGCTGGCCTGGGCCCGGTCCTTGGACGCCTGACGGTTCTGCGACATCATGATGATGGGGGCCTGGACGGCGGCCAGCGTCGACAGGATCAGGTTCAGCAGGATGAAGGGATAGGGGTCCCAGCCGAAGGTCCACCAGGAGGCGTTCAGCAGCATCCAGATGGTCATGCAGAGGCCGAAGCCGATGACGAAGGACCAGGAGCCGCCGATGGCTGCCACTTTGTCGGCCATCCGGTCGCCCAGGCTCATGCTCTGTTCCAGATCGGAATGGCTGCCGCGGACGATGGAGCGGCGATGGGCGATGCGGGTCAGCACCCGGCGTTCGCGCTCGCTCAACAACCCCTCCCCATGGGTCAGAAGCTGTTCGGCCAGTTGTTTGATCTCGCCATTCATGGTGCGCGTCCTTCTGATACGCCGGCACTCTATCGGTTGTCGCTGATGCGGTGAAGACGCCCGAAGGCCGTAGTGTGTTCCCGGAATGGAAACGGGGCGGATGGTTGCCCGTCCGCCCCGGTTGGATTGGGAAGTGATTGGCGCCTTCTGCCGCGATATTTGTCATATCGGCGCTGACCGCGCCTCACACTGGGCCCCGGCTTTCGCCGGGGTGACGGGAGAAGGGGTGGGCGTGAGAGTGTCGGGCCCCATCACCCCTGGGTAACGGGGATGGTCAGGAAGGCGGTGGCGTCGCCGCGCTTCACCTGGACAAGGGCGTTCTTGCGGCCGGCCTTGAATGCTGCCTTCACCTGTGCTGCCACGTCGCCCGGCTGGTTGACGGGGTTGTTGTTGACGGATGTGATGATGTCGCCGGGACGCAAGCCCTCCACCCCGTCGCCCACATCCAGGACGACGACGCCGGTCGCGTCATCGGCCAGACGCAGACGCTGGCGCCAGGGGCCGGTCAGGCTGGACAGTTTCAGGCCGGCCACTTCTTCGCCGTCCTGCTTCTGCGTCTCGTTCCGAGCCAGACGCTGCTGCGGCTGGCCGGGAGCCTGTTCGACGGCCACGGTCAGGGTCTTTTCCTTGCCATCGCGCCAGACGGCCATATCCAGTTTCGTGCCGGGCTTGACCATGCCGACATTGCGGGCCAGATCACGGGTGTCCTTGATGGGCTTGCCACCGGCCGACAGCACCACGTCACCCGCCTTCAGGCCGGCCTTTTCCGCCGGGCTTTTCGGTTCCACCGCGGCGATCAGGGCGCCGCCTTCCTTGGCCAGGCCCAGACTGTCGGCCAGTTCCTTGGTGACCGCCTGCAGGTTCACGCCCAGCCAGCCGCGTTCGACCTTGCCATCCTGCTTCAGCGCTTCCACCACGGGCTTGGCCAAGTTGGACGGGATGGCAAAGCCGATGCCGACCGACCCGCCATTGGGGGTGAAGATGGCCGTGTTGATGCCGATCACCTCTCCCGCCATGTTGAAGGTGGGGCCGCCGGAATTGCCGGAATTGATGGAGGCATCCAGCTGCAGGTAATCATCATAGGGGCCGGAGCCGATATTGCGCGACCGGGCCGAGACGATGCCCGCCGTCACGGTGCCGCCCAGACCGAACGGATTGCCCACGGCCACGGCCACATCGCCGACGCGCACCTTGTCGCTGTCGGCAAATTTCAACGCGGGCAGCGGCTTGTCGGTCTTCACCTTCAGCACGGCCAGATCGGTGCGTTCATCCTCGCCGATGATTTCCGCCTCCCGCTCCGTCCCGTCACTGAAGGAGATGGTGACCTGATCGGCGTCGGCGATGACATGGCGGTTGGTGACGACATAGCCTGTGCTGTCGAAGACGAAGCCGGAGCCCAGCGCCCGGGCCACGGGGGCGCCACGGCCTTCGCCGCGGCCACCCTGGCCCGGCAGGCCCGGCACGCCGAAGCGGCGCAGGAATTCCTCAAACCCCGGCGGCAGATCGCGGGCATTGGCGCGGGTCGGGGCCGTCTGGGCGGCGGTGATGGTCACCACGGCGGGCGACACCCGTTCCACCAGATCGGCGACACCGCCATTGGCCATCACTTCCGCCGGGGCCGCATGGGCGGTCTGGATCGTCGCGGGGGCCAGCAGGGCGGTACCGGCCAGCAGGGCCATGGCCAGATTGCGGCGGAAGCTCCGTGCGGTGGCAAGCGACATCTTGGTCTCCATTCTTTACTGCCTGGGGCACCGGTTCTGGCCGGTCCCGATTTCGATGGTTGCAGCCTGACATGGGTCTGCCCACAGGGTCCTGACAGGCGCATGAATTTGCTGTCATCAACAACAGGGGGCCGATTGTCGGTTCATCGGCCCGGGATTCAAGGGGTAGACAGATGAAACTTTGTTCATCTTCCCGAAAGGTGGCTGTCAGCGGGCCGAAGATAAGGTGCAGTCATGGATCGACGGGCACCCGAGCCCCACACCCCCCGCCCCTCGGTCCATATGAGAGGTTGGCGGGGACCGCTTCCCCACTCTCCGGTCCCCGCCGCACCCCTCTTGGCAGCAGTACATCGTAGTCTCTCTCGTCCCCTGTGGCCGGGCGGCCCCCACCGCCCGGCCATATCTTTTTTGATGTTCCCTCATGCGCCGGGCGGGCGCATCCGCGCCCTTGGCTTACGCCGCATGTGCGGCGGGCCGGCGGTCGCCGGCCTGCAGCGGTCGGGGACCGCTGCTCTGCCTTTTCGGGGATGTTGGATGTGTCCAGTTTCGGGTTCCCGCGGAAAGTGCCGAGGCGAAAGATCGCACAAAGGTGCCTTCCCCTTGATGAGCGGGGATCCAGGGGCCACAGGAACGACGCTTGGGTGCCCTTGGCCCCTGGACCCCCGCTTTCGCGGGGGAGGCAGGGGAAAGCGGGGGGCAGGGGGATAGGAAGCCAGAGCCATGAGGGAAGAACATCAACAGGCGACGGCGTTTGTCTTCCCCACCCGTCCCGGTTTAGGATGCGCGCATCATGAAGATCCTTGTCATCGAAGACGACCGCGCCACCGCCGATTATCTGGTCAAAGGCCTGAAAGAGGCCGGGCATGTGGTGGACCATGCCGATAATGGCCGCGACGGGCTGTTCCTGGCGGCCAGCGAGCCCTATGACGCGCTGATCGTGGACCGTATGCTGCCCGGCCGTGACGGGCTGTCGCTGCTGGAGGTGCTGCGCACCACGGGCAATGACACGCCGGCCCTGGTCCTGTCGGCGCTGGGCAGCGTCGATGACCGGGTGAAGGGGTTGCGTGCCGGGGCCGATGATTACCTGACCAAGCCCTTTGCCTTTGCCGAGCTGCTGGCCCGGCTGGAGGTGATGCAGCGCCGGTCCCGCGGCGGGGCCGCCGCCCCCGTCACCAAATTGCAGATCGCCGATCTGGAGATGGATCTGCTGGCGCGCAGCGTGAAGCGGGCGGGCAAGGCTGTCGACCTGCTGCCGCGCGAATTCCAGCTGCTGGAATATCTGATCCGCAATGCCGGCAATGTGGTGACGCGCACCATGCTGCTGGAAAATGTCTGGGATTATCATTTCGATCCGCAGACCAATGTCATCGACGTGCATATCGCCCGGCTGCGCCAGAAGATCGACAAGGACCATCCGGTCCCCCTGATCCATACGGTGCGCGGGGCGGGATATGTGATCCGTGAGTAGGTTCAGCTTCCTGCGCAGCACGTCATTCCTGCGCACCACGTCCTTCCGGCTGGCGGCCTTCCATCTGGGGCTGTTCACCCTGTCGGTGGTGGTGGTGCTGGCCGTCGTCTACTGGTTCACGGCCGGTTTCATCAACCGCCACACGGAAGAAACCGTGCTGCGCGAGGTGGAGGAACTGAACCAGGCGCTGACCGAGCGGGGACGCATCGGCCTGCTGCGCATGGTGTCGGAACGCGCATCCGACGGGCGCACGGACATGATCTATGCCCTGACCACGCCCAGCCACGACATCATCGCCGGCAATCTGGCCAATTGGCCGGCCGGCGATGCCGCCCCCGGCTGGGTGGAATTCGACATCAAGACCCGCAGCGATCCCGGCCGCAAACGCCAGGCCGTGGCCGTCATCATTCCCGTGCCTGATGTCGGCTGGCTGCTGGTCGGGCATGACATGACCGACCGTTACCTGCTGCGTGGGCAATTGCTGACCGGCCTGATCTGGGCCGTGTCGCTGGCGCTGGCCGTCGGCACGGTGGGGGCCGTGTTCATGAGCCGGCGCGTGGCCGAGCGGATCGAGAGCATCAACCGCACCATCGACCGCATCACCGCCGGTTCCTTTGCCGACCGCATGGATGTGACGGGATCGGGAGACGAGATCGACCGGCTGGTCATGAAGCTGAACCGCATGCTGGATGAGATCGGCCGGCTGATGCTGGGCATGCGGCAGGTGACGGACAATGTCGCCCATGACCTGCGCACGCCGCTGTCGCGCCTGCGGGCGCGCCTGGAACTGGCGCAGCGGGATGAGACCCTGTCGGATGGGCAATACACGACCCTGGAGCAGGCGATTGCGGAGATCGACCGGCTGTTGGGCGTGTTCAACGCCATCCTGACCATCGCGGCGGCGGAGACGGGACGGGCGCGCACCGATTTCGAACCGGTCGATCTGGCCGTGCTGGCGGCGGAGGTGGCGGAGCTTTACACACCCCTGGCCGAGGAACGCGGCCTGACCATGGATGTGTCGGCCCCGGCCGCCGTGATGGTGCAGGGCAGCCGGCAATTGCTGGCCCAGTTGATCAGCAACCTGATCGAGAATGCCGTGAAATACAGCCCCGAACAGGGGCATGTGGCCGTGTCCGCCGGGCTGGATGCCGGCCGCCCCCTGCTGTCGGTGGCCGATCAGGGACCGGGCATTCCCGCCGATCAACGCGACAAGGTGCTGGAACGGTTCGTGCGGCTGGAAGCCCATCGCGGCACGCCGGGCCATGGGCTGGGCCTGTCGCTGGTGGCTGCCGTGGCCCGGCTGCATGATGCCATCCTGACCCTGACGGATGCGCGCGACGATGCGACGGCACCGGGCTTGAAGGTGGAACTGCGGTTTCCGGGGTGAGGGGGGGCCCGTCCAAAGGTTGACGCGGGTGAGGGCGGACGGTCTCCCGGTCAGGCAGCGGCCGGGAACCAGCGGTTACCCATCCAGTTGTCGGCCGCGCGGCGGATACGGTCGGGATAATCCGCCACGGGGGGCAGCAGCAGGGGCAGGTGCAGACGCGCCACGGTTTCGCGCACGCCATCCCAGGTCAGGGGCAGGCCCCACAGCCGTGCATGCCGGGCGATTTCCATCTCCTGCCCCCAGAAATAAATCTGCTGGGGGCGGCAGTTTTCTGCCATGCGCCGCACCTCCTCCACCCGGCCGTCATTCATCAGCGGCTGCCAGATATCGGGCATCAGCAGATCGACGGGCAGGTCCGGCACATAGTCATAGGCGCTGGCATTGACGATGCGGATCTTGGCCCGCGCATCGTCCGGCAACTGCTCCAGCACCTTCAATGCCGCGATCATTTCCAGCACATCGGTTGACAATTCCACCACGGTCACGGCGGTGACGGCCGGGTTCAGCGCCGTGGCGGCCGCACACCAGCCCATGCCCATGCCCATGATCACCACATGACCCGCCGCGTGGAGACAGCCCAGCTCCTGGCTTTCAATCTCCATCGGGGTCATCGACATCCAGGTTTCGGTCACGCCGTCCGGGCGCAGGCGCAGCAGGGCGGCCATGTCCGTGACCAGCATGGCCGGGCTCCAATAGCCTTTGCACAGCACCATCCCCGCCTTCTGGATGCGCCAGGGGCCAATCTCCATCGCGGCATAGTGCGGGATGAAAAGCGGGGGATGGTAGATGTTCATGGGGTGCGCTTCTTCCTGTGGTTGCTGTGGTTCTATACCCTAACAGGGGCGATGTTTCAGGGGGGAAGCATTTTTCTGTTGACGTATAGGGATAATAATCCTATATCTGAACTCACCAAGGCCCGAGCTGTACCCAAGGCGAACCGCCGGTGGCCGTGCCTGGTCGTATCGTCCCCGTTGGCCTGACAGTTTCACTGGCGCCGGCAACCATTGATATCAATGGTCGGCAGCCAATGAGGCGGCTTATGGCCCCCCCACCCAATCGCTGCCCGACATGCGGCCGGACTCGTCCGGCAACCGCGACGGCTGCCCCGACAATAGGAATGAGGTCGCAGGATGTCCATCGACATCGAGAAGTCGTTCGTCAAGCAGTACGAACGCGAAGTGCATGAGGCCTATCAGCGCCTGGGTTCCAAGCTGCGGGCCACGGTCCGGTCCAAGAACAATGTGCAGGGCGCCACCACCGTCTTCCAGAAGGTGGGCAAAGGTGTGGCCAGCACCAAGTCGCGCCATGGCAATGTGCCGGTGATGAACCTGGACCATGGCACCGTGGAATGCGCGCTGGCCGATTATTATGCCGGCGACTGGGTCGACAAGCTGGACGAACTGAAGACCAACATGGATGAACGCACCGTCATCGCCAATGCCGGCGCCTATGCGCTGGGCCGCAAGACGGACGAGCTGATCATCGCCAGCCTGAATGCCGGCGGCAATGTTGCCGGGGCCGACACGGACGGGCTGACCAAGGACAAGGTGCTGACGGCGTTCGAGATGCTGGGCGCGGCCGATGTGCCCGATGATGGCCAGCGTCACGCCATCGTCGGCTGGAAACAGTGGAGCCAGCTGCTGGGCATTCCGGAATTCGCCAATGCCGACTATGTGGGCGTGGACGAGCTGCCCTGGCGCGGAACGCAGGCCAAGCGCTGGCTGGGCACGCTGTGGATGCCGCATTCGGGCCTGACGCTGGGGGCCGGTGCCGTCCGCCTCTGCCACTGGTACCACAAGACCGCCGTGGGCCATGCCAGCGGGTCGGACGTGTCCTCCGACATCACCTGGCACGGCGACCGGGCGGCGCATTTCGTCAACAACATGATGTCCCAGGGCGCCTGCCTGATCGACGCCACGGGCGTCGTGACCCTGCGCTGCAAGGAATAAGCGAAGTCTTTGCGTTCCCTCAGGCGCCGGGCGGGCGCATCCGCGCCCTTGGCTTACGCCGCATGTGCGGCGGGCCGGCGGTCGCCGGAGTTGTTTTTGTTCCCTCAGGCGCCGGGCGGGCGCATCCGCGCCCTTGGCTTACGCGCCATGTGGCGCGGGCCGGCGGTCGCCGGCCTGGGACGGCATCGGTCAACACCGATGCCGTCGGTGCAGGACACCAGACGCTGCGTCTGCTTCCCTTTTTTCGAAGGAACCAAGCCCATGTCCTATCAGTCGCGGGACCTGTCGGTCCTTGCCTATGCCAATGGTTTCACGCTCTGGCATTACGCCAGCGCCGATGCTCACACCGCCGTGCGCGTCACGGGCTATTTCAACGCGGCCAGCCATATGGTGCGTGTCGGCGACATGATCCTGGCCAATACCGGCGTCGGCGGCACGCCCGTCACCGGCATCCTGCTGGTCAATGCCAATGCCGGCGGGGTGGTCGATACGGCCGACCTGACCGTCATCGGGGCCAGCGATACCGATTGAGGTTTGCCGGGCCTGCGCTGAAGCGGCTCTTTCCCTTTCCCATCAAAGGATAACCCCATGGCCTATTCCGCTGTCGGGCTGTGCGCCCGTGCGCTTTTGAAGGTCGGGGCCGGCCCGATCACGTCGTTCCAGGACGGCACGGCCGAAGCGGAACTGGCCGCTTCCCTCTATGCCCCCACCCGCGATGCCCTGCTGGCAGCATATGGCTGGAGCTTTGCCACCCGGCAGGCGGGGCTGGTGCGGCGGGTGGAGGTGCCGGCCGCCGATTTCGCCCATGGCTTCGCCCTGCCGGATGATTTCCTGCGGGCGCTGTCGCTGGGCAGCGGCGGCCGGGGGCGGGGGCTGTCCTACCGTATTCAGGGGGCGGCCGTGCTGGCCGATGCCGAGGCCGTCACCCTGACCTATGTCGCCCGCGTGGCGGAAGCCGGTTTCCCCGCCTTTTTCGATGCGGCCCTGATCGCCCGGCTGGCGGCGGAATTCTGTGTGCCGCTGACGGAGAACACGGCCCGCGCCGAAATCCTCCAAAAGGCGGCGGAGGCGGAGTTCCGCCGGGCCCGGCTGACCGATGCCAGCCAGGACAGCCAGGACGGATTTGAAGATTTCTCCCTGATCGAGGCGCGATTGTCATGAGCCGGCTGAAATCGGTGAAAACCAGCTTCACGGGTGGCTGCGTCAGCCCGGACCTGCTGGGCCGCGGCGACCTGGCCGCGTTCGAGAATGGGGCGCTGGCCCTGACCAATGTGCTGATCGAACCCACGGGCGGGGTGCGCCGCCGGCCGGGCACGGGGCATATCGCCAATGTGCCGGGGCCGGGGCGGATGATCGCGTTCGCCTTCAGCACCGAACAGACGCATCTGCTGGTCCTGACCGACCGGATGTTGACCGTGTTCGGCGATGATGCGGTGCAGGCGGTGCTGCCCACGCCCTGGACGGGCGAGCAGCTGGCCAATCTGAACTGGGCGCAGAGCGGGGATGTGCTGCTGGTCTGCCATCCCGAGGTGGAGCCGCGGCGCATCAGCCGGCGGGGGGCGGGGCAATGGACCCTGGAACCCTGGGCCTTCGCCGAAGAGGCGGGGCGGCCGCGCATCCCCTTCTATCGCTTTGCCGAGGCCGGCATCACCATCACCCCGTCGGGTGTGACGGGGCGGGTGAGGCTGCGGGCGTCGGCCCCCATTTTCGGGCCCGATCATGAGGGGGCGCCGTTCCGCCTGCATCGCAAGCCGGGGCGCATCGCCATCGTCCGCTCCACCACCGAGGCGGAGATGGACCTGGCCGACACGCTGCCCCACACCAATCCCACGGCGGACTGGGACGAGGCTTCGTTCAGCGCCCAGCGCGGCTGGCCCCTTTCCGTCGCGTTCCATCAGGACCGGCTGGTCATCGGCGGATCGCGCGACCTGCCCAACCGGCTCTGGCTGTCGAAATCGGGCGACCTGTTCAATTTCGACCTGGGCGAGGGCGAGGATGACAGCGCGATTGAGTTCGCCATCCTGTCGGATGAGGTGAACCCCATCCGCGCCGTCTATTCCGGCCGGCATCTGCAGGTTTTCACCAGCGGCGGGGAATGGGCCGTGACGGGCCAGCCCTTGACGCCCGCCGCCATCCGCCTGGACCGGCAGACCCGCATCGGCAGTGTGACCGACCGCAACATCCCGCCGCAGGAGGTCGATGGCGGCACCCTGTTCGCGGCCGGCGACGGGTCGATCCGCGATTTCCTGTGGACCGATCTGGAACAATCCTATTCGGCCGCCGACATCACGCTGACCACGCGGCCCATCCTGCCCGGCACCGTCGATCTGGAATATGACCGGCGGCGCCGGCTGCTGCTGGCGGTGCAGGCGGACGGGACGCTGGCCGTGCTGACGCTTTACCGCAATGAACAGATCCGCGCCTGGACGCGGGTGGAGACGGCGGGGCGCATCCTGTCCACGGCCCTGGTGGGTGACCGGCTGTACTGGCTGGTCGACCGCGACGGGCGGGTGGGGGTGGAGGTCTGGGACGATGACCTTTACGTCGATGCCGGGCTGGCGGGGCAGGTGGCGACGCCGACGCGCCGCTGGGCGGGGCTGGAGCATCTGGACGGGCGCGAGATTGCTGTGCTGGCTGACGGGGCCGTGGTCCAGGCCGCCCCGCCGGCTGCCGGGCGCATCCGGTTGCGCATGGCCGCGGCCAAGGTGCAGGCGGGGCTGGCCTTTACCCATGAGATCGAACCCATGCCGCCCAATCTGCTGGCGGCGGAGGGACAGGGACGGCGCGCGCGCCTGCTGGCGGTGACCTTCCGGCTGAAGGACACGCCCGCGCTGCGCGCCGACCTGGGGCGGGGGCCGGTGGAGGTGCCGTTGCGGCGCGCCACCGGCCCCGCGCTGATGAACGCACCGGCCCCCGCCTTTACCGGCGACCGGCGGCTGACGACCCTGGGCTGGTCATCCAGCCGGGCTGAACCGCCCTGGCGCATCGCGGAGGACCGGCCGCTGCCCTTCACCCTGCTGTCCGTCACCCATGAGCTGAAGGTGAATGAATAATGGGAGGCATCACCACACCCGTCCTGGCCACGCTGGGCGCCGTCAACAAGGTGGAACGTGCCGTCAAGGGCACCAAGAGCCTGCTGGGCGGCGGGTCCAAGGCCAGGCGCCGGGAACGCGAACAGCTGGAGGCCGAGCAGGCGGCGGAGACGGCCGACCTGACCGCCCGGCAGGAGGCCGACCGCACGGAACTGCAACGAGAGAATGCCCGTGAGGCCGAGCGCATCCAGGCCGAAAGCGACATCGCCGAGGCCAAGCGCAAACGGTCGGTGCGGCAGGAAACGGGCAGCATCCGCGCGCAACTGGGTGCCCAGGGCATCAGCAGCGGCGACGGGTCGGGCGAGGCGCTGGTCCTGGGCCGGCTGAACGCGGCCGAGGAGGAGCGCCAGGGTGCCGCCCGCCTGGACGCGCTGAAACGCGCCGCGCTGAGCGATGAGGAAGAGGCGCTGAACCGGCGCAACCTGCTGGAACTGACGCGGGCTCAGGAGAAGCAGCGGCTGGAGCGGCTGGCGCGGGGGGTGTAGGGGGGCTCCGCCTCCCGCCTTTTTTTCCGTCATCCCGGCGAAAGCCGGGACCCAGGGGCCACAAGATCAACCGTCTTCTCAGCGGTGATCGCCGCGGCTGTCAGGTCGGGCCCCTGACTCCTGGGTCCCGGCTTTCGCCGGGATGACGGGAGTAAATCTGCGTCCTTCCCGCATCCCCATCCCCCCATAAATCCGAGGTACCCCCATGCCAACCGCCCCTGTTCCGGCGGCGAGCCCTGTTGCGCACTATGTTGCCGATGGGGTCGCAAGCCGTTTTTCCTTTGCCTTTGCCGTCTATAGCGCCGGCGACCTGCTGCTTTACCTGGATGCCGCTCCGCATGCTTCCGGCTTCATGCTGGAAGGGCTGGGCGATCCGGCCGGTGGGGCGGTGCAGTTTGATGCGGCCCCGGCGGCCGGCACCATCGTCACCATCGAGCGCCGGGTGGCGCTGGACCGGCAGGCCGATTTCCTGGAAAGCGGGCCGCTGGCGGCGAAAAGCCTGAATGAACAGCTGAACCGCCTGACCGCCATGGTCCAGCAGCTGGCCGCCGATCAGGCGCGCATGCTGAAGGCGCCGGGGACGGACCTGCCTGCGTCCACCCTGCTGCCCGACCGCACCTTGCGCGCCGGCAAGGCCCTGGGTTTCGATGCCAATGGCAATCCCGTGGCGCTCGCCCCCAGTGCCGTGCCGGCCACGGGGATGGTGGCCGCATTGGGGGCGGGGGCCGTCAGCCGGGCCGTGCCGGACAAGCTGCGCGATCTGGTCTCCGTCCGGGATTTCGGCGCGTCGGGTGACGGGATCAGCGATGATACCAACGCCATCCTGGCCGCACTGGCCGCGCACCGGTCGGTGTTTGTGCCGGCCGGCACCTATCGCACCTCCGCCCCCATCATTCTGGGCTATGGCCAGACCCTTTATGGGGAGGGGGAGGGCAGCGTCATCCAGGCGCGCGCGGCCGCCTTCGATCCGGTGAACCTGCCCACCTATCCCAGCGGCTTCAATGCTGTGGAGCTGGTGGATGGCTATGCCAGCCTGCGCGACCTGCGCATTGTCGGTGGGGCCACGGGCGTGAAGATCTATGGCCGCGACGGGCCGGCCGTGAAGAATGTCGTGGAGAATCTGTCCATCTGGGATGCCATCAACGGCGTCGTCCTGGACGGCTATACCGACACCGACCGGCCCTGTTACTGGAACCATGTGGCCCGCGTGCTGGTGGCGCGGCCGCAGGCGCATGGCGTGCTGCTGACCGTGGAAGGCGAGGGCGATACGCCCAATGCCAACAAGTTCCAGGATGTCCGCGTCTATTCCCTGTCGGCACCCATCAGCGGCTGCGGTTTTTTCATTTCGGCGGGGCGGTTCAATAACAGCTTCACCGATTGCGAGGCGAACCTGCATCCGGGCGGGCAGGCGTGCCTGCGCCTGGGTGCCGCCACCGATCAGAACCTGATCGTCAATTTCTATGCCGAAAGCCTGGGCGCGCTGCCCGGTATCCGCATCGACAATGGCAGCCAGAATACCAGCATCGTCAACCTGTTCAGCGCCACGGGCGGGCAGCCCATCTGGGACACGTCGGCCACGCGCGCCTACACGACCATCAATGCGGGATATCCGCTGCGCAACCTGCTGAAGGAAACCCATATCACCGACCTGCGGGTGGAGGGGTTTAGCGTCGATACCAATTATGTGGAGCCGGCCAGCGGCGGGCTGGTCCAGGCCGACCTGACATCGACCACGCATCTGGTGTCGGCCTTTGGCGGGGCCGTGGAATTCCGCCTGCCCAAGGCGGACACGGCCAATGGCCGCATCCTGCATATCAAGAAGACGGACAGCAGCGCCCATGCCGTCAGCGTGACGGAGCTGGGCGGGCCGGGGCCGGATGGACGGCCGGTGCTGCTGTCATCGCGCTATGACCATGTGTCGGTCGTGTCCAATGGTGCTGGATGGTGGGTGACGGCGCGGACGGGACAGCCGGGCAATGCCGAATTCCGGGACGAGGGCGGGCTGTTCGAACCTGACCTGATGAAGGACCTGTATCTGGTCAGCGGGGACGACGGGGATGTGGAGGTGCGCCTGCCCAGCCCGTCCGCCATCCAGGCCGTGGGAAGGCGCGTCACCATCAAGAAGTCCGACAGTTCCGCCGGGCTGGTGACGGTGAATGCCGCCACGGGTACCGGCCCGGACGGGCGTGCCTGGATCCTTGCCAAGCAATATGAACAGGTGACGGTGTTTTCCAACGGTGCCGGATGGTGGGTGACATCGGCCAGCCGGTCGCCGGCCACGGTGCAGTTCCATGAGGCGGCGGGCCTGTTCCAGCCCGATCTGGGGGCCGAACATTATCTGGTGTCGGCCTTTGCCGGGCCGGTCGAACTGCGCCTGCCGGCGCCGACCGCAGCCAACAGCGGCACAAGGCTGTCGGTGAAGAAGACCGACCCGTCGGCCAATGCCGTGAGTGTGACCAGTGGCGATGGCACGGGCGGCCCCGATGGCGGACCCAAGACCCTGTCGGCGCAATATGCCGGGCTGATCCTGCTGTCCAACGGGGCGGCCTGGCACATTATCGGACGAACATGATGGAAGAGGGGAAGAAGAGTTTCCGCGACTTCCTGGCGATCTGGAACGGTGAACAGGGGCTGGAAACGCCCGGCCTGCACCGCGATCTGGCCGATTGGCTGGAAGATCGCTGGCGCACGGGAAGGCGGGAATTGCTGCTGCTGGCCTTCCGCGACAGCGGCAAATCCACCCTGGTCGGGCTGTTCTGCGCCTGGCTGCTGTATCTGGACCCCAACCGCCGCACCCTGGTGCTGGCGGCGGAAACCAGGCTGGCCAAGAAGATGGTGCGCACGGTCAAACGCATCATTGAACGCCATCCGGACTGTCAGGGCATGAAGCCGGCCAAGCCCGACCTGTGGGGGTCAGAGGAATTCACCATCAACCGCGACAAGGTGATCCGCGACCCGTCCATGCTGGCCAAGGGCATCACATCCAATGTCACCGGCAGCCATGCCGATATCGTGGTCTGCGATGATGTGGAGGTGCCCAATACCAGCGACACGCCCGACAAGCGCCAGGAACTGCGCCAGCGGCTGGCGGAGATCGCCTATGTGCTGTCACCGGGGGGTACCCAGCTTTATATCGGCACGCCGCACGCCTTCCATTCCATCTATAGCCGCAAGCCCAACCGGGCCGAGGGGGAGGAGGAACCGTTCCTGGATGGGTTCGAGCGGCTGGAAAAGCCGATCTTCACCGCGGATGGCGACAGCGCCTGGCCCGAACGGTTCCCGCCGGACGCCATCGAGCGCATCCGCCGGCGCAGCGGCGTGAATAAATTCGCCAGCCAGATGCTGCTGCTGCCCGTGTCGCTGGTGGATGGGCGGCTGGATGCCGACAAGATCATCCCCTATGCGGGCGAGCTGTCCCGCAATGGCGCCGCACTGAAGCTGGGGCGCTGGCTGCTGCGGGGCCTGCGCGTCTGGTGGGATCCGGCCGTGGGGCTGCGTGACAAGAAGCGGCGGCGGGCCGGCGACGGGTCGGTCGCCGTGCTGCTGGGCGATGATGGGGAAGGGCGCTTCTTCATCCATCGCGTGCTGTATCTGAGCGTGCCGCCGGGGTCGGAGGAACTGGCCGGCCGCGTGCAGTGCCATGAGCTGGCCCGGATGCTGAGAGATTACAGCGTGCCGCAGATCCATGTGGAAACCAACGGCATCGGCGCCTTCCTGCCCGAAACCCTGCGCGCCGTGCTGCGCGAGGAGGGGGTGGCGACGCAGGTGGTGGCGCAGCGATCCACCCAGGCCAAGGTGGACCGCATTCTGGGCCGGATCGATGCGCCCCTGCATGACCACCGGCTTTACGCCCATGAAAGCGTCGTGGCCGGCCCCTTGCTGGCCGAAATGCGCGATTGGCGGCCGGGCGGGAAGGGCCATGATGATGGACTGGACGCCGTGGCCGGTGCCATCAGCACCTGTGCTCCACCCCGCCCGCCCGACGCCGCCCGCCGGGCCATCACCCTGGTCGACAGCAATTTCATCGTTTGAAACCAATCTCCCTTGATCGTGACCGATCAAGGGAGGTTTCGCGTTCCCTCAGTCGCCGGGCGCCGCCATCCGGCGGCTTGGCTTACGCGCCCATGGGGGCGCGGGCCGGCGGTCGCCGGCCTTCAATCTTGATCGTGACCGATCAAGGGAGATTTCGCGTTCCCTCAGTCGCCGGGCGCCGCCATCCGGCGGCTTGGCTCACGCCGCACGCGCGGCGGGTCGCCGGTCGGCGGCCATCATAGTGAAAGGATATCCATCATGCCCGCCGCCCCCCCACCCCTGGACCTGATCTGGTGGATCACGGCCATCGAGGTCCCGGCCCTGGCCGGCCTGTTCTGGCTGGTGCAGCAGACGCGCCGGGAGGCCGATCAGGCGCTGGACCCGATCCGCCGTGGCCTGGAGACGACATCGATCCAGCTTCGCGAGGCGCTGGCCGCCTATAAGCTGGAAGTGGCGAAGAACTATGCCTCCATCACGGTCGTCACGGCGCTGGAGGACCGGTTGACGGCGCATCTGCTGCGTATCGAGACCAAGCTGGATGGCCGTCTGGCCGATGGGGGTGTGCGATGACCCGCCCCGCCCTGCGTGCCGAGCCTGACGGTCCCGTCATCCGGTCCGACCCCGATACCGGGACCGACGCGCTGGCCCGTGCCATCTGGGCCATGGGCCGTCATCAGGGTGTGCGGGCCATGGAGGCCCTGGCCGCCGTGGCCCATAATGCCCGGGCGGTGCAGCCCGGACGCACCCTGGCCGGGATTGTCCGCGACGGGGTGCTGTTCCCGGTCTGGAACCCGGCCGATCCGGACCATGGGGCCATGCTGTCGGTGGACAGCAACAACCCTGCCTTTGCCGCTGCCCTGCGCGTGGCCCGGCGCATCGCCGTATCCGGCGATCCCACCGCGGGCGCCACGCGGTTCCATGCCGAGGGCGCGGAGCCGCCCGCCTGGGCGGCGGGCCGGTTGCCGCATCTGCTGCTGTCGGGTTTCTGCTTCTATCGGGAATAACGCCATCGGTCATAATTCATGGCCGATGGTACGACGGCGACCGCCGCCGCGCCGCTCGTGCGGCGTAGCCAAGCCTATGTATGTAGGCGCCGCTGGTATAACAGCGCAATCTCATGATCGCGACCGATCCAGGGAGATGGCGTGTTCCCGCAAGTGCCGGGCCGGCGGCCTTCCATCTGCCAAAGTGAAGGAGCGTGGCCGACGGGAATAAAGAAACGCCGTCTTCGACAGGGTCGAAGACGGCGCAAGGCAGGAACTACGGAACAGGAAAGAGATCAAAGATGAAAGGACCCTCTCGGTCCAGAAAAGGCCGCCGCAGTCAGTCGGCAGCCCGTAACATGGCCGTGTAAACGGCCATCACCGCCTCGATGCTGATCTGTCCAGCGCGGGCGCCGGCGGTCAACATCTCTTGCGTTGGCTTAACAGGAACAGCCGTCAGGCCACGAATGCCCATCTGCTCCACTTCATTCAAAGCGAAACGCATACGATCACTCAGCATCGCTTCATTGACTTCAGGGAACATGCGGGCCGCGTCCTTCATGACGGTTACTCCTGGAACTGTATTGGGTGGCCAGGTGGTCGCAACACCCATCCGCCCTGTGGATGAATAACTATAGGCGGGGGGTGCGGACTTCCACCACTGTGCAGACGTATAGTTTTCAAAACTATTCATAAGTACATGGTTATACCCGTGTATGCGCGTGGCGCTTGCAATGCCGCCCACAGGCGCCGGGTTATGCGCGTTCCCTCAAGCGCCGGGCGCCTGCGTCCGCAGGCTCGGGCTTACGCGGGCATGGGCCCGCGCGGCGGCAGTCGCCGCCGTATCACCGGTCATCAATTATGACCGTTGCTATAAGTATGGTCCGGCGGCGCGGCCGTGCTGGCGAATGCCGGGCTTTCGGATTAGGTTGGCCGCGACACGATCCCACCCGTCTTCCATGGACATCATGGCCGCTCCCATCTTCCATATGTGCCGCGCCGATGAATGGCAGGCCGCCCTGGCCCTTGGCCGCTATGACGGCTCCTCCCAGGACAAGGCCGACGGCTTCATCCATTTCTCGACAGGCGCGCAGCTGCCGGAAAGTGCCGCCCGGCACCGCAAGGGTCAGGCGGGCCTGCTGCTGCTGACCGTCGATCCGGACGCTTGTGGTGCGGCGTTGAAGTGGGAGCCGTCGCGGGGCGGCCAGCTGTTTCCCCATCTTTATGGTCCCCTGCTGCCGGCGGCCGTGACCCGAGTCGATCCGCTGCCCCTGGCGGATGACGGTCTGCATGTGCTTCCCCCGCATGCTACGGAAGGTGTCGCATGATCGATTTCTATCCGCTGGTCCGCCCCCTGCTGATGGCGATGGACGCCGAGAAGGCGCACAACCTGACCATATCCGCCCTGAAGACGGGCCTGATGCCGGGCGGCGGGCGCACCGATCCGGACGCGCTGGCCACATCCGTCTTCGGTCTGGATTTCCCCAATCCCATCGGGCTGGCGGCCGGGTTCGACAAGAATGCGGAAGTGCCGGACGCCATGCTGCGCCTGGGCTTCGGCTTTGTCGAATGCGGGACGGTGACGCCGCGGCCGCAGGACGGCAACCCCAAGCCGCGCCTGTTCCGCGTGCCCACGGCCCAGGCCGTCATCAACCGCTTCGGCTTCAACAACCAGGGCCTGGACGCCTATGCGGCGCGGCTGGAGGCCCGCTGGGGCCGGCCGGGCATCGTGGGCGCCAATGTCGGCAAGAACAAGGATACGGTGGACGCGGCCAGCGACTATACCGCCTGTATCCGCCGCGTGGCTCCGCTGGCCAATTATCTGGTCGTCAATGTCTCCTCCCCCAACACGCCGGGCCTGCGCACGCTGCAATCGCGCGACGCGCTGGCCGACCTGCTGGGCCAGTGCCTGGAAGCCCGCGCCAGCACGGGCGTGACGCCGCCGCTGCTGCTGAAGGTCGCCCCGGACCTGACGGATGAAGACAAGGCCGATATCGCCGCCGTCGTGCTGGACAGCGGCATCGACGGCATGATCGTGTCCAACACCACCCTGGCCCGGCCCGCCGCCATTCCGGCAGCATTGGCGGCCGAAGCCGGCGGCCTGTCGGGGCGGCCGCTGCTGGAGGCATCCACGCGCGTGCTGGGCGAATTCTACAAGCTGCTGGGCGGCAAGCTGCCGTTGATCGGCGTGGGCGGCGTGGCGTCAGGCACCGACGCCTATGCCAAGATCCGCGCCGGGGCCAGCCTGGTGCAGCTTTATTCGGCGCTGGCCTATCAGGGGCCGGGCCTGGTGACGCGGATCAAGACGGAACTGGCCGGGTGCCTGGCTGCGCACGGCTTTGCCCGCGTGGCCGATGCCGTGGGGGCCGATCACAGAGTCTGATCGCTTTTCCCGGTGATCGTCACCGATCACCGGGCCTCGATCGCCGGCGCCAACATCCGTTGGCTTGGCTTACGCCGCACGAGCGGCGCGGCGGCGGTCGCCGCCGTACCGGGAGGCATATATTATGTCCCCCGGTATAAACGTGGGGATTGGTGCATGCATTGGTTCCGCCATCTGGTGTTCGCCGCCGTCTATGTGGCCCTGGCCCTGGTCGTGGCGCTGACCCTGCCCCTGTCGGGGGGCGACGGGCATCTGTCGCTGCTGTTCGGGCTGGTGATCCTGGTCTTTGGCGGGCTGCTGCATGAATTCTGGGCCCGGCGCGAGGAACGCGCCCGGTTGGAAGTCCGGCTGTGGGACCTGGAAAGTCTGGTGGAGGAACAGCAGGCCGAACTGACCGCCCTGCGCGGGCCCGCCCCGCCCGTGCATGCCGAGCGCGGAGAGGTGGCGGCCGTGCTGTCGGAGGCGCGCGTGCTGGAGCGGCTGGCCGACCGGTTGCCGCCCGCGCCGCGCGGCGCTGTGCCGGCGGTGGCGGCGGCGGAGGCCGGACCCCTGTTCGCCAGCCGCACCCCGCCGGCCGTCGCCGACGACGCCCTGGCCACGCTGGATCAGGTGCGCGAGGCGTTGCGTACCGACCAGGTGGATATCTTCCTGCAGCCGGTCGTCAGCCTGCCGCAGCGCAAGCACCGCTATTACGAACTGTTCTCCCGCATCCGTGCCGGCCTGGACGCCGGCGGCCAGCCGCATTACCTGCTGCCAGAGCAATATCTGGGCGTGGCGGCCGAGGCGGGCCTGATGGCCACCATCGACAATCTGCTGCTGTTCCGCTGCATGCAGCTGCTGCGGGAGACGGAGAAGCGGCACCAGAATGTCGGCTTCTTCTGCAACATCTCCGCTGCGACGCTGAACGATGCCGCCTTCATGCGGGAATTCCTCAGCTATATGGGGCAGAACCCCAACCTGACCACCAAGCTGGTGTTCGAGCTGTCGCAGCATGACCTGATGCAGGGCGGGCTGTTCGCCACGGGCTTCCTGGATGGCCTGCGCCGCCTGGGCTTCCGCTTCTCCATGGATCAGGTGACCAGCCTGGACCTGGACTGGAACGAGCTGGCCCGGCACGAAATCCGCTTCGTCAAGCTGGACGCGGCCCGGCTGCTGGACCCGGATGGCCGCTTTGCCGACCCGCGCGTCGTGCGCGACCTGCGCCAGCAGCTGGACCGCAACAATATCGACCTGATCGTGGAGAAGATCGAGACGGAGCCGCAGCTGGTCGAGCTGCTGGATCTCTATATCGATTTCGGCCAGGGCTATCTGTTTGGTGAGCCGCGGCTGGCAAGGAAGCAGCAGGCGGAAGCCGCGCGGGGGTAGGGCCCCCGGCCGCCGTCTGCGGCCGACCGGGGGGCTGCCTTGCTTACGGCTTCACCGCGCGCACGGGCGGCATGGCGTTGCACAGGTCGATATGCTCGGCCGCGCGCACGAAGAAATCATCCTGGCGGAAGCGCCGGGCCTCGCGCCATTTCACATAGCTCTCTGACTGTCCGGACAGGACCTCGATCTTCTCCCGTTCCGCTTCCGGCACGTCGGCGGCCAGACGGACGGATGTGATCGGTACGCGCTGGTCGGGGTTTTCATAGAAACCCAGGGGACCCGTGCCGCGGGGCAGCGCCGTCAGCAGTTCCATCCCCTTCAGCACGCGCCCGACCAGGGTGATGACCCGGTCCAGCGGGCGCGGGGAATGGCCGATGACGGTGTAAAGTTCCGCCCCGCTGCCGCTGTCCAGCGGCAGGCCGCGCCCGACCCCGACAATGCCATAGCAATGGGCCATCCACGCCTCCCCCGATTTCGGATCGCGGGCGGCGGGGAAGATGTCGCTGATCCCCACTTCCGGCGCGTAGGCGTCGGGGTCGGGCAGCTTGGCAAAGGGCAGGGTTTTGGCCCCGCCCTTGACCGTGAATTCCGGCGCCAGCTTGTCCAGGGCCGTCTTCATCGGCTTGGGCGTCTCATCCGGCATGCCCCATTGGGTCACGTAATTATCCTGGACGCGCACGATGAAGGTGCCGTCATACCAGTTCTCCCGCGCCAGCTTGCGCATGTTGTCCACATGCACGGGCGCGAATCCGGGGGCCAGTTCAATGACCACGCGGCCGGCGGGAAGCTGGAGATAAAGCGTGTTCTCCGGCACGGGCGCCCGCCAGTCCGATGCGGGCGAGGCCGCCAGCACCTCTGCCGGGGTCGGGCGTTTGGCCGGGGCGTCGGCGGACAGCGCAGGCGAGGCGGCCAGCAGCGACAGGGCGGCGACCGGGACAAGCAGGAAGGGGCGCATGGGGATTTCTTCTGGTTTGGATTGCCGAGTGTGGCAGTGTTCCAGAAGTGGCGGGCCCCCTCAAGGTCCGACGGTCTTGCCCGTGAACGGGTTCCAACCTTTGGCCGCCAGCACGGCCCAGGCTGTGGCGCCCAGATGCGGCTGGTGGAAATAATAAAGGTCGGCCTCCTTGCTGTCGGGGCCGATGGCGAAGCCGGTCGTCACCCTGTCCCCGCGCGTGGCCCAGAGATAGCCGCCGGGGCTGATATCGGCGGTCAGGCCGGACAGCAGCGCGTCGGCGCGGGCAGTGTCGCCGGCGATGCGCCAGGCGAGTGCCGCCTGCGCGGTGCCTTCCACCCAGACCCCGTCACGGTCGGCATTGAAATCATAGCCGCCGGCCAGCCCATGCGCCCGGTCGGCATAGGCAAGTGCGCGGCGCCAGTCGGGCGGGGCATCGGGCAGCATCAGGGGCCAGAGCTGGGCATCCAGGCCGGAATTACCGTCATTCACGGTGACCCCGTCGGGCAGGGTGCCTGTGGGGAAATAACCGGCGTCGGCCCGCCAGATCCTGGTCAGGAAGCCCGTGGCCGCCGCCCGGCCCGCCACCCAGTCGCCACCCTTGGCGCCGGCCCTTTCCAGCCAGGCGAACAGACCCACCAGATCGACATTATGTTCGGTGGATTTCCAGGTCAGGCGCACGGAGCCGGTATCATAGCCATGGATGCCGCCGGTGAAGCCGCCCGGCCCCCTGGTATCGGCCGTGTTGGCCAGGGCCCAGGCGCCCAGCTTTGCGGCCCCGTCGCGGTATTTCGGCTCCCCCAGCGCGTCGGCCAGGGTCAGCAGGGCCAGGCCGGCCCAGGCGACATTACCCGTGGCCGTGGCCACCTGATAATCATCTTCCTGCCAGGACTGACGCTTGGCGTTCCACCAGCCGTTGGGCGGGACGGGGAATTCCTGCTGCGGGCCGGCGCGGTAGGTGTTGCGCAGACGGCCCTGCGGGCCCAGCCGGTCATTGTCCACCGCCGACAGCAGCGCGTCGCCGATGCGCCTGGCCTTCCCCGCGCGGCCGCAGGCAACCAGGGCGATGGCGGCCAGGGCATTATCATAGGTGAAGGCGGCATTCTTCAGCACATCCAGCGTCGGCGCGCCCTGTCCGGAGACATCGTCGTAGGAGCGCAGAAAGGCCGGCCCCTTGCCGGGCACGGCGTCGATGGCGACGGTCAGCGATCCGCACAGACGGTTGGACAGCAACGTGGCATCGCGGACTTGCCCTGCGGCGGGCAGTGCCAGCAGAAGGCTGAGGACCCCGGCCGTAAGACGGCCAATGACGGTACCGGTCATTCCGCGCGTTCGGTGGGCAAAAGGTTTTCCAGCGGGACCCGAAGCGTCTTCGACAGCTTAACCATGGCATCTACGCTGCCCGGCTTGCGCCCTGATTCGATCTCCGACAGGTATGAAGGCGAGATATCGCATTCCTTGGCCAAGGCACGCTGACTAAGGCCACGATATTGGCGGAAGGCCTTGACCGGATGCATGCCGTCCAGAATCTGTTCCGCCAATTCGAAAGGCAGCAATTCATCCTCACCACGCAGGATGCGCTCTCGTGCCTGGCGGATATCGTCAATGTCCGCCGCATCCTCCAAGGCCGCCGCCATAGCCTCGAAATCGGCGCGGCTCAAGGTAACGGTGTCGGCATCTTCCCGAAGAGGGCGGATCGTGATCGCGTTCATCGGTAGACTTCCTTTCGGTGCCCGACACGGACAATGGTAATTCTCAACTCACCTTGATTGATTTCATACAAGGCGCGCCATTGGCCATGCCTGATGCGTCCCTCCCCTTTGCCGAACGCCTTGGCCCAGGGATAGGGCTTGTAGGGATCATCAGTAAACTGGCCGATCTTTGCCCGCAGGGCCTTTCCATCCTGCACCGGCATGCCTTGGATTACCTTCAGCACGGACATCGGTATGAAAAGCTTCATCCCGGTATCATCGCCAATAGCGAGCGCGCTGACAAGCGCTATCCCCGCGCGCGCAGACCGGCCGCCAGGGTTTCCACCAGTTCGGCCATCAGCAGGTCCGGATCGGCATTGCTGATGGGGGCGATGTTGCCGGACACGATGCCTTCCACCAGCCCGTTGACCGAGGCCCAGGCCGTGGCGGCGGCGCGTTCCAGCCGGGCCGGCGTGGCGTTGGGGATCAGCGGCGATACCGCCGCCTCCACCCCCCGGCGCAGGCGCGTGATGCGTTCCAGCTGCCATTCGGGTAGGGGTTCGGTCAGCACGGGTGGGCGATTGTCGATCAGGGTCTGGAACAGGTTCAGGTTGGAGCGCGCGAAGGAGAGATAGGCATTGGCCAGGGCCAGCAGCCGCGTTTCCACCGCCGCGTCGGGGGGCACGGCATCATCGGCCGCCTTCATCACCACCTGCAACCGGTCCAGCAACTCGGCATTCAGGTGCAGGCGCACCGTGTCCAGATTTGGATAGAGATTATAAAGAGTGCCGACGGAACAGCCCACGGCGTGGGCCAAAGTCCTTGCTGTCAACGCGGCCAGCCCGTGGTCAGCCACCAGTTTGCGGGCTTCGTGCAGGACGGCTTTGGCGAGTTCGGCGCGGGGCTGACGTGTCATGGGTGAAAATTCCCTGGAATTCCCTGGATATGGCACCGATTGAGACTATGTTTAGCACGGTCGCGCGGTTTTCAATCGACCTTTGTCTCTATGGTCATGCTACCCGTGCTCACGGCAAAAGGCTGCCTAGGCAGACCTGCATATTGATGACACCGATGCACTGACGTAAAACCGTCGCGGAATTTCAAGCCTTTGCACCCTGGCCTGACATATCCCTGTGTCACGGCTTTTCCGACCGGAACCCCAAATGGCCCCCTACGATCAAGCCCCGAGCGAGCGCCTCTCCTTCCTTTTCGGCGCCAACGGAACCTTCATCGCGGAACTCTACGCCCGCTACCGGCAGGACCCGACCTCGGTCGACGCGAGCTGGCAATCCTTCTTCGCCGAACTGGGCGATGACGGACATGCCATCCTGGCCGAACTGAACGGCGCGTCGTGGGCCAAGGCCACGGCGAAGGTGATCGGTGCCCCCGATCCGGACGCGCCCCCGCCGGCCAAGCCCGGCAAGGGTGACAAGGCCGCCCCGACGCCGGCCGCCGCGGCCCCCGTTGTGCAGGGTTTCACCCCCGAACAGGTCCGTCAGGCGCAGCTGGACAGCATCCGCGCCCTGATGCTGATCCGTAATTACCGCGTGCGCGGCCATCTGCTGGCCAAGCTGGACCCGCTGGGCATGGACAAGCGGGCCGACCATGTGGAGCTGGATTACCGCCATCACGGCTTCACCGACGCCGACCTGGACCGTCCGATCTTCATCAATCAGGTGCTGGGGATGGAGGTCGCCACCCTGCGCCAGATCGTCGACGCCCTGCAGCGCACCTATTGCGGCCATATCGGCGTCGAGTTCATGCATATCCAGGACCCCGAGCAGAAGGCCTGGATCCAGAGCCGCATCGAGGGCATCCGCAACCAGACCGATTTCACCACCAATGGCAAGAAGGCCATCCTGCAGCGCCTGACGGCCGCCGAAGGGTTCGAACGCTTCTGTCAGGTGAAGTGGACGGGCACCAAGCGGTTCGGCCTGGAAGGCGGCGAAGTGCTGGTCCCGGCGCTGGAACAGGTGATGAAGCGCGGCGGCCAGCTGGGCCTGCAGGAGATCGTGCTGGGCATGGCCCACCGTGGCCGCCTGAACGTGCTGGCCAATGTCATGGGCAAGCCCTTCAAGGCCATCTTCAGCGAGTTCCAGGGCAATCCCGCGAACCCGGAAGATGTGCAGGGCTCCGGCGACGTGAAGTACCATATGGGGACTTCCAGCGACCGTGATTTCGACGGCAACACCATCCATCTGTCGCTGTCGCCCAACCCGTCGCATCTGGAAGTCGTGAACCCGGTCGTCTGCGGCCGCGTGCGCGCCAAGCAGTGCCAGATTTCCGGCCAGGTGCCGCCGTCGGACGAAAGCCGCAACCAGGTGCTGGGCGTGCTGCTGCATGGCGACGCCGCCTTTGCCGGCCAGGGTCTGGTGCCCGAAACGCTGCTGCTGTCCGAACTGAAGGGCTACCGCACGGGCGGCATCATCCATTTCATCATCAACAACCAGATCGGCTTCACCACCGCCCCGCAATATAGCCGTGGCGGCCCGTACCCCACGGAAGTGGCCAAGTCGATCCAGGCCCCGATCTTCCATGTCAATGGCGACGATCCCGAAGCCGTCATCCATGTCAGCCGCATCGCCATCGAATTCCGTCAGAAGTTCCTGAAGGATGTCGTGGTCGATATCGTCTGCTATCGCCGCCAGGGCCATAATGAGGGCGACGAGCCGGCGTTCACGCAGCCGCTGATGTACAAGACCATCGCCAAGCAGACGACGACCCGCGCGCTCTACGTCAACCAGCTGGTCGCCGAGGGTGTCATCACCCAGGCGGAGGGCGACGCGTTCGTGGCCGAGTTCAATGCCCAGATGGAGCAGGAATTCCAGGCCGCCAATTCCTACAAGCCCAACAAGGCCGACTGGCTGGAAGGCAAGTGGGCGGGCCTGTCCCCGGCCCCGGCCGATGTCGCCCGCGGCAACACTGCCGTCGGCATGGACCTGCTGAAGGAAGTGGGTCTGGCCCTGTGCAAGACGCCTTCGGACTTCAATGTCAATTCCAAGGTCGCCCGCCAGCTGAAGGCGAAGCAGGAAGCCATCGAGAGCGGCCAGGGCATCGACTGGGCCACGGGCGAGGCGCTGGCCTTCGGCACGCTGCTGGTCGAAGGTTATACCGTCCGCCTGTCTGGCCAGGATGTGGGCCGCGGCACCTTCTCCCACCGCCATTGCGTGCTGGTCGACCAGGTGAACGAGAACAAGTTCGTTCCCCTGAATTTCATCCGCCCGGACAAGCAGGCGACCTTCGAAGTGCATGACAGCCCGCTGTCGGAAGCGGCCGTGCTGGGCTTCGAATATGGTTTCTCGCTGACGGAACCGCGCGCCCTGACCATCTGGGAAGCCCAGTTCGGCGACTTCGTCAATGGCGCCCAGGTCATCATCGACCAGTTCATCAGCAGCGCCGAATCGAAGTGGCTGCGCATGTCTGGTCTGGTCATGCTGCTGCCGCACGGCATGGAAGGCCAGGGTCCGGAGCACAGCTCCGCCCGTCTGGAGCGCTTCCTGCAGGGCTCGGCGGAAGATAACTGGCAGGTCTGCAACATCACGACCCCGGCCAATTACTTCCATGCCCTGCGCCGGCAGATCCATCGCGACTTCCGCAAGCCGCTGATCATCATGTCGCCGAAGTCGCTGCTGCGTCACAAGCTGGCCGTGTCGCCGCTGGAGATGTTCTCCGCCGACCAGACCTTCCACCGCGTTCTTTACGAAACGGGCGTGGATCTGGTGTCGAACGACAAGATCCGCCGCGTCGTGCTCTGCTCCGGCAAGGTCTATTACGACCTGTTCCAGGAGCGCGAGAACCGGGGCGTCAAGGACATTGCCATCGTCCGCCTGGAACAGCTCTATCCGTTCCCCGCCGACGCGCTGGCCCTGGAACTGGCCAAGTACCCGAATGCCGACGTCGTCTGGTGCCAGGAGGAGTCGGAGAACCAGGGTGGCTGGCTGTTCGCCGATCGCCGCATCGAGAAGGTGCTGACCAGCATCGGTCACAAGGCGGGTCGTCCGAAATATGCCGGCCGTCCGGATTCGGCCGCCCCCGCCACCGGCCTTCTGAAGCGCCACAACCAGGAGCAGGCAAAGCTTCTGGACGACGCGCTGACGATCTGATCCGCCGACAACCCCATCCAAACAGACCATCCAAACACGAAGGCCACAGAACATGGCGACGGAAATCAAGGTGCCCACCCTGGGCGAATCGGTCACGGAAGCGACGGTTGCCCGCTGGCTGAAGAAGGTCGGCGACGCCATCAATGTCGACGACGCCCTGGTGGAACTGGAAACCGACAAGGTGACGCTGGAAGTCAACGCGTCGGCCGCCGGCGTGCTGAGCGAGATCGTCGCCGGTGAAGGCGCCAATGTCGCCGTCGGCGCCCTGCTGGGCACCATCGGTGAAGGGTCGGGCGCCGCCCCGGCCCCGGCCGCCGCGGCGGCTCCGGCTGCCGCCCCCATCCCGGCCGCGGTTCAGACCGCGCCGGCCGCCACGGCCCCGGTCATGCCGGCCGCCGCCAAGATCGCCGCCGACAATGGCGTCGACACGGGCGCCATCGCCGGCACCGGCAAGGATGGCCGCGTGACCAAGGGTGACGTGCTGGCCACGATCGAGACGGCGAAGGCCGCCCCGGCCCCGGTCGCCGCCCCTGCGCCCAAGCCCGCCCCGGCCCCGTCGGGTCCGCGCGCCAAGGCTGACCGCGAGGAACGCGTGCGCATGACCCGTCTGCGCCAGCGCATCGCCGAGCGCCTGAAGGAAGCGCAGAACACGGCCGCCATGCTGACCACCTTCAACGAGGTGGACATGACGAACGTGATCGCCATGCGCAACCAGCTGAAGGACGCGTTCGAGAAGAAGCATGGCGTGAAGCTGGGCTTCATGTCCTTCTTCGTGAAGGCCTGCCTGGTGGCCCTGAAGGAGCTGCCGGCGGTGAACGCGGAGATCGACGGCACCGACCTGGTCTATAAGAACTATTACGACATCGGTGTTGCCGTCGGCACGCCGCAGGGTCTGGTGGTTCCGGTCGTCCGCGATGCCGACAAGCTGTCCTTTGCCGGCGTGGAAAAGACCATCGGCGAGCTGGGCAAGAAGGCCCGTGACGGCAAGCTGTCCATGGAAGACCTGTCGGGCGGCACCTTCACCATCTCCAACGGTGGTGTCTATGGCTCGCTGATGTCGACGCCGATCCTGAACACGCCGCAGTCCGGCATCCTGGGCATGCACAAGACCATGGACCGCGCCGTCGTCGTGAACGGCAAGGTCGAAGTGCGTCCCATGATGTATCTGGCCCTGTCCTATGACCACCGCATCATCGACGGCCGCGAGGCCGTGACCTTCCTGGTGCGCGTCAAGGAATGCATCGAGAACCCGGAGCGCATCCTGCTGGATGTCTGACCGGTTGTTCTGGACCAACGGAAAGGCCGCTCCCACCGGGGCGGCCTTTTTTGTTGCCCGGCGCCGGGCGCGAAGCCGCCCGTGACAAGCGGGCGGGGACATGGTTGAACTGTTCGCAGGGCAGTGCGGGTGGCTGGTATGGATTTGGTGGTTACCCTGGACATCACGACCCAACTGGTCACCTTTGCGGTGGTCGGGCTGGGGCTTGGCGTCGCCATGATCATCTATTGGTGGCGGCAGCGGGCCGTGCCGGGCCTGGGTCTGCTGACCATCGGTGTCATCCTGGGGGCCAGCGGCGTGGCGCTGGTGGCGGGGCGCGCGTTCTTCCCGCTCTGGATCTCGGTGATGGCGGGCAATGCCATTGTCGGCTCCTCGCATGTCGCCCTGCTGGGGGGGCTGCGGCTGTTCTATGGAAGGCCGGCGCGCACGGGCCTGGTGGCGGGATCGCTGGCGCTGGTGACCGCCGTCCTGACCTATGACGTGTTCACGCGCGACGACATCATCCTGCGGTCGGTCATCACCACCATCTGGCTGGTCTGCATGAAGCTGCTTGTCGCCTATGAATGCTGGCGCTATGGCCGCACCGCGACGCCCCGCCTGTGGGTGGTGATGGTGGTGATCTTCGGCAGCATGGCCGTGGTGATGACCTACCGCATCATCGATATCCTGATGCATCCCCAAGCCGGGGGACTGTTCGCGGCCAATCCGGCCGCGTCGCTGAATTTCCTGCTGGCCACGCTGGGGCTGGTGGTGGGCTCCATCGCCATCATGGTCATCAGCAACGAACGATTGCAGCACCGGCTGGAACAGGAAGCGGCCGAGAATGCCCGCGTGGCGCAGGAGCGCGACCGTGCCGCCCAGACGGCCGACGCGGCCAACCGGGCCAAATCGGTGTTCCTGGCAGCCGTCAGCCACGAGATCCGCACCCCCGTCAATGCCGTGCTGGGCGGGCTGGAAATCCTGGAAAGTCAGCCCGTGGCCGGCGGGGCCGCGCAGCGCAAGGTGCTGGAGGTGATGGAAAAGGCGGGCCAGTCGATGCTGGCGCTGCTGGACGATCTGCTGGACATCACCCGGATCGAGGCGGGGCACCTGTCGCTGGTGCCGCAGCCGGTGGACCTGCACCAGCGCCTGCATGACGCCATCGACCTGATGGCGGGCCGCGCCTCGGCCAGCGGCCTGTCGCTGGATCTGGTGATTGCCCCCGATGTGCCCCGCCATGTCAGCGTCGATCCAGCGCGCCTGCGTCAGATCCTGCTGAACCTGATCGGTAACGGCATCAAGTTCACCGAGCGGGGCGGCCTGCGGGTGGAGGTGACGCGCCGGCCCCCGCCCGCGACGCGCCCCGGCGGCGCCCCACCCGCCGCGGTGGCGCTGCGCATCACCATCGCGGATACCGGCATCGGCATCGACCCGGACAAGCTGCCGCGCATCTTCGACGCCTTCTATCAGGCCGAAGCCGGAAACAGCCGCCGCTTTGGCGGGGTCGGGCTGGGCCTGGCCATCTGCAAGCGGCTGATCGACATGATGGGCGGTGCCATCCAGGTGGACAGCGCGCCCGGCCATGGCACGGTCTTCACCCTGGACCTGCCGATGCCCCTGGCCGCAGCACCCGTGCAACCCACCGGCGCCCGCCTGCTGCCCTACTGGACCAGCCGCCCGCAGATCCTGCTGGTCGAGGATGACCAGGTGAACCAGTTTGTGGCGAGCCAGCTGCTGACCCGCCAGGGCATTCATGTCACGACCGCGGAAGATGGGGAAACGGCCCTGCGCCTGCTGGAGAGCCTGCCGGTCCGGCTGGTGCTGATGGATATCGGCATGCCGGGGCTGGACGGGTTCGAGACGACGGCGCGGCTGCGCGCGTCGGGCGGGCCCATGGCCGATGTGCCGGTCGTGGCCCTGACGGCCAATGTCCTGCCGGAAACGGTGGCCCGCAGCCGCGCGGTGGGCATGCAGGGATTCCTGTCCAAGCCCATCAAGCTGGAAGAGATGCTGGCGATGCTGGCCCGGCACATCCCGCCGGACGGTGTCGGTGCGGTTGCGGTGGGAGGGGCGGCGGAGGTGGCGGCGGCGCCGGCCGCGCGCCCGGCCGATACGGGCCCCCTGGCCGGTTTGCGCAGCAAGCTGGGCGGACCCGCCATCGACACATTGCTGACGCTTGCCGCACAGAATGTTGCTGAGGCGCGCCAGCATCTGCGACCCGTCGACAGTGACGGTCCGCAGCCGGATGTGGGGGCGATCCGGCGGCTGGCGCTGCGCCTTGCCGACGGGCTGGATGCCGTGGGTTTTCCCGCAGATGCGCAGGCTTTGCGCGATTGTCTGGCCCTTTTGCGGGCGGGTCAGCCCATGAATACGGCCCTGGCCGCCATGGATGCCATCCTGGCCGATGCCCAGGCCCGACTGCCCCGGCCACGGGCCACTGCGGCGGAATGACCCGCCCCGCAGCGGCGGCGGTTTCCAATGTTTCACTATTCGACAGCCATTTTGGTCGCACGATAAATTGATCCAAGTCAGAGAAGCATCCGCGTCGAAGGCCTATAAACGGTCCTCGAAGACGACGCATGAAGCTGCGCCAAAATATGCCGAAGGAAACATTCCGCCGGCA
This sequence comes from Niveispirillum sp. FG148, assembly GCF_057809655.1. Taxonomy (NCBI): domain Bacteria; kingdom Pseudomonadati; phylum Pseudomonadota; class Alphaproteobacteria; order Rhodospirillales; family Azospirillaceae; genus Niveispirillum; species Niveispirillum sp. FG148. The sequence goes on from NZ_JBMDKJ010000006.1 coordinate 151,407, forward strand.
GACAATATAGGAGCCTATTCCATGAAGAAGTTCGCTGTTCCGGCGGTTGCCGCCGCGCTGACTGTCGCCGCCGTTGCCGCCATGCCCGCCCAGGCCGAGAAGGCCGCCGGGGATCTGCTCGTGCGTGGCCGTGTGATCTATGTCACCCCCGACGAGAGCAGCAGCCTGAAGCTGGGTAGCACCGCCATTGCCGGCAAGGCCTCGGTTGACGACTCCGTCGTGCCGGAGCTGGATTTCAGCTACTTCTTCACCGATAACCTGGCCGCCGAACTGATCCTGGGCACGACCCACCACAATGCCATCGCCGCCAAGGGCTCGCCGCTGGGCGCTTCGGTCGATCTGGGTGATGTGTGGCTGCTGCCGCCGACCCTGACCCTGCAGTACCATTTCAACCCGAAGGGCAAGATCAGCCCCTATGTCGGCGCCGGCATCAACTACACCATTTTCTACGGTGAGGATCCGGGCGCTGCCAAGAGCATCAGCTATGACAACAATTTCGGCGTGGCGGCCCAGGCCGGCGTCGATGTCGAGCTGAACAACAAGTGGTCGCTGAACCTGGACGTCAAGAAGCTGTGGCTGAAGACGGACGTGACGGTCGATGCCGGTCTGGCTTCCAAGATCTATGCCGATACCAAGCTGAACCCCTGGATCATCGGTGTCGGCGTCGGTTACCGCTTCTGATTTGATGGTCTTCTGAACGGGACCGTCCCAGAGACTGGGGGCGGCCATGTTGGGAAGGGGCTTGGCCTCGGCGGCATCCGGGGGTACATAAGCCGCTTCGCAACGTGGCCGCCCCCGGGCCTTTTTGGGGGTCGGCCTTGTCATTCAAGATCTGGAGCACGCCCATGCGCGCCGAAATCCAGGCGGTGACGGAGGCTGTCGAACAGTCTCTGGTCCTGCTGAGGAGGCATCTTTGACTGGGAGAAATCCCTGTTCCGCCTCGACGAGCTTGTCGCACTGACCGAAGACCCCAACCTCTGGAACGACGCCGAGCGCGCCCAGAAGCTGTTGCGGGAAAAAAACCAGCTTGAGTCCGGCCTGACCGGTACCCGTCAGCTGGAACGCGATCTGAAGGACAATCTGGAACTTCTGGAAATGGCCGAGGCCGAGGGTGATCAGGATATGATCACCGACGCTGAGAACGCCATTCTGGGCCTGAAGGATCGTGCCGCCAAGATGGAGCTGGAAAGCCTGCTTTCCGGCGAGGCCGATGCCAATGACGCCTTCCTGGAAGTGAATGCCGGCGCCGGTGGCACGGAGGCCCAGGACTGGGCGCTGATCCTGCTGCGCATGTATACGCGCTGGGCCGAACAGCATGATTACAAGGTCGAACTGCTGGACGAGACCAACGGCGAAGAAGCCGGGATCAAATCGTCCACCATCCAGATCAAGGGCCACAACGCCTATGGCTGGCTGAAGTCTGAAACGGGCGTGCATCGTCTGGTGCGCATCAGCCCGTTTGACAGCCAGGCGCGGCGCCACACCTCCTTCTCCTCCGTTTCCGTCACCCCGGTGATCGACGACAAGATCAATGTCGAGATCAACGAGAAGGATGTGAAGGTCGATACGTTCCGCGCCAGCGGTGCCGGCGGCCAGCACGTCAACAAGACGGATTCGGCTGTGCGCTTCACCCACATTCCCACCGGGATCGTGGTGTCGTGCCAGCAGGAACGCAGCCAGCACAAGAACCGGGCCAAGGCCTGGGACATGCTGCGCGCCCGCATCTATGAAATGGAACTGCGCAAGCGCGAGGAAGCGGCCAACGCCCTGGAAGCCACCAAGACCGATATCGGCTGGGGCCACCAGATCCGTTCCTATGTGCTGCAGCCCTATCAGTTGGTGAAGGACCTGCGCACCAGTGTGGAAACGTCCGACAGCGCCGGCGTGCTGAACGGCGACCTGGACCGGTTCCTGCAGGCGGCACTGGCCCAGCGGCTGAACGGTCACGGCGACGCTCAATCGACCTGATGGCGATCATCACCGGCAGTTGATTGCGGAGGCCCGGCAACAATCTGTTGCCGGGCCTTTGTTTTTCCAGCAAAAATGGCCGTCACCATCCGCTGTGTCCGGGGCGGACCCATCATTCCCCGGTCCGCGCGAATAAGACGTCCCGCGTCCGCGCCGCAGGGACAATAGGGGGAAACCGTCAAGATGGTGTCGGACAATATGGGACTGGAGCCGGGCCTGGACGGAATGGCCGGTGAGAACCGGCTGTTTGCAGCCTATTTCAACAGCACCTCGCAGGTCCTGATCGTCCTGGATGGCGCCGGCACGGTGCTGGCCGCAAACCGGGCTGCCCTGCGCGTCGGTGATCTGGGACCGGCCGCGGTGACCGGCATGCCCTTGTGGGAGACGCCCTGGTGGCGGGGTGCGCCAGAGGCTCGCGACCGGCTGCATTCTGCGGTGCAGGCGGCCTGCCAGGGGGCCACCGTCCGTTTCGATGTGGCGACGGGCCCCGAAACGGGCGCTCCCCTGGTATTTGACCTGTCGGTCACGCCCATCGTGCGCGACGGTGCCGGTACGGTCCGCCTGATGGTGGAAGGGCGCGACGTGACGGAGGCGCGTGACATTGAACAGGCGCTGCGCACCAACGAACAGCGCCTGCGCGACATAGTCGAAGGATCGGTACAGGGGATTGTCGTCCATCAGGACAACCGCATCTTGTTCTGCAACCCCGCCTATGCCCAGATATTAGGCTATCCGTCGGTGCTGGACGTGCTGGGCACCGATCTGACCAGGATCATCCCCGAGGAAGGACGCGAGCAGGCCGAGCGGGCCTGGAAGATCCTGCTGTCCGGCGGCAAGCTGCCCATCATCCGCGGCGCCCCCAACCTGAAGCAGGATGGCAGCCTGATCCAGGTCGATGTGCTGGCCCGCCGCATTGTCTGGGATGGGCATTATGCCATCCAGGCCACCGTGGTGGACGTCACGGCCCAGACAACGGCCGCCGCCGCAGAGGCGGCGCGGCTGGCCGCGGAAGCCGCCTCGCAGACCAAATCCGCCTTCATCGCCACGATGAGCCATGAATTGCGGACGCCGCTGAACGCCATCCTGGGTTTTGCCGGCATGATCGCCAGCGGGGAACGCGGGCGGGCCGCCGATCAGCGCCATGCCGAGTTTGCCGGCGACATCATCGTGGCGGCCCGGCATCTGCTGTCCGTCATCAACGACATGCTGCATCTATCCAAGATCGAGGCCGGTCGCCTGATTCTGGAGCCGTGCTGGATCCCCGTGGAAGGGGAATTGCGGCAAGTCCAGCGCATTGCCCTGGGGCTGGTCCAGGACAAGACGCTGGATATCGGTGTCAGCCTGCCGGAAGGCGCGCCAGTGCTGCTGCGCGCCGATGAGCGGGCATTGCGTCAATTGCTGCTGAACATCATCGGCAATGCCGTGAAGTTCACGCCCGACGGTGGGCGCATCCGTCTGGCCGCGGATATGGACCCTGCCGATGGCACATTGACCCTGTCGGTGACAGATACCGGCGTCGGCATCCCCGCCGATGATCTGGAACGGATCTGGCGTCCGTTCGAACAGGTCGGGCGGGTGCAGGACCATCAGAACGGCACCGGCCTGGGCCTGTCCATCGCGCGGGCGCTGGCGGAACTGCATGGGGCTGCGGTGTCGGTCGACAGCGTGCTGGGACAGGGGACGACCTTCCGCTTCCGCTTCCCCGCCGATCATGTGGCCCGTGGCGCCATATCGCGTCACGAGACCAGCAATGATGCCGAAAGAAGCTCAGCCCACACTGTCACGGGCCACACCGTCACGGGACCCTGACCGTCCCGGCGGATGATTGACCATCTCCGCCGCGATCTGACGCCGGGTGGCGCCGTCGGCGCAGTCAAGCCAGGCCAGGAACGCCACACGCTGCGACAGCTCCGCCGCATGGCGCCACGCATCATGCATGCCGCGAGAGGACGGTGCCACCCGGGGCGCTGATGGCGGGGGCCGGCAGTTCATCGAACCACCGCTGTGTCGCGGTCCGTCCCGCACGCACCCCAGGGGCGAAATCCAGTAACGGAAATATAACTCTTTCCGTGTATCGCTGCTGTCACTGGCCGTGATGGGAACATGCGGAAATTTCCTCTGGCGGTCCGACGGCCGTGCGGGGGCGGGGGTGCGTTGGCCAGACAGGGACACGCTCGCATCACCCTTGTTCAATCAGAAGGCGAAGAGGACATTTTCAGCAAAATTTGCCGAAAATGGCTGCCTTCCGCGGAGATAAAACCAGCACTGTCGACTTTGACAAGCGGACGACTTTTCAGTCACCATCAATAGCTTCCCACTGGATGGAGACATAGGCCGAACGCCGTTCGTACAGCTTCAAAAGAACCAGACTGGAAGACAGTAACAGCCGCTCCTGGTGCTGAGACGGCTGCTGTCGTGTCATGTTCCGATCTTTTCTGACGCCGAATTTGTCGGGTTCCGCGCCTGGATTGATTGGAATTGGCGTGACTTTCCGTTGCCGCTCTGGCCCTGGCCTCCATGCCGAAAGGATTCTATCGCTCGAAAATGACTTTACGCATCGAAAAACGGGAATTCAACGATAATCCGTCGCGAGTTCGCACATATTCCGTTACGCGGAACCGCGAAAACTCGGAACCGGGATATGCATACGGTTGTGTGCTTTTCCGCTCCGACAAGCTGCGGGGTCAGCCCCTGCGGGGGATTGTTCCAGGCCAGGGGGATGCGACGTGAGCAACAGCATCGCAATGCGACTGCGGGAGCTGCGGCGGAGAATCGGCTTCGTCCGGCGCGCCGACATGGCCACCCATCTGGGCCTGCCCAACTCAACCTACAGCGCTTATGAAGGGGAGGCGGGCCCGCCGAAGGTGGAATGGCTGGTCGAACTGGCCCGCCGGGGTGTCAACCTGAACTGGCTGCTGACGGGCGACGGGGAAATGCTGCTGCCGCCGCATGCGGTGTCGCCGCCCCCGGCTGATGCGCCCGTGGTGGTGACGGCCACCACCGCCCCGAGGACACCGCCGGAGTCGGAGGTCGACGCCTATCTGCTGGCCGCCATGATCCGCCGGGTGGAGCGGGAGGAGCGGGAACGCGGGCGCAGCCTGACGGCATTGGAGAAGGGGGAGATGATCGCCCGGCTCTATGCCGCGTCAGCCCGCCTGACGGAAGCCGAACTGGCCACCCACCCGCTGGGGCGTGCCGCGGAGGCGCCGGAGCGATAGGGGGGAGGAGGGGGCGGCGCCTGCCGCCCCTCAGCCCTTGTTCTTGCGTCCGGTCCGGCGTTTGGGCCTGGCCCGGGGCGTTTCGGCCGGTTCCGGCATCCAGACGCGGCGGATGGCCAGGGCGATATCCGGGTCCACCCGCTGCAACGCGGCCGGATCACGGCCCGCGGCATGGAACAGGGCCGCAGCCTCCATCAAGGCGGCACGCGTGGCATAGCGCGGCGACAGTTCATCGCGCAGCAACCCCGCCAGATCTTTCAGCAGACCGGCATCGGTCAGTTTCGCCGCCAGTTCATCCAGCAGGCCGTTGAGGAAGGGGGTGAAATCCACCTCGTCGGTCCCACCGCCGGACAGGGCCCGTACACAGCCCGCGATTGCGGCATAGGCTGTGGCCCGGCCTTGTTCTTCGGAGAGGGTGATAGCCGCGGTGGCGGTGAGTTCATCTACATGCGCATATTCCGCGTCATCGAAGTGCGGCCAAGCCCTGCGCAGCAGGGGCAGGTCATCGGCCCAGCGGTTACGCCGCAGCAAGGCGGGTGCCAAATGCCAGAGGTTTCGGGGTGCGCGTCTTGCATTGTCACCGGTGGAAAGCTGCGTCAGCAGAGGTAGCCACTGCTCCGCCGCCCACCGAACATCATCATCCCGGTTAAGGGCGGCGGCGCTTCTGATCAGCCAATAGAGAGCATTGTCAGCGCCGAAATGGTCTCCTCGCGATGCCGCCAGCGCGAAAGTCTCCCAGGCGCGTTTGATGGCCGCTTCATGCTGGCCGGAAAGGCTCAAACTGACGGTCATGATCCGCAGGCATTCCGCCTGTTCATAATCGTCGCCGATCTCCGCCGCGATGGTTGCGGCATCCTCTGCGGTTGCAGTCGCCTCCTCATACCGGTCGAGTTGAAGCAGGTTCCAAGCGGCGGTACGCAAGGCTCTAGCCTCCTCGTCGGGTTGGTCGGTTTGATGCGCAAGGGCTGCGGCCTGGCTGGCTGTCGCAAAAGCCTCATCATGACGGCCAAGCTGCCCGAGGCTCCAGGCGGCATAGCGCAATGCAGGAGCTTGCTCGTCGTGTCGACCGGTTTGATGCGCGAGCGCTGCTGCCTCGTGGGCTGTCGCAACCGCCTCCTCATGGTGGCCAAGCTCCCCGAGGTTCCAGGCGGCATGGCGCAAAGCAACAGCCTGCTCGTAGGGATGGTCGGCTTGATGTGCAAGTGCTGCGGCCTGCTGTGCAGTTGCCACGGCTTCCTCGTGCCTTCCGAGCCTCCCGAGACAGAATGCCGTATGGCGCAAGACGATGGCTTGCCGAGCTATCCAGTCCTGCTTGTGATCCGTGTCCAACTCCAAGGCACGGCTAGCCACCTTAAAGGCGCGGTCGGCCGCTGCGATGGCATCGGCGTCCTGTTCAATCTGAATGTGTGTCCAAGTCAGACGGCGACTTACCAGTTCCTGGTCCAGCAAGTCCCCATCCAAATTCACAATTTCCCAGGCGGCTTTCAGGCTGCTCAGTCTTTCTGGCGCCTGGGACGGGTAGAGTGCCGACATGAGCAGCAGGGCCGTCACCTGTCCGTCACGATTGTCGGCCTGCCGGAACTGTTCTTCAATCGCCCGCGTCTCCTGCAAGGCCTTGTCGTCAACGCCCGCCAGATAATGGGCGATGGCCAGCAGCAGCCGGTGCCAGATGGACAGGGACGCGGGAACCTCATGCCGGGACAGGCGGGTGCAGATATCGGCCGCGACCGCGCGATCAAGGCCGATCCCGTCCATATCCTGGGCCAGCAGGTTGCGCCATTCGGGCGCCATCCGGCCGATGGCGGTCAGGCAGCGGCCAACCAGTTCGCCTGCTATCGCCTCACGATCCCGGATTTCCCCAAGAGGAGGTGCTTTTTCCTGGTTGGCCAGGGACAGCAGGAAGCGGGCCTCCGGTCCCTTGCCGGACAGGGCCAGGCGCATGGCCTGTTCGCGCTTTTCCGGATTGTTGAAATAGAGCTTCAGGAATTCGGCGATGGCTTCGAACGGGCTGTAATCCTGCCCATGCAGCAGATGGCGCTTGCGGTAATAATGGGCGAAGACGCGGTCTTCGACGCGGTAGAGCGTTTCCTTGCCATCCGTGGCCCGATCCCCGACCACAATGCGGCCGGCCTGCAATTCGCGGAAGGCGCGGGCGATGTCGGATTGTTTGGCGCCCACCCGGTCGGCCAGGGCCGATTGTGAACAAGGTTCCCCCCCGCGCAGCAGGGCATCCAGCAGGCTTTGCGCCCGCCCGCCCAGCGACTGAATCCGGTCCTGGTAATAGGGGGTCAGTTCATCGACCAGCTTGTCCAGCAGTTCCGCCGTGGTCAGCGCATCATCATTCAGCAGCACATCGCCCAGAATCACCGACAGGCGCGGGTTGCCGCCGATGAAGGTGGCAATGGCCCGCGCCTTCGCCTCCCGCTCCGGCGTCAGTTCCTGCTGCCGCTCCTGCACCAGTTTGCCCAGATAGGCGACGCAATCGGCCTCGCTCCAGCCATGCAGCTCAACCGGGGTGAATTGCCGGAACAGGGGTGCCGCCGGAAGATTGTCGATGTCACCCGCGGCGGACCCGGCCAGCAGCATGACCCGGTTGCCGGAATCATTCAGCCAATGGCGCAGCGTCGCCTGTTCCACCCGTTCGGGAAAGGCCTTGGCCAGCAGCATGTCCAGGTTTTCGACAATGGCCACCAGAAGGCCCTTGCCGGTGCCGAAGGTGGCATCAAGTGCCGCGTCCAGATCGGCCCTTGCCTGTTCCCAAAGGCCGCTGCGTTCCCATTGCGGCACGACGCTTTGCGGCGGTTCACGCAGAAAGACGCGCCGGATTTCCCGCAGAAGCAGATCCGGCGCATTGATGTTCATCTGTTCTTCCGGCAGCAGCGCCACGCCCACGCTTTCCCCCGCCGCCCGCCGACCCGACAATTCCAGTTGGGTCAGGCGCATCAGGAAGCTTTTGCCAAAGCCGCGCGGGGCCCGGACGATCACATGGCTGCGGGCGCCGCCGGCGGCCAGATTGCTGTCCACAATCCGCAGGATGGCATTCAATTCGGCATCCCGGCCCGTGCGAAGGCGCAGGATCGTCGCGTCGTCAATATCGTGGGGATTGAAACGGAAAATGCCAGACATGGCCTATGCCCCCAACCACAGGCGGACAAGGGGGGATGTGGGCGACACGCCCTGTGTATGGCTGATGGTCAGGAAACCATCTTCGCGCAGCATCGCCGCGAACATATCAGCCTCCGCCTTCACGATTTTCGTCAGCTTGGCCATGAAATCCGCATGCGGCATGGGGGTGGCCTGTTCGCAGATCTGTCGGATCAGCGTGCGGATGGGCGTGACCTTTGGGGTGTAGCCCTTGATCCGTTCATCAAACTGCCCCACGAACACCGTTTCGAACTCCGGCATCAACCGGTCCTGCAGCAGGGTGTTGAAGGCGTCGCCGCCGGGCGGCGGGCCTTCATACTGAAGGTGCTGCATGGCATATTGAATGATGGCGGGATAAAGTGCCGGCAGGGCGCCGACCAGCCATCCCGTCATGTCCTCACGCCACCAGGACAACCCGGCGCCCGTCGCCAGTGCCGACACCATCCCGGATGCTTCACCGGCGGAAAGCGGCAGAAGGTCGAAACGGTTCAGATCGCGGAGCAGGTTCCCGTCAATATTGTGACGTCGGACCCAGCTGTGCATGCCGATGGAGCCGGTGATCAGCATCGGCATGCCCTGTTTGCGCCAATAGGTGAGTTGCCCCAGCAGTGATTCGATCTGTGAGGCGGTCGCGCCTGCCTTCATGGCATGGTCGCAAAGGTCGACAACCTCATCCAACAACAGGATAGGGCGCTTTTCCAGCTCCAGCGTTTTGATCTGGTCGCCGATGAAACGGCCGATGGCAACGCTGTATTCGCTGAGGTCGTGCTGCTGGGGTGAACCCTGCGGGGCCTTCCCCTTGGAGCGCAGCCAGGGCAGAACCGCGTCGAGGATGATCGCCGGGATGGTCTGCGCGTTGTTCAGCGCCTCTGTAATCTCTTTCCCGCAGCCCGACCGAGCCAATGCCTTCAGATATTCCTTAAAGAAATTTCCCAGGTGACCGATGCTTTGCACGTCCATGGCGATGACATGGCGGTCCCTCTCCGCCAGCCGCGTCGACACCGCTCTCATGACGCTGGATTTGCCGATGCGGCGCAGCCCGAACAGGCTGGCGCTGTCGCCGCGTAACAGCGTGTCGATGATGCGGCGTTCGACATCTGCACGGGGCAGATAGTCTGCACCCTCCACGCTGTTCCCATACCGTATCCGCATGAGGGGACCTATGATCAATGGCTCATATCTGCCTTTGCTCATACCTTCCTGATGCCGGATCGTCAATTATGACTTCTGACAGATATCTGTGAATGGACATATGTGAAGGGCATAAACAAAAACCCCCGCCGGATCGCTCCGGCGGGGGTTTTCATTACTGCAACGCTGTGAGCCGAAAAATCAGCCCAGCGCCTTCACCATGGTCGAACCCAGGCTGGCCGGGCTTTCGGAGACATGGATGCCGGCGGCGCGCATCGCCTCGACCTTGAATTCGGCCGTGTCGTTGCCGCCGGAGATCACGGCACCGGCATGGCCCATGCGGCGGCCCGGGGGGGCCGTGCGGCCGGCGATGAAGCCGACGACGGGCTTCTTCAGGCCCGACGCCTTGATGTACTCCGCACCGTTCACCTCTGCGTCACCACCGATCTCGCCGATCATGATGATGCCTTCGGTTTCCGGATCGCGGGCGAACATTTCCAGCGCGTCCACGAAGTTCGTGCCGTTGACCGGATCGCCGCCGATGCCGATGCAGGTGGTCTGACCCAGGCCCGCGGCCGTCGTCTGCGCCACCGCTTCATAAGTCAGCGTGCCGGAACGGGAGACGATGCCGATCTTGCCACGCTTGTGGATGTGGCCCGGCATGATGCCGATCTTGCACTCGTCCGGGGTGATGACGCCCGGGCAGTTCGGACCGATCAGACGCGTGCCGCTGTTGGCCAGGGCCCGCTTGACGCGGACCATGTCCAGCACCGGGATGCCTTCGGTGATGCAGACCACCAGCGGCAGTTCGGCATCGATGGCTTCCAGGATGGCGTCGGCCGCGAAGGGCGGCGGCACATAGATGACCGAGGCGTTGGCGCCGGTCTTCAGCACCGCGTCCGACACGGTGTCGAACACCGGCAGGTCCAGGTGCTTGGAACCGCCCTTACCGGGCGTGACGCCGCCGACCATCTTGGTGCCATAGGCGATGGCCTGTTCGGAATGGAAGGTCCCCTGCGCGCCGGTAAAGCCCTGGCAGATGACCTTGGTGTCTTTGTTGACGAGAACGGCCATGTTACGCAGCCTCCTTCACGGCCTTCACGATCTTTTCCGCGGCGTCGGCCAGATTGTCGGCCGACAGGATCGGCAGGCCGCTGTCGGCCAGGATCTTCTTGCCGAGATCGACATTCGTGCCTTCCAGGCGGACCACCAGCGGAACATGCAGGGACACTTCACGCGCGGCGGCGACAACGCCTTCCGCAATGACGTCGCAGCGCATGATGCCGCCGAAGATGTTGACCAGGATGCCTTCGACATTCGGATCGGACAGGATCAGCTTGAAGGCGATCGTCACGCGTTCCTTCGTGGCGCCACCACCGACGTCCAGGAAGTTCGCGGGCTCGCCGCCATACAGCTTGATGATGTCCATGGTGGCCATGGCCAGGCCGGCGCCGTTGACCATGCAGCCGATGTTGCCATCCAGCTTCACATAGTTCAGGCCGTGCTTGGTGGCTTCCGTCTCCGAGGCTTCCTCTTCCGACGGGTCGCGCAGCTCTTCCACGTCGGCATGACGGTAGAGCGCGTTGTCGTCGAAATTCACCTTGGCGTCCAGCGCGATGACGTCACCGGCACCGGTCACGACCAGCGGGTTGATCTCCACCATGCTCATGTCCAGGTCGATGAAGGCCTTGTACATGGCGCTCATGAACTTGGCGGCCGCATTGACCTGCTTGCCTTCCAGGCCCAGGGCGAAGGCGACCTTGCGGGCGTGATAGCCCTGCAGGCCTTCGACCGGGTCGATGGCGACCTTGGTGATCTTTTCGGGGTGGCTGTGGGCCACTTCCTCGATCTCCATGCCGCCTTCGGTGGAGGCGACGATGGTGACGCGCGAGGAGCCGCGATCCAGCAGCATCGACAGATACAGCTCGCGCTTGATGTCAGCGCCTTCCTCGATATAGAGGCGGCCGACTTCCTTGCCTTCCGGACCGGTCTGCTTGGTGACCAGCACCTGGTTCAGCATGGCGGCGGCGTTGGACTGCACATCATCCACGCTCTTGACGACGCGGACGCCGCCCTTGCCGTTCGGGTCGTTCTTGAAACGACCAGCGCCGCGGCCACCGGCGTGGATCTGCGACTTGACCACCCAGACGGGGCCACCCAACTCGGTGGCGACCTTGGCGGCTTCTTCCGGCGTGTAGGCAACGCCGCCACGCGGCACGGCGACGCCGTATTTCTTCAGCAGGCCCTTGGCCTGGTACTCATGGATATTCATTGGTCAGCCGTCTTGCTCTGGATGGGAGACGGGCCGGCCAAGCGGGGGGTCCGCAGGGCCGCGCGCGGGGCTGATCCCTGCGCGGGCGGCACTTTAGCACTATGCCCAACGGGATCAACCATCCAAAGGTCCCGGACAGGCCCCCCGAACATAGCGAAAATGCCGTGGCGATGGCAGTGAGCGGGGCGGGTGGCATGGCGCAAACCCTTGCGCTGCAACAGGCGCATGCCGCATCTGCACAGGAATCCACCCCGCGCGCGCAGGGGTGCCATGTAATGCGTACAAGTCCGCTACCGGCCCCCGGCGGCCAAAACGCGGCGGGGCGGGCGACCATGTGGCGATGGGCAGGGGCCATGTCCGGTCCGCCGGACGCGGCCCCTGGTCCGATCCACGGGTCCGGGAAGGATCAGCCGCCGCGGCTCTTGAAGGCCTTCAACTGCTTGTTGAAGTTGGCGGCCAGCTTCTCCATGCGCTCGGTCGACTTGTTATAGCCTTCCACATCCATCTTGCCACGCTTGCCTTCGGCGGTCAGGCAGGCCTGATATTCTTCCGTCGCGGCGATGTAGGACTTCACGGCTTTCACGGCATCGGCCATCTGGGCTTCCGTTGCGGTGGACCCATCGGGCAGCGCCGGCGGTTCACCCTGTTCACAACCCGCAAAGGCGGCGGGCGCGAAGATACCGGACAGAATCGTGGTGATCAGGATTGCTTTCTTCATCATTGGACACCCCCACAGAACTATAAAATTTTAGGAAACATTAATTCCCATCCCGCAATGGAATCGGATTTTTGTTTCCTGGCGTTTTTATTGGGTGCCAAGTTATCCCCAAATGACTAATTATTAGGCGTGTTCGCCATTTTCTCCCTAAACTTAAGGATAAGGATAGTTTCAACATCACCGCCCGTCAATTCCATCGGGCATGGAGAAAAACACAAAAGGCCCGGAAATCGGCTGATTTCCAGGATCGGGCACCGGTCTGTGAAAAATCGGGACGGGCGGCGCATCGGCGCCCCCTTGGACAGAAAACCCCGCACCGGTAACCGGCGCGGGGTCTGTCTCCAGCCAGGACGGCTGAAATCAGCCGTTGCGGGCCTTGAAGGTCTTCAGCTGCTTGTTGAAGTCAGCAGCCAGAGCTTCCATGCGGGCGGCGGACTGGTTGTAGGCGTCGATATCGACCTTGCCACCCTTGCCGGCTGCTTCCAGGCAGGCCTGGTATTCTTCCGTGGCCACGATATAGGCCTTAACGGCCTTCATGGTCTCGGCCATCTGGGCCTCGGTGGCCGTGGCGCCATCCACCAACTTCGGCGGCATGCCCTGCTCGCAGCCAGCGGCGAAGGCGGAGGTGGCGGACAGGGTCAGCAGGGCGGTGGCGAACAGCAGGGCGGTCTTCATTGGGATATCCTATTCCTTCGTCAAGGCCGTCGAACTGCGGGGGACGGCGGTCGCGGGTTTAGCGTCAAGCAAGGCCAAGGGCAACGGCTTCGCGCCTGTCACAAGGGCGGAACCGCCATTCCCGGCAATGTCAAATGAGCCGACCCGGGACGCGTGCGCCACAGGCCGAGAGGTGTGGGATATGGCTTCGCAAGGTCTTTCCGTCGCATCAGGGAGGACCCGGTGTGGCGGCCTTGTCGTGGCGTGGACTATAGGCGGCACCCGTAACCGAATAGTTAATTTTATGAAGGGAACCTATCCTTTCGTCGTGCGACAATGCAGACCAGTTCTGCAACGTCCGCAATCATCCGATACTATGTCTTTGCAAATAATTCGCGGGATTTTATCTAATATTTTATCTATGGACGCTTCGTTTCACCGCCGGCCGGGCGCAGGAAACATCCGAGACAATATGTGATGCCGACGGTCATAATTTATAACCGTCGGTACGGCGGCGACCGCCGCCGTACCGCTCGTGCGGCGTAAGCCAAGCCAGCCGATGGTGCGAGAGGCCGCGGAAAAGAAAAACCCCGCGCCCGGAAAACCCGGGCGCGGGGTCATTCAACCTCATCCGGCCGGACGGCCGGGAGCGGGATCAGCCTTCGGCCGAAACCTTCTTGGTCACATCGACCAGCACCTTAACGGCGTCGACCGACTTGTCGAAATTGGCCTTCTCCTCGGCGGACAGCTCGATCTCGATGATCTTTTCCACGCCCTTGGAGCCGATGATGGTCGGCACGCCGATATAGAGGCCGTCCACACCATACTGGCCGGTCAGCTTGGCGGCCACCGGCAGGACGCGCTTCTTGTCCTTCAGATAGCTTTCGGCCATGGCGATGGCGGAAGCGGCCGGGGCGTAGAAGGCGGAGCCGGTCTTCAGCAGGCCGACGATCTCCGCCCCGCCGTCACGGGTGCGCTGCACGATCTTGTCCAGCTTCTCCTGCGTGGTCCAGCCCATCTTCACCAGGTCGGGCAGCGGGATGCCGGCGACGGTGGAGTAACGGACCGACGGGACCATGGTATCGCCATGGCCGCCCAGCACGAAGGCGGTGACGTCTTCGACCGACACGCCGAATTCTTCGGCCAGGAACCAGCGGAAGCGGGCGCTGTCCAGAACGCCGGCCATGCCGACCACCTTCTCCGGCGGCAGACCCGACACTTCCTGGAACAGGCCGACCATGGCGTCCAGCGGGTTGGTGATGACGATGACGAAGGCGTTGGGGGCGTGTTCCTTGACGCCGGCGGCCACGACCTTGATGACCTTGGCGTTGATGCCGACCAGATCGTCACGGCTCATGCCCGGCTTGCGCGGCACGCCGGCGGTGATGATCACCACGTCGGCGCCGGCGATGTCGGCATAGTCGGACGTGCCCGAATAACCGGCGTCGAAGCCCTGGACCGGCGACAGTTCGGCGATGTCCAGCGCCTTGCCCTTGGCAACGCCCGCAAAGTCCGGAATGTCGAGCAGGATGACGTCACCCAGCTCCTTCTGACCGGCCAGCAGGGCCAGCGTGCCGCCGATCTGGCCGGCGCCGATCAAGGCGATCTTCTTGCGTGCCATGGGAATTTCCCTTCGATTTGGTTCGGGACAGGAAACAAGATTGCGTTGGGAACATTCGGCGCGCGCTGATGAATAGCTGCGGTGCGGAATGACCCTGGCCGGCGTGATTAGCCTGAAACAGCCGTTCGGGCAAGCCGACAAGGGTCGTGGGTGGGGGGTGGCTGGCAAGCGCCCAGCGCAGGGCGCCCATGCGCCGCGGCCCGGCGCCGGTAGCGGCCACCGCATCGTTACAGAATACCTCGGTATTCTACCAATCGGCCAAAGGCTTGAGCTTTGGCCGATTGGAGGCCGGCCACCACCGGCTTGGCGCCCCCATGCGCGCGCCAAGCCGGCGGATGGTGGCAAGCGGTGCTTGAGGGAACAAGGAAATCTCCCTTGATCGGTCACCATCAAGGGAGATTGGGGCTACCCCCGCGGCTTGGGCTGCCACATGGCGTTGACGATGACCCAGCGGTCGCCGAAGCGGCCCAGGTGGAAATAATCGATGAACCAGGGCGTCTCCACCCGCGCCACGGCCGTGTTGCCGGCCACGTCCAGCACGCGGACCGTGCGGTCCCATTTCTCCTTCGGTGTCTTCAGCACGCCCTGGCGGGTCAGTTCCACCAGCTCGTCCTTGCTCATGCGGCGCAGGGCCAGCAGCTCGTCCGTATCCGGCTGACTGCGCACGGCGCGCTTGGCCAGATCAGGATGCAGAGAGCGGGCGACGCGGGCGGGGTCGCCCTCCAACTGGCCATCGACATAGTCATAGGCCGTGGCCTCGATCGCTTCCAGGGTGGCGGCGTCGGGCGGTGGCAGGGTCTGGGCCCCGGCGGCGGGGGACAGCAGAAATGCGGCGAACAGCAGGCAGGCGGACAGGCGCATAAGGGTGGCTCCGGAGATGGGCAAGGTTCTGGACCCTTCCTGTGATTGACGCCGCCTGTCGCCAAGCCTGAAACTGTCGCCTGATCGGATCGGGCAGGGGATTGAGCGGAATGGGCAGGCGGGTGGGGGCGACGGACGGGCTGGCGGCACTGCTGCAGGGCCTGCGCCTGGACGCGATGCACCTGGACGGGGTGCGGGTCACGCCCTTGTCGCCCGCCATCCGGCCCCACCGGTCCGGCGGGCCCGTCTTCCTGTTCGCGCGGGAAGGGGCGGCGCATATCACCCTGGCCCAGCCCGATGCCGCACCCGTGCTGATCCGGCGCGGCAGTTTTGCGGCTCTGCCCCATGGGCACGGATTCCGCTTGTCGCCCGCACCGGACCACGCCGCCGCGTCCCTGTTGATCGGACAGGCCATGATGGGAGAGGGGGCCGGTGCGGCCCCCTTGCTGGACCGTCTGCCGCCATTGCTGTTCATGTGCCCGTCGCGCACCCTGGGCGTCGACTGGCAGGACGGCACCTTCGCCCTGATCGAAGAGGCGGCGGCGCAGGGCGATGTGGCAGGGCGTCTGGTGGCGCAGCGGCTGCTGGAGTCGCTGTTCATCATCGCCGTGCGCCGATTCCTGGAAACCAACGAAACCTACGCCCTGGGCGCCAGTCCCACGGCCACGGCCATCGGCCGCGCCCTGATGCTGTTGCAGGACCGGATGGCGGAGGATTGGACCCTGTCGGCGCTGGCCGCCGCCTGCGGCCTGTCACCGGCCACCCTGACCCGGCGTTTCCAGGCCCTGGTGGGGGAGGCGCCGATGGCGCACCTGACCCGGCTGCGCATGGAACGGGCGGCACAATGGCTGAAGACCGGGGAGGGCAAGGCGGCCGCGGTGGCGGCCCGCCTGGGATACCGGTCGGAGGCCGCCTTCGCCCGGCGGTTCAAGGAATTCCACGGCATGGGGCCCGGTGCCTTTCGCCGCGCGGGATAAGGATCAGTCGCGCCCGCCCCAGCGCCAGCGTATGTCGCCGTCCGTCCGGTTCCGGATGATCCACAGGAACAGGCCGGTACACAGGCCCAGCCAAGTCACGCCAATCAAGGCCGGCCAGGGCAAGGGCAGGTCGGACGATGCCGATCGGCAGGCCAGCATACCGAGGCCCAGGATGAGACCGTAGGCCAGGGACGCCAGCCAGCCCTCCCAGGATACGGGCGTGTAGCCAAGGCCGTAGAGCTTTGGTCGGAACCACATGCGTTGTTCCATCACATCTTCCTTCAAGATGGGACAAGGCGGGATAAGGATCAGTCGCGCCCGCCCCAGCGCCAGTGCATGTCCCCTTCCGTGCGCCCTTCGATGAACCAGAAGAACAGGCCCGTGCAGACCGCCGTCCAGGCCAGGGCGATCAGACCGGGCCAGGGGTGCGGCATGTCGCCGACCATGAATTTCAACACCACCATGCCGGCCGCCAGGACGACAGCGAAAGCCAGGATCGACAGCCAACCTTCCCAGGTACGCGGGGAAAAGCCGTAGCCGAAACGCTTCGGGCCGAACCAGCGACGCCGCTCCATCACAACTTCCTCCGGCAAGATGATGTGATGGACATTACTCCTTTTGCGCGAGTTCGGCAATCAGACTCGGTCCGCCCCGCGGAAGCCCGACAGGACGTAACGAGGGAAGGTGACGACCTGTTCCAGGCTGACCCGGCCCAGGAAATCCAGCGGCCCGTCGAACGGTTCCGGCACCACCGCCTCGCGCTTGTGGCCGATACCCTGCATCACCAGCCCGATGGGCAGGGCCAACAGAGCCAGGCCGCCCAGGGACCAGTCGCCCTGGACCAGACCCAGCCACAGGCAAGCGGGGATGGCGGCGGCCATGAAGGGGGCGGACAGGAAATGCAGGATCAGGTTCACCCGGTCCCGATGCCGGGGCTCATAGCCCTGCCACTGCCGCTGCAACAGCGTCCTCATAAGTGATCTCCCCAGGGACAATCCGCACCTTGCCCACTGTGGGCGGCGGTGCGATCTTAACGGTGATTAGATTGGCGACCAATCTAAACAGTGTCAAGATGCGATGGATGCATATGCGACAGACCCCCTATCACCATGGCGATCTGCGCCGGGCCCTGGTTGAGGCGGCGCTGGCGGAACTGCGCGAACAGGGACCGGACGGGCTGTCGCTCAGGGCCTGTGCGCGCAGGGCCGGGGTGACGCCGGCCGCCCCCACGCATCATTTCGGCAATGCCGATGGCCTGCTGGATGCCCTGTCGGTGGAAGGGTTCGCGCTGCTGACCCAGGCGCTGCGGCAGGCCAGGCAGGCGGCGGCGGGGGCCGATGCGGCGCTGGCGGCCTGCGGCATGGCGTACCTGGATTTCGCCGCGCGGGAGCCGGCTTTGTACCGGCTGATGTTCCGGCGCTGTGCCGCCCCACATCGCGGCCCGGATGATCCGCTGCGTGTGGGCGGGGCGGAAGCGGCGGCGGAGGTGGGCATGGCCCTGGCAGGTGCGCTGACGGCGCGCAGCATGGGGACCGAGGATCTGGCGGAACGCACAAGGCTGGCCTGGGCGGGCGTGCATGGGCTGGCCCTGCTGCCCTTGCCGCCCGACGATGCGGGGCCGTCACCGGACCGGATGGTCAATCGGCTGATGGTGGCGCTGCTGGCACCGTGACGCCGGTCATCACGGTTCGGCCAGGCGTGTCAGGTCATCCCCGCTGATCCCCATCAGGGTCACCGGTTCCGTCACCGCACCCAGGGCGCGATAGAACAGGGCGGCGCGGATATTGGCGGGGCGGGCGTGCCAGGACAGCCAGTTCAGCCCGTCGGCCCGCGCCAGCCGGGCAGCGGCGGACAGCAGGGCACGGCCGATGCCGGACCGGCGCGACCCCGGCTCCACATAGAGATTTTCCAGCACCAGCCCGCCCGTGGCCGACTGGCTGTCATAGCCGCGGGTCAGCAGGGCCAGACCGGCGGGACGGCCGGCGCGTTCGGCGATCAGGCAGGTGAACAGGGGCCGGTCGCCGAATCCTTGGCGCCGGAACAGGGCCGGGGTCAGGGCGGGCGGGTCCATGCCTTCTTCCGCCGACAGGGCGGCGATCAGGGCACAAACAAGTTCGGCGTCCGCTTGGGTTGCCCCACGGACGCCGATCTCAGCAGGCGCTTGCTGCTTGTCCACCGGATCAGGCGGCGGCGGCAGCCAGCTTGTCCATCTCGCGCAGGATGCTGTCGGCCATGACGGAGGTCGAGCACTTGGCCATGCCCGGCTGCATGATGTCGCCCGTGCGCATGCCGGTGTTCAGCACATTCTCCACCGCCGTTTCCAGGATGTCCGCCTCGGCCTGCAGGTCAAACGACCAGCGCAGGGCCATGGCGAAGGACAGGAACATGGCGATCGGGTTGGCCAGATCGCGGCCGGCAATGTCCGGGGCCGAACCATGCACCGGCTCATACAGGGCCTTGCGCTTGCCATTGGCATCGGTCGCCCCCAGCGAGGCGCTGGGCAGCATGCCGATGGAACCGGTCAGCATGGAGGCTTCGTCCGACAGGATGTCGCCGAACAGATTGTCGGTGACGATCACGTCGAACTGCTTGGGATTGCGCACCAGCTGCATGGCGGCGGCGTCGGCCAACATGTGGCTCAGCTCCACATCGGCATATTCGGCCTTGTGCAGGGCGATGACTTCCTGACGCCACAGCAGGCCGGATTCCATCACATTGCCCTTGTCGGACGAACAGACCTTGTTGCCGCGCTTGCGCGCCAGTTCGAAGGCCACGCGGGCGACGCGCTGGATCTCGTGCGTGTCATAGACCTGGGTGTTGATGCCGCGACGCTCGCCATTGGGCAGGGTGGTGATGCCGCGCGGTTCGCCGAAATAGACGCCGCCGGTCAGTTCGCGCACGATCATGATGTCCAGGCCGCGCACGACGTCGGGCTTCAGCGTGGAAGCATCGACCAGTGCGTCGAACACCTTGGCCGGGCGCAGGTTGGCGAACAGCTCCATCTCCTTGCGCAGGCGCAGCAGACCGGCCTCCGGGCGCTTGTCGAAGCCCAGATTGTCCCACTTCGGACCGCCCACGGCGGCCAGCAGCACGGCGTCCACGGCCAGGGCGCGGGCCATGGTCTCGTCCGTCAGCGGCGTGCCATGCGCGTCATAGGAGCAGCCGCCGACCAGGCCTTCTTCGACCGCGAATTCGATGCCGCGCTTGCGGGCATACCAGTCGATGACGCGGCGGACCTGACGCATGACCTCGGGACCGATCCCGTCGCCCGGCAGCAGAAGGAGCGAACGCTTCGTCGACATTGGAATACCTCTGTATGTTTGCTTGGCAGTAGCGGCTGTCGTCCGGCCGCCGGTGATGTCATAGACCTTCGCGGGCACGACGCCAAGAGGCGCCGCACCCCACCTTCGGATGGTGCTGGCCCGATTGGGTCAGGAAGCCCAGAGCCAGGGCTGGCCCTGCTTGGCCGTGCCTTCGAACGCGTCGATGGCGTCGGCGTTGCGCAGGGTCAGACCGATATCGTCCCAGCCATTCAGCAGGCACTGGCGACGGAACGGCTCCACGTCGAAGCCGATCTTCTCTCCGTCCGGCAGGGTGATTTCCTGCGCTTCCAGATCGACGGTGAAGGTGGCGTTGGCGCCATTGTCGGCGGCGGCCATCAGCTTTTCCACCACCTCGGTCGGCAGGCGGATGGGCAGGATGCCGTTCTTGAAGCAGTTATTGAAGAAGATGTCGGCAAAGCTGGGCGCGATGACGCAGCGGATGCCGAAATCGGCCAGCGCCCAGGGCGCATGTTCGCGGCTAGAGCCGCAGCCGAAATTGTCGCCCGCGACGACGATCTTGGCCTGGCGATAGGCCGGCTTGTTCAGCACGAAGTCGGGCACCTCGGCGCCATCCTTGAAGCGCATCGAGGCGAACAGGCCGGCACCCAGGCCCGTGCGCTTGATCGTCTTCAGATAGTCGGCCGGAATGATCATGTCCGTATCGACATTCATGAGACGCAGCGGGGCGGCGACGCCGGTGAGCTGAACAAACTTTTCCATGGGGACAATCCGACCGAAAAGAGGATCAAACGGCCCCCGTTTTGCCATGCGGCCGGTGTGCGGCGCAATACATGATCGTTGGAAGGCAGCCCTGCGACAGAAGCTTGCGTGGAATTCGACCTTGGCCGGGATGGCAAGTGGGTGCCGGCATCACTATCTTAACCTTAACCAAGAAGGTCATAAGTGGAGGTTCGGCGCCATGCGTGTGTTTCGGATCACCTTGTCGGTCGGGGATATCGACCATGCGACCCGGTTCTATCAGGCGCTGCTGGCCCAGCCCGGCAGCCGCGTGTCGCCGGGCCGGCAGCATTTCGACCTGGGCCAGATGGTGCTGGCCTGCTACGCGCCCTCCGCGGAAGGGGACCCGTCCCCGCCCACGCCGCTGTCCCAGCCCCTGCATTTCGCCGTCCATGATCTGGCGGCGTTTTACGAGCGCGCGACGGTCGCCGGTGCCCTGTTCGGGCCCGACGATGCCATCACCGACGATAAATGGGGCGAACGCGGCTTCACCTGCCGCGACCCGTTCGGCAATCCGCTGCGCTTTGTGGAGGCGGGGACGGAGTTTGCGGGGTAGGGGCCGCTCTTTGGTCTGCAGGTCGGTGTGATTTCAACCATCACGCCCCCGTCACCCCGGCGAAAGCCGGGGCCCAGCGTGAGGCGCGGTCAGCGCCGATAAGACTCATATCGCGGCAGACGCCGCTCTACGCCTGGGCCCCGGCTTTCGCCGGGGTGACGGGAGAAGGGGCGGAAAACGACGTGCCCACAGCTTAACTTTGCGCCCATGAGCGCCCATGGGCCTTCGCCGGGATAACGGAAGAAAGGAGCGGGGCGGTACCATCTGGACCGCCCCGTCCCGCCCCCCCCCCTCAATCCGCATAGACCCCGGCGGCGGTGATGACCGGCTTCCAGCGGTCGATTTCCGATGCCACGAAATCGCCCAGCGCCTTGGGCGTGGCGCGGGCCTCTGCCACCGGCTCGGTGCCCAGTTCGTTGAAGCGCTGCTTCACCATGTCGTCCTTCAAGGCCACCTTCAGGGCATCCGACAGCTTGTTCACAACCGCGTCGGGCGTGCCCTTGGGGGCGTAGAGCCCGTGCCACACGGCCACTTCCACCCCCGGCAGGCCGGCTTCCTTCGTCGTCGGCAGGTCGGGCATGGAGGCGACGCGGGTGGGCGTGGTTACCGCATAGGCCTTGACGGCACCGCCCTTGATCTGCCCGGTCGTGTTGGTGGTCTGATCGCAAAGCAGGTCCACCTGACCGGCCACCAGATCATTCATCGCGGGCCCTGTGCCCTTATAGGGAACGGTGGTCAGCGGCGTGGCCAGCGCCTGCATGAACAGCATGCCGCACAGATGCGATGCCGCACCCACGCCGGCATTGGCCAGGGTCACCTTGTCCGGGTTGGCCTTCACATAGGCGACCAGTTCCTTCAGGTCCTTGGCCGGGAAATCCTTGCGCGCCACGATGGTCATGGGCACGTCGGTGACCAGGCCCACGGGGGCGAAGTCGGTCTTGGCATTATAGGGCAGCTTGCGATAGAGCGTGGCCGAGGTGGCCTGGCCGATATGGTGCAGCAGCAGGGTGTAGCCGTCGGGATCGGCCTTGGCCACGCGCGCCGCCCCGATGGTGCCGCCGGCCCCGCCGACATTTTCCACCACCACCTGCTGGCCCAGAGTCTTGCTCATCGACTGGGCAACCAGACGGGCGACGGTATCGGTCGGCCCGCCGGCGGCGAATGGCACCACCATGGTGACGGGGCGGGTCGGATAATCCTGGGCCGGGGCCGTGGCGACCCCGATCAGCAAGGCCGCCACAAGGGCGATGGGTGCGAAGCGCATGGATCCTCCTGTTTGTTTGTTATCGGTTGATGGTTGCAACGCCCGGCATGGCGGGACGCTCACTCTTCCTCGTGGAACACTTCCTCGCGCCGTTTGCGGACCGAGGGCAGCAGCACCAGGGCCAGTAGGATCACGGCCACGACCAGCAACGCCGCCGACAGCGGCCGCGTCACGAACACCGTCGGGTCGCCTCTAGCGATCAGGAAGGACCGGCGCAGGTTCTCCTCCATCAGCGGGCCCAGCACGAAGGCCAGCAGCAGAGGGGCGGGTTCGAACCCGTTCTTCAGCAGGAAATAACCTACGCCGCCGAACAGGGCGACCAGCATGACATCCACCCCCGACGAATTGATGGAATAGACGCCGATGCAGCAGAACATCAGGATGGCCGGGAACAGGATGCGATAGGGCACCTTCAGCAGCCGCACCCAGACGCCGACCAGGGGCAGGTTGATGATGACCAGCATGGCATTGCCGATCCACATGCTGGCGACCATGCCCCAGAACAGGGTCGGATTCTCGGTCATCACCTGGGGCCCCGGCACGATGCCCTGGATGGTCATGGCACCCACCATCATGGCCATGACGGCATTAGGCGGAATGCCCAGGGTCAGCAGCGGGATGAAACTGGTCTGCGCGCCGGCATTGTTGGCGCTTTCCGGCCCCGCCACCCCTTCGATGGCGCCCTTGCCGAAGCGCGACGGCGTCTTGGACAGCTTCTTTTCCAGGGTGTAGCTGGCATAGGGCGCCAGCACGGCCCCGTTGCCGGGCAGGATGCCCAGGACCGAGCCCAGGGCCGTGCCGCGCAGCACGGCGGGAAAGCTCTGCTTGATATCGGCCCAGGTCGGCATCAGGCCCGTGATCTTCGCCCCGATCACCGATCGGTCCTGGGTCTTTTCCAGATTGCGCAGGATTTCCGCCACGCCGAACAGGCCGACGGCCAGGGTGGTGAAATTGATGCCTTCCGCGATCTGGGGGATGTCGAAGGTCAGGCGCTGTTCACCGGTTTCGATGTCCGATCCCACACAGCCCAGCAGCAGGCCGACAATGATCATGGCCACGGCCTTCAGCACCGATCCCGATGCCAGCACGGTGGCCCCGATCAGCCCCACCAGCATCAGCGCGAAATATTCCGGCGGCCCGAAATTCTGCGCAAACGCGGCCAGCAGCGGCCCGAACAAGGCCACCAGCAGGGTGGCGACCGATCCGGCGAAGAAGGAGCCCAATGCTGCGATGGCCAGCGCCGGCCCCGCCCGCCCCCGCTTCGCCATCTGGTGCCCGTCCAGCGTGGTGACGACGGACGAGGTTTCGCCCGGCATGTTCACCAGGATGGCCGTGGTGCTGCCGCCATACTGGGCGCCGTAATAGATGCCGGCCAGCATGATCAGGGCCCCCAGCGGGTCCAGATAGAAGGTGATGGGCAGCAGGATGGCGATGGTGGCAATGGGCCCCAGGCCCGGCAGCACCCCGATCAGGGTGCCGACCAGCGCGCCGGTGAAACACAGCGCCAGATTGATGGGGGAGGCGGCGGCCCCGAATCCCATGGCAAGGTTAGAGAACACATCATTCATGGTTCACACCCGCGGCCAGAGGGGGAAGGGCAGACCAAGCGCCAGCACGAACAGCCCGACGGCAAACAGGATCAGCACCACGCTGACCACCGCCAGCTCGCGCCATTTCGTGTCCTCCTCCGCGATTGCGGCGATACCGAACAGCAGTGCGGACGCGATGACCAGCCCCAGTGGCCGGATGGCCAGGCCGAAGGCGACGATGGCACCCAGCAGCGGCAGCGCCTGGCGCCAGTGCAGCCGGTCCAGCGGCGGCCCGTCCAGCACCAGCGACCGGGCGGCGATGACCAGCCCCAGCAGGCCCGTCAGCGCGGCCAGCACGGTGGGGAAATAGCCCGGCCCCATGCGGGATGCCGTGCCCATCTTCAATTCACCCAGCTGGCTGAAGGCCAGGATCGATAAAAGGATCAGGGCGATGCCGCCCACCAGATCCTGGGGGCTACGCACGCGCATGGCGCACCTCCCCCGGACAGCGGAACCCCTTGAACGCGGAAAATCGCATTCGTCCGTCCCTCCCTGTTGTCCCCCGGTTTCTTGGCCGGTCGTGATGCCGGATGCCGGGGTGACTGGCTGTGCGCCAGGATCAACAGTAACAAGGCAGACCCCATGTCGCAATGTCGCAAGGGGCGGCAAAAGGCGTGGCAGATCAGTTGATCGGCTGGATCGACACGTCCAGCCACAGGCGACTGTCGTTCAGCGGCGTTTCCGGCGGCAGGTCGGGGTTTTTCAGCCGGAAGACCCGCGCGCTCTGATAGCGCGTGATGGGGAAGATCATGGATGTGGAGGGATGATCCTGCATGAAGCGGCGCAGGTCCCCGTGGGCGACCATCTTCCGCAACCCGTCGGTCAGGCGCCGGGCCAGTTCCGGTTCGTCCGGTGCCACGAACAGATACATGGGCAGGGGGTAGACCAGCAGCAGCCGGTCATAGACCATGATGCCGGGGTCCTTCATGGCCGCCACCTCCCCATCGATCTCGTTCAGGGCGCGAGGAAGATAGTCGCAGCCGCCATCATGCAGGGCCGGATAGGCCAGATCGATCCAGGCCATTTCCACCACGCGCAGCCCGGCAGCGCGCAGCACGGTCGTGTCGGGCCAGAAGGCCCCCTGGCAGGCCTTCAGCTTGCCCAGCTGTTCCAGACTGGTGATGGCATCGAATTCGGCCTTGCGGTCGGTACGGATGACCAGCGCCCGCTGCCCTGTCAGCCCCATATCCAGCGGGATGCGGATGGGCGGCACCATGGATTCGCGCTGGATGTTGGTCGTGGTCCAGAGCAGGTCCAGCCGATGATGCTGCAACTGTGCCAGCAGACGCGCCTGGGGCACATCCTCCGGCACCTTCTGCAGCCGGGCCGGCCCATAGCCATCGGCGGTATCCGCCAGCAGCCGTTCGATCAGGTCAAGATAATAGGAGCGGACATTCGCCCCGGCAGGGGAGGCATTATGTTCGATGCGATAGACCTTCACGCCGCCCTGTGTGTCGGCGGCAAGCCCTGCCCCTCCGGGCGCCAACAGCACCGCAAGCAGCAGAATGGCCGCCAGCCACCGCATCCAGGATCTCCCGCCCGTCACTTCCCCGTGGCTGCATACATTGACATGTATGCATATGCCCAGCGGCATCATAACCCACGAGCGCAAATACCGCGCCCTTCATCAGGCGGACAGGTCCGGAAAATTTGCCGCTACATGGTCCACGAACAGCCGGATGCGGGGCGACAGATGGCGGCCGGCGGGCCACAGGATATGGAACTGCCCGACCGGGCGCACATGGTCGGCCAGAATAGAGACAACCCGCCCCGCGGCCAGGGACCCGGCCGCCACAAAGCAAGGCAGGCAGGCGATGCCCAGCCCGCTTTCGGCCAGGAACAGCCGCGCCGCGGCCGTATCGGCCACGGCGGTGACCGGCAGGTCGGCGGGCGGATCGTCGGGACCAGGGGCCAGCAATGGCCAGGGTTCGGGCCGGCCGGTTGCGGGGTGACGATGGTGCAGACAGGCATGGCGGGTCAGGTCAGCCGGGCTGTCGGGCACGCCGCGATCCGCCAGATAGGCGGGCGACGCCACCAGCACATGCCGGAAGCCGCCCAGGCGACGGCTCATCAGGCGCGAATCGGACAGGGGGCCGGTGCGGATGACGGCGTCGAAACCGTCTTCGATGATATCCGCCAATTGATCACTGGCCGCGATTTCCAGCCTGATGTCAGGCCAGCGCCGCTGGAAATCCGCCAGCAGCGGCAGCAGGGCCGCTTCGGCCACCGCGGGCAGGCCGACGCGCAGGGGCCCGCGCGGAGCCTGACGCGACAGGGCCAGCTCCGCCTCCGTCTCCGTCATTTCGGCCAGGATGCGCTGACAGCTTTCCAGATATAGCCTTCCCTCCGGCGTCAGGGTCAGGCTGCGGGTGGACCGGTGGAACAGGCGCACGCCCAGCCGTTCCTCCAGCCGGGCCACGGCCTTGCCCACGGCTGACGCGGAGACACCGGCCTGCCGCCCAGCCTCCACGAAGCTGCGGTTTTCCGCCGCCTGCATGAACAGATGCACGCCGCCAAACCGATCCATGATCACCTTCCATTACGGACAATATTGTCCGTAATGATCGGAAGCCTAGCCGATTTTTCCCGCCATGACAGCGCCCTATGCTGCCGCCCGCTGATGATGAAGGGGAGGATGGCCATGGCAATGGCCCGGA
Source organism: Niveispirillum sp. FG148 (assembly GCF_057809655.1). Lineage (NCBI taxonomy): Bacteria > Pseudomonadati > Pseudomonadota > Alphaproteobacteria > Rhodospirillales > Azospirillaceae > Niveispirillum > Niveispirillum sp. FG148. The sequence continues at coordinate 178,098 of NZ_JBMDKJ010000006.1, forward strand.
TCGTGTCGTTCGTTCTGGAACTGGACCGGCTGAAGGCGGTGACGCGCAAGGTGCGGCCGCGCGGGCTGGACCGGTATGAGAACTCTGCCGAACATAGCTGGCACCTGACGCTGCTGGCCCTGTCGCTGGCCCCGCATGCCGGGCCGGGCGTGGATATCGACCGGGTGCTGCGCATGCTGCTGGTCCATGATATCGGGGAGATCGATACCGGCGACACGCTGTTCTTCATCCAGGAGGGGCGGGCGGAACGCAAACAGGCCGAGGAACAGGCCGTCGCCCGCATCACCGGCCTGCTGCCGGACGGGCAAGGGGATGTCCTGCTGAAACTGTGGCAGGAGTTCGAGGCGGGAGAGACGGCCGAGGCGTGCTTTGCCCAGGCCCTGGACCGGGCCATCCCCGTGCTGATGAACCTGAACAATGACGGGCAGAGCTGGCGCGAGAATGGCATCACCCATGCCCAGGTCATGGCCCGCGTCGGCCCGCCCATCGCCGCCGGCTGCCCGTCGCTGTGGGAATATCTGGTCCAGCGGCTGGACGCCGCCCGCGATGCGGGCTGGTTCGGGATCGCGGGTTAAAGCCGTTTCGGCACCGCCAGACCGCGATCCTTCGCGGCTTTCGTGAAACTGTCCCAGGCCCGGTCGGCCACCCCTTCGGCCCAGGCCTGGCCCAGCGCCATGCTCTGTTGCAGGATGGTGGGGGACAGGGTCACCAGCTTGCGCGCCACGGGCGAACGGTAGAAGGCGATCAGCTGATCCAGCTCGGCAGCCGTGAAATGGGCGGCATAAAGGCCGGCGATGCCGCGTGTCAGGTCGGGCAGGGCGGCACGGGCCCGCGGCGTGAAATGGTCACGCACCAGGATCGTCACTTCCGGTTCCCGCCCCGGATTGGCCTGGGCCAGCACTTCCTCCGCCTGCCGGGTGACGATGGACAGCGTCTGGTCGGCCAGGGCCTGCGCACCCGACAGGTCCAGCAGGGTGCGGGCCTTTTCCAGGCGCAGCTTGTCATCCGCCGCACCGGCCGCGGGAGCGGACAAGGGCGCCAGGCAGAAGAGCAGGGTCAGCAGGCAGGCAAATATCTGACGCACGCGGGTCACCCCTTCAACTGGCGGAGGGCGCACAGCCTAAAGAGTGCGGAAGGGGCGGAAAAGCACCATTATCAGCCGGTCAGCAGCGGGGAGACCGACAGCTCATATCGGCGGTTGCGCTGCCGGAAGCGGCTGAAATCGGTGCGTCCCCAGCCGTCGCCGCCAAAGCGGGCCAGATAGGGGGCGATCTGGTCGCGCTCCAGCGCCGCCAGGGTCAGGCTTTGCGAGATGCCGCCGACGGCGGCAAAATCCAGGCCGTCGGCATGGTCACGCAGCCAGGCCAGCGCCCAGGCCCCCAACAGAAAATGGCCGCCGACCGACAGATGCAGCCGCCCGTCCACCACGGCCTGCAGCGCTTCCTCCTGCCAGTTCATGCCCACCAGGCACAGATCCCTGCCAGGCTGGCGGCCCAGGACCTGGGCCGCTTCCATGGCACCCAGCGCCATGTCGTCATTGGCGCACCAGATACCTTGCACCTGCGGCTGCCGGCGCAACAGGGACAGCGTGCGCTCCCGCGCCTCATCCCGGCTCCAGTTCAGGGGCACATGGTCCAGCAGGACCGCATCGCCATCCTCCGCCAGCGCCGCGCGCAACCCGTCGGACCGTTCCTGTCCCGCCGGCGTCGCCACAATCCCCCCCAGCGCCAGGATCTGCACGGGGCCGCCCTTTCCTGCCGGTCGGCGCGAACGGCAGGCGGACAGCAATGCCCGGCCCATCATATGGCCCGCCCCCAGATTGTCGGGAACCAGGCTGCCCAGCAGCAGCGGGCTGCGTTCACGCGGCTGACCCATCATCGCCACGTCGTCCGCCGCCAGACCGCTGAACACGATCAGCGACGGAATACCGGCGGCCAGGGCGGCGGTCAGGAGCGGCTGGGCCGTGCGATGTTCGTTCACCACCAGCAGATAGTCGGGCCGCTGCGCGATGATCGCCTCGCCCTCGGTGATGATGGTCTGCCGGTCGCGCTCGGCCCAGTCGGTGATCAACTCAATGTTGAACTGGTGGGCGGCGGACCGCATCACCAGATCGACCATCTGCCAGAACCGGTCGCTGCGCCGCCCTGGATTGACGAAGCCAACCCGCAATGGTGCCGCCACGATAGCCCGCGCCGGCATGGCGCAAGCCACCATTGCCGATTGGAGCAGAATGCGTCGTGAGAGCAATTCGATCACGGGGCTGGCCTGCGCCGATTGAACATGATGGCGCATACTAAACCATTTCCGCACGGCGGAACATACGTTTGAATGCGATGCGTTGGCCGCTTGTGGCTGCATACGAAGTCATGTTGCGTTAACCATGCCGGGATGCCCTAGATACCACCAACCGGTCGAAGTACCGATGGTCAGGGGGGAATAACATGGGCGTCAATGCAGCGGGCCGGTTCGACCGGCCCGAATTGGACCTTTTACGGTTCATGGCCTTTATCGGCGTATTTGGCTTTCATTATATCGACTACGCGCCGTTCGACCATGCGGGCCATCCGATCTTCATGGGATTTTGCACCGTCGGTGCCTTTGGTGTGTCAATTTTCTTCCTGCTGTCAGCCTATCTGATCACGGAGCTGCTGACGCGGGAGCGGGCGCGGACGGGCCGGGTTGCCATCAAGGCCTTCTTCGTCCGACGCATCCTGCGCATCTGGCCGCTCTATTTCACCATGCTGTTCGGCCTGCTGGCGCTGGGCCTGGTGGTGCCCAAGGTGGCGCCCAGCGAATGGCCGGCGGTGCTGTCCTTCGTGCTGTTCGCCGGCAACTGGTACGTGACGCTGAAGGGCTGGATCGCCGGCTCCTTCGACCCGCTATGGAGCATTTCGGTGGAGGAGCAGTTCTATCTGCTGGTGCCGTTTGCCCTGGCGCTGCTGGCGCCGCGTCGCGTGGCGGCCATCTGTGTGGCCGTGATCGCCGTGTCCTATGCCGCCATCTGGAACTATGCCGTCCATCCGGTGGAAGGCGACAATGGCATGTGGACCGACAGTCTGGTGCAGTTCCAGTTCTTTGCCGCGGGCACGCTGCTGTCGCTGGGCCTGCGGGGCTGGGCGCCCGGCTGGTCACTGCCGGTGCGGCTTGGTGTGTTTGCGGCCGGGCTGGGGGCCTGGTTCTGGGCCCTGCTGGGCTTTGGCGTGAAAAGCTGGGATGCGCACCCGACGCCGGTGGGTGCCTTGGCCGGCTGGGGGCTGGTCCTGGCGGGGGCCGTGCTGATCTTCCTGGCGCTGCTGGGTCTGGACCGGCGCTATGCGCCGCGCTGGCTCACCTATTGGGGCCGGGTTTCCTATGGCCTGTACCTGTTCCATTCCCTGGTGCTGTACCTGACCTTCGGCCTGCTGCTGGGCTGGTTCGGCACACCCGCACTGATGGATAATGAACAGGGCGGGCCGGTGCTGTGGGTCGGGTCAGCGCTGGTGTTCGTCGTGCTGTTCACCATGGCGCACGTCTCCTACCGCTGGCTGGAAAGCCCCTTCCTGCGGCTGAAGGACCGGTTCGCCGTGGTGCATCGCTGACGTCCTGGGGGGGCCGGTCACCCGCCCCCCCAGGCGTGCGATCACGCGGCTGCCTTGCGGCTTTCGACCCAGGCGTCGACCACCGCTTCCAGGATCGGCAGGGTGACGGCGCCGTTGGTCAGCACCGCGTCATGGAAGCCGCGGATGTCGAATTTCGGCCCCAGCGTGGCCTTGGCCTTTTCCCGCAGCTCCAGGATCTTGTTCATGCCGATCTTGTAGCCCAGGGCCTGGCCCGGCCAGACGAAGTAACGGTCGATCTCCGTCTTGTTGTCGGCCAGCGGGTTGGCGGTATTCTCGTTCATCCAGGTCACGGCCTGTTCACGCGTCCAGCGCTTCGCGTGGATGCCCGTGTCCAGCACCAGACGCCCGGCGCGGAACAGTTCGGAGATGATGCGCCCGGCCTCTGAAATGGGGGCCTTGTAGAAGCCGTACTCCTTGGTCATGCGCTCCGTATACATGGCCCAGCCTTCGCCATAGGCCGTGTCCCAGGCATATTTGCGGAAGGTGGGCATGCCTTCCGTCTCCTGCGCGATGGCGATCTGCATATGGTGGCCGGGCAGGCCCTCATGATGGCACAAAGCCTCCAGATCATGGCGGGTCTGCACCGACATGTCGGACAGGTTGGCATAGAACACGCCCGGCCGGCTGCCATCGGGGGAGGATTGCTCATAGAACGCGCTGGGCGTGGCGTTCTCGCGATACGCCTCCACCGCCTTCACCACCACCTTGGCCTTGGGCAGGGTGCCGAACATCTCCGGCAGGCGGGCCGCCATTTCGTCGATATAGCGCGTGGCCGTGGCCAGATATTCCTGGCGGCCGGCATCGGTGTCGGGGAAGCGGTTGGCCGGGTCGTTGCGGACGTAAGTGAAGAAATCCTGGACGCTGCCCTTGAAGTCCAGGCGCGCCATGGCCTCACGCAACTCGCCATGCAGGCGCGCCGTCTCCTTCAGACCCAGTTCGTGAATCTCGTCCGGGGACAGTTCCAGGCCGGTATGCACGCGGACCTGGGATTTGTAGAAATCCGCCCCGTCGGGCAGGGCCCAGACGCCGTTGCTGTTCTTCTGCTGCGCCGCCATTTCCGCGACAATCTTCAGGAAGCGCTGATAGGCGGGCAGCAGGCTGCCGGTCATGGCCTTCACGCCGGCCTGGATGATGGATTTCTTCGAAGCGTCGGGGATGGCCAGCTTGCCCACCTTCTCCTTCAGGTCGGCCAGCAGGGGGTTATCCTGCTTGGCCTTCTGGTCGAAGGGCTTGCCGGCGATGACGTTGCGTGCCGCCTCGGCAATGCGGTCAAAGCTGAAGGCCGGGGGCAGCACGCCCTTGGCCGCCTGGCGGCGCATGGTCTCGCCGGCAATGTCCATGACGGCGGCGGCCCGGTCCAGACGGGCGACGTAATCTTTGGCGTCCTGGGCCGTGGTCACGGCGTGGTAGCCGATCAGGAAGGACGGGATGGAGGTATGCGGGCCGTCCAGATGGCTGACCGCGTACAGGTGATGGCGCCAGCGATACCCGTCGATCTGCCGACGCAGCCCGGCGGAAAACATCATGTGGCTGATGCGGGCCACGGGCGACAGGGCGTTGAAATCAAACGCGGCCAGCCCATCCAGCTGTGCCATGGCGAGGCGCAGGCTTTCCTGCTGGAACCCCTCGTCGGCCAGGGTCCAGCTGTCATGGGGACCGGGCAGGCCCATGCGCGTGCGCTGTTCCGGGCTGCGGGCCAGATCATCCTGCCAGCACTTTTCCAGGAAGTCGTTCAGCGCCTTGTCAGCCGGCCCCTCCTGTCCCGCCAGGGCCAGACGGGGCATCACGCCCTCCAGCGCGATGGCCGTGGCGGACAGGGCGAAAAGGCCGGACAGGGCGGTGCGGCGGGTCAGGACGGGCATGTTGGCTCCGGTTGATGACGATGGGATTGCCGGGCGCCATCCTACCGTTTCCGTCCTCTCGGCCAAGCGGACCATTGTAACGCAGGTGTAACGAGCCTCAGAATTTCACTGCCGGCTTCCCGTTGTCGATGGGGGCCGTGGGGCGGCCCTGGGTGACGGTGGAGCCGGGGCTGCGCATCACGCTTTTGCCGGCGTCGGGGTTGGGCGTGTCGGTCATCCGGTCCAGGCGGCGGTTGGGCAGTTCCGGCGGGCCGTAGATCTGCTTCAGGCGGTTATATTCCTGGCGGTGATGCTCCCATTCCTCCTGGAAGTCGGGCTCGTTGCGCCGGCCGCGCACGATGATCTCCTCCTCCACCGCGGGCGGGGACGCCTGAGACGAAGCGGGCGGCGGTGGCGTCTGCGCCTTCACCGCCAGGGCCGCCATCAGCAGGAACAGGATAGCGAACAGCAACAGCAGCGCCGCCTCCACCATCAATCGCATCAGATCCCCCACCCTGGTCATGCGGTGCAGCATGACACAGGTTGGTTAATTTGAACATAGTTCATAAGCGATAGGGAGGATCAATTCCCGGCCAGCGGCTCGTACCAATCGGACGGCAGGCCGGCCAGTTCACGCGACAGCCCGTTGAAGGGGCGCTTCAGCTCGCCCTTGAAATGGGTGCGGACCAGGTCCTGCCACCAGGGGCCGGCCTCTTTCCCCATGGCCCGGGCCGCGACCTGGAACCAGCGCCGGCCTGTGGCGACATGGCCCACCTCATCGCGCAGGATGATGTGCAGGACCTCCACGCTTTCATGGTCGCCGGCCCTGGTCAGGCTGTCGATGATGCCGGGGGTGACATCCAGGCCGCGCGCTTCCAGCACCATGGGCACCACGGCGAGGCGCGCGGCCAAGTCATGCGCCGTGCCTTCGGATGCCTGCCACAACCCGTCATGGGCCGGCAGGTCGCCATAGGCAGCGCCCAGGCTGGCCAGACGGCCGGCAACCAGGGAGAAGTGCAACGCCTCCTCCTCTGCCACGCGCAGCCAGTCGGTGTGGAAGGAGAGGGGCAGGGGTGTGCCGTCGGGCAGATGCTGGAACCGGGCCAGGATGTCCCAGGCCAGATCAATGGCGTTCAACTCGATATGGGCGATGGCGTGCAGCAGCGCGATGCGATTGGCGATGCTCTGCCCCCGGCCGCGCTTGGGCATGTCCTTGGGATGCCGCAGTTCCGGTTTGGCGGGGCGGGCGGGCCGGGCCGGCGGGTCGGCGCGGCCCAGGTCGGTGATGGCACCGTCGCGCCAGGCGGCGGCAAACGCGCGGGTCAGACGGGCCTTTTCCGTGGCGTCGGCTGTGGTCAGGACGGCGACGGCGGCAGAGGAGAGGGTGGGGGGAAGGGTCACGGGTGACGCATGAAGTAATTGAAGCCGAACACGAAGACCAGGAACAGAACGGCCATCGCCGGCAACTGGATCGCATCGGGCAACAGAGTCGAGAAACTGAACAGCGACGCGCAGGCGAAGCCAAGGAGACTGGCTTTCGGGATTTTGCGAGGGCGCGGCGGCATGGGTGGGCTCTGTTGGGGATCAAGCTGACCACAGCTTACCCTATTTCGTCACCGGGGTGACGGGTGGAAAGTGTCAGCCGTAGGTCAGGTCGAGCCACCGGCGAGCCCTGACAAGCGACGGCGTCAATAAATGTCAGGGCTCGCCGGTGGCTCGACCTGACCTACGATACTGGATGCGGCCTACCCGATTTCGTCATCCCGGCGAAAGCCGGGACCCAGGCATCAAGCGGCGTCTGCCGCGATAAGAATCATATCGGCGCTGACCGCGCCTCACGCTGGGCCCCGGCTTCCGCCGGGGTGACGGCGGAGAGTGCCAGCGCCCATATGTTCGCGCCGCCGCTCCCCCCCCCCTTCACACCGAAAAACTCTCCCCGCATCCGCAGCGGGCCTTTTCGTTGGGGTTCTTGAAGGTGAAGCCGGACTGGAACTTGTCGTCGGCATAGTCCATTTCGCTGCCGATCAGGAACATGGTGGCGGCGGGGTCGATCAGGATGGTCACGCCCTTGTCCTCCACCACCTCCTCGAACTTCTTCTTCTCCTCGGCATATTCCACGAAATAGGACATGCCGGAGCAGCCGCGCGTCTTCACGCCCACGCGCAGGCCGATGATGGGCTTTTCGGAGCGGGCGATCAGTTCCTTCACCCGTTCCGCGGCGGCGTCGGTGATGGTCAGGGCCTTGGGCAGGCTGCGGGCCATGATGTCCTCCTCAACCTTAAAACATGTTGAGCGCGATGCGGGCATCGTCGCTCATACGGGAGGGATCCCAGGCGGGTTCCCAGATCAGCTCGACATGCACGCTGGCCACACCGTCGACGGCGGCCACGACCTGCTGCACCTGACCCGGCATTTCGCCGGCCACGGGGCAGGCGGGGGCGGTCAGGGTCATGTCGATCTCGACATCGCCATCCGCATCCACGTCGCAGCGATAGATCAGGCCCAGCTCATAGATATTCACCGGGATTTCCGGATCATAGACGGTGCGCAGCGCCTCCACCACGCGGTCATACAATGGCGCGTCGGCGGGCAGCTTTTCATCATCCGGCAGGTCGATGGGCGAGCCCATGGAGACGTCGGGGGCGATGGGGCGGGTGTTCTGGGTCATCTCTCGGTCCCCGGATCAGAATGACGCGTTTTCGGTGGAGGTGGTGGCTTCGCCATGCAGGGCGGCATTCATCGTGTGCCAGGCCAGCGTGGCGCATTTCACCCGCATGGGGAATTCGCGCACGCCCGACATCACGGCCAGCTTGTCCGTGGCATCCTCGTCCAGGGTGCCATGGTCGCCCTGCTCATCCTCGTCCTTGGTGCACATGTCGTGGAAATAGCCGAACAGGGCCTCGGCCTCCTTGATCGGCTTGCCGCGCAGGATCTCCGTCATCAGGCTGGCGCTGGCCTGGCTGATGGCGCAGCCGCGCCCGTCGAAATGCAGGTCCTGGATGATGCCGTCGTCGCCCACGGTCAGATAGATGGCGATCTTGTCCCCGCACATGGGGTTGTCGCCGCGGGCCGTGCGGTTGAAGGCGGCGGGCCGGCCGAAATTCCGGGGGTTCTTGCCATGGTCCAGGATCACTTCCTGGTACAGGTCACGAAGATCATCGAACATTGGTGTCGCCTTACCCGAAGAATGCTTTACAGGCCTGAACCGCTTCCACCAGCGCATCCACCTCGGCCTCGGTATTATAGAGGCCGAAACTGGCCCGCGCGGTGGCGCCCACCCCGAACCGGTCCATCAGCGGTTCGGCGCAGTGCCGTCCCACCCGGACCGCCACCCCGCCGCGATCCAGCAAGGTGCCGATATCGTGCGGGTGGATGCCATCCATGGTGAAACTGAGGATGGCCGCCTTGTTGGGCGCTGTACCGATGATGCGCAAGCCTTCCACCTCCGCCAGCCGGTGGGTGGCATAGGCCAGCAGGCGCTGTTCATGCGCCTGGATGGCGTCCATGCCCAGCGCCGTCACATAGTCGATGGCGGCCCCCAGCCCGATCCCTTCCACGATGGCCGGCGTTCCGGCCTCAAACCGGTAGGGCGCCTCGCGGTAGGTCGTCTTCTCGAAACTGACCGTGCTGATCATGTCGCCGCCGCCCTGCCAGGGGGGCATGGCGTCCAGCAGCTCCTTGCGGCCATACAGCACGCCGATGCCGGTGGGGCCATAGAGCTTGTGGCCCGTGAACACGTAGAAATCGGCGTCGATGGCCTGTACGTCGACCGGCTGATGCACGGCGGCCTGGCTGCCATCGAAGGCGACGGTAATGCCCTTGGCATGGGCCAGCTTCGCGATGCGTGCGGCCGGGTTGACCGTGCCCAGGACATTGCTGGCATGGGTGATGGAGACCAGCTTCACGTCGGGCGTCAGCATCGCCTCATAGGCGTCCATGTCCAGGCTGCCATCATCCAGCACCGGCACGACCTTGAGATTGATGCCGATCCGGTCACGCAGCAGCTGCCAGGGCACGATATTGGCGTGATGTTCCATCCAGGAGATGATGACCCCATCGCCTGCCTTCAGGAACGTGCCGCCCCAGCTGTTGGCCAGCAGGTTGAAGGCCTCAGTCGCGTTGCGGGTGAAGACGATGTTCTCCCGGCTTGGCGCATTCAGGAACGCCGCCACCTTGTCGCGCGTGGCCTCATAGAGGTCGGTGGACCGCTGCGACAGGAAATGCACGCCGCGATGCACATTGGCATAGTCATGTTCCAGCAGGTGCGACATGGCGTCGATCACCTGGCGCGGCTTCTGCGCAGAAGCGCCATTATCCAGATAGACCAGCGGCTTGCCGGCGCGGCCCTTTTTCTCATGCACCAGCCGCGTCAGGATCGGGAAATCCTGGCGCACGCGCATGACGTCATAGGGGGCATTGCCCAGGGTCGGGTGCATCTCATCACGCATCATTCATCCCCGATGGCCCGCCGCAACCAGTCGCGGCCGTGGCCCAGAAGGTAGTTTTCGACCCGCATCTGGCGGGTATAGCCATGCCGGATGAAAAAGCCCGGCTGCTGGAAATCCAGCGGCATGATTGTGGACCAGCGGCAGCCGGCATCCCGTCCCGCCGCTTCCAGTTCGGCCAGCAGGCGGCCGCCGATACCGCGCCCCTGCCATTCCGGCACCACCTGCACATCCACCAGCGTCAGGTGCGCCCCGTCGATCACGGCGAGGCCGGCACCGACCCGCTGCCCGGCGGCGTCCACCGCCTCTACGCTGGTTTCGCTGTAGGGGGTGGGAATGGTCAGCAGCCAGTGGGCGTCCAGCCCATCCTCCACCGCGCGCACATCCGCATCTTCCGGCGCCTCGGCCCGGTGCAGATAAAGGCCGGCGGGCAGGGGCAGGGCGGGGGCCGTCGCCAGGGACGATTTGCTGAAATAATGCCGGTCATGGCCCCAGGTGAAATCGGGGAACACGCCCTGGCTGACAAAACCGAAGCGCGGATAATAATCCGGCCCCTGGAAGCCCATGGTGGACAGGTAAAGCCGGCGGGCGCCGCCGGTTACGGCCGCATTCTCCGTCGCGCGCAGCAGGGCCGCACCCAGACCCTGGCCGCGCCAGGGCGCATCCACCCACAGCACATGCATATAGGCGTCGGCACCGTAGAGCCACAGCACCCCGCCCGCCTGGATGCGCCCGCCCGCGTCGCGGATGAACAGGCCCACGGCCCGCCGATCCACACCCAGGGCGTCGCGTTCCGCCGCCATGGCCCGACCATGCAGCCACACCGCCACCTCCCCATCCGCCGGGTGGCGGTGGGTGAAGCGGATGGCGTGGCGGTTGGTCAGGCTGTCGGGCATGGGTCAGCGCGCCCCCATCCAGGCTTCGGCGCGGGCGCGGAAATAGGTCCGCACCGTCTCGTCGATGATCTCCTCCAGCGCTTCGTCCAGGAAGGCGCCGATCAGCAGCACGCGGGCCGCGTCGCGCGGGATGCCGCGGGCGCGCAGATAGAACATCTGGTCCTCGTCCAACTCCCCCGCCGTGGCGCCGTGGCTGCACTTCACATCGTCGGCATAGATCTCCAGCTCCGGCTTGGAGTTGATCTCGGCATTGTCCGACAGCAGCAGGGCGCGGTTCAGCTGATAGCCATCCGTCTTCTGCGCGTCGGGCCGCACGATGATCTTGCCCTGGAACACGGCCTTGGCATTGCCGTCGATGACGCCCTTCACCACCTCGCGGCTGGTGCAATGGGGCTTGGCATGGTCGATCAGGGTGGTGATGTCGCTGACCTGGCTGCCGCCGATGGCATAGGCACCGGACACGCGCGCCTCGATCCCCTCCCCATCCAGCACCTGCCGCGCCTCGTGCCGGGACAGGCGCGCGCCCAGGTTCAGCACGAACGTGTCATAGGTGGCGCCACCGGCCAGATGCGTGACGACATTGGCCAGATGCCAGGCCTCAAGGCTTTCGGCCTGCAGCTTGTAATGATGCAGGCGGGCGTTCGCGCCGACGCGGATATCGGCCGCGATATTGCTGACATAGGCGCCTTCATTGCTGCCGACATGATGTTCAACGACCGTCGCCTCAGCCCCGTCGGCCAGATCGATGGTGATGCGCGGGTTCCACAGGGGTGTCCTGCCGTCAACGCCAGCGGCGATGAAGACCAGCTCCACCGGCCCCGCCAGCTTCATGCCGGCCGCGACGCGCAGGGCCGCACCATCGGTGGACAGGGCATCGTTCAGGGCGCGGAACGGGCCATCGGCCAAGGCGTCGGCACCGTTGCGCAGCGTGGCCGACAGGCTTTCCAGCACCACACCGTCCGGCAAATCGCCCACGCGCGACAGGTCGGCGCGGAACTGCCCGGCCACGAAGACCAGACGCGGGCCCGGTGCCTCCAGCGCCGTGGGGATGGCATCCACCGTCACCCTGGCGGCATCCGGGGCCGGGGCCAGGGACAGCTTGTCCAGCCCGCGCAGGCTGGTGAAGCGCCACGCCTCCACCCGCGTCGTCGGCAGGCCCGCCTTGGCGAAACGGTCCAACGCCTGGGCACGGTGGTCGGCAACGGGCAGGGACGGCGCCAGCGCCACCACCTGTTCCACGAAGCCCTTGCCGGTTTCCTTCAGTTCGTCGCGCATCATCACAGCTTCATTTCATAGAAGTTCATGTTCATGCCCGGTACGCCATGTTCGACATAGCCGAAGCGCTGGAACCCGTGCTGAGGATAGAAGGTGGGGGCCTGGCAATCCATGGTCTCCACCCCCGCCCGGACACAGCCCAGGCGGCGGCCTTCATCCAACGCTGCCGCCAGCATGGCGAAACCCGTGCCGGTGCCGCGCAGCTTCTCATCCAGCCAGACCATGTCGACCATGAAGTCGCCGTTCACGGCATAGCAAAGGGCGCCGCCCCGCGGGGCGTTCGTCGCCCTGTCGCGCACATAGGCCGCCACCAGTTTCACGGGCGCCCCCAGCAGGGCCTGCCGGCGTTCATCGGTGATGCGCCAGATGTCACGGCCCAGGGTCTTGGCCGGCGGTTCATGCAGGCTGACAGACAGGCCGGTGGCGGACGATGCCTTCACATCCGGCTGCACGCGCTTTTCCATCACCGTGTAATCGCCGCCATTGATGTGCTGGCGGATCACCTGTCGCACGCCGAAGCCATGACCCAGATAGGGGGCGGGATCGTCATGGGCGCGGGTGATCATCACTAGGCGCGATACGCCGCGCCGCGCCAGTTCCACCTCTGTCCGGGTCAGCAGCGCCGCCACGACGGCCGGATGGTCCGCGCCCGGTATCGACCAGATGCCCCAGAAGCAGTAAGCGTCGGTCCCCCATTGCACCAGTGACAGGCCCGCCACCGGCACCCCCGTCTCTGCATCGCCGACGACCAGCACAAAACGGCTGTCGGACGGGGGCAGATGGGTGGCGTTATAGGCCATCAGGGCGCCCAGCACGATTTCCGCGTCGGGGCCGGTGACCGGCACGTCATGTTCGATGCTGATGCGAACGTCGGGGGCCGTCATGATCGATCACGCCGCCTCGGTCACGCCGAATTCGGCATAACCCTTGGCTTCCAGCTCCAGCGCCAGATCCTTGCCGCCGGTCTTCTGGATTCGGCCATTGGCCAGCACATGCACGACGTCGGGCACGATATAGTCCAGCAGGCGCTGGTAATGGGTGATGACCAGCATGCCGCGTTCGGGCCCGCGCAGGCGGTTCACGCCTTCGGCCACGATCTTCAGCGCGTCGATGTCCAGGCCGCTGTCGGTTTCGTCCAGGATGGCCAGCTTCGGCTGAAGCACGGCCATCTGCAAAGCCTCGTTGCGCTTCTTCTCGCCACCGGAGAAGCCCACATTGACGGCGCGCTTGATCATCTCATCCGTCATGGACAGATCCTTGGCCTTGGCCCGGATCAGCTTCAGGAACTGCATGGCGTCCAGTGGCGTTTCCCCGCGCGTCTTGCGCACGGCGTTCAGCGCTTCCTTCAGGAAGGTGGTGTTGCTGACGCCGGGGATTTCGACGGGATATTGGAAGGCCAGGAACAGGCCGGCGGCGGCGCGCTCCTCGATCTCCATGGACAGCAGGTCCCGGCCGTCGAAGGTGACGGAACCTTGCGTGATCTCATAGCCCTCGCGGCCCGCCAGCACATAGGACAGCGTGCTTTTGCCCGCCCCGTTGGGGCCCATGATGGCATGCACCTCGCCCTTATTGATGGTGAGATCGACCCCCTTCAGGATCGCCTTGCCATCGACCGAGGCATGCAGGTTCTTGATTTCGATCAGGGACATGACACTGCTCCACGATTAGGGGGATGGAGGTCTCTCCTCTTCCCGTCATCCCGGCGAAAGCCGGGACCCAGGGTCACAGGCGCCAACCTTTCCATCCGCACCTCAAATCAGATTTCCATAGAGATCGAGCCATTGAGGATTCTGCTTCTCAATCAACTCGATCTTCCAAGCTCGCTTCCATTCCTTCAGACGCTTCTCGCGTTGGATGGCATCGTCGATACGGTCAAAGACTTCATAATGTACGAGGATTTTCACCCCGTAATCCTTGGCAAAGCCGTCGACCAATCCCTCCCGATGCTCCCAAGTTCGTCGCGCCAGATCGCTTGTCACACCAATATAGAGAGTGCCGTTGCGGGCACTGGCGAGGATGTAGACGTATCCCTGCTTGCCATTCTCCATTCCCTGTTCCTGCGCAATGGGGCGTATACCCGCTGTGCCTGTGACCCTGGGTCCCGGCTTTCGCCGGGATGACGGGAAAGGAGCGACAAAAAAGAGCGGGAAGGGCCCTCACCCCACAGACCCCTCCAGGCTGATCGCCACCAGCTTCTGTGCTTCCACCGCGAATTCCATGGGCAGTTCCTTCAGCACTTCCTTGCAGAAGCCGTTCACGATCAGGCCGACCGCGTCTTCTTCCTTCAACCCGCGCTGGCGGCAGTAGAAAAGCTGGTCTTCGCTGATCTTGGCCGTCGTCGCCTCATGCTCCACCCGGGCCGTGCGGTTGCGGCTCTCGATGTAGGGCACCGTATGGGCTCCGCACTTGTCGCCGATCAGCAGGCTGTCGCACTGGGTGAAATTGCGGGCGTTCTCCGCCTTGGGCAGGACGCGGACCAGGCCGCGATAGGTGTTCTGCGCACGGCCGGCGGAGATGCCCTTGGAGATGATGGTCGAGCGGGTGTTCTTCCCGATATGGATCATCTTGGTGCCGGTGTCGGCCTGCTGCATGTTGTTGGTGATGGCGACCGAATAGAACTCGCCCACCGAATTGTCGCCCTGCAGGATGCAGCTCGGGTATTTCCAGGTGATGGCCGAACCGGTTTCCACCTGGGTCCAGCTGACCTTGGAATTGCGGCCGCGGCAGGCGGCGCGCTTGGTCACGAAGTTGTAGATGCCGCCCTTGCCATTCTCGTCGCCTGGATACCAGTTCTGGACCGTGGAGTACTTGATGGTGGCGTCATCCAGGGCCACCAGTTCGACCACGGCGGCATGCAGCTGGTTCTCGTCACGCTGCGGGGCCGTGCAGCCCTCCAGATAGGAGACGTAAGAGCCTTCGTCGGCGATGATCAGGGTGCGCTCGAACTGGCCCGTATTCTTCGCATTGATGCGGAAATAGGTGGACAGTTCCATGGGGCAGCGCACGCCCTTGGGGATATAGACGAAGGAGCCGTCGGTAAAGACGGCGCAGTTCAGGGTGGCGAAGTAATTGTCCGAATAGGGCACGACCGTGCCCAGATACTGGCGCACCAGATCGGGATGGTTATGCACCGCCTCGGAGATGGAGCAGAAGATGATGCCCTTCTCCTCCAGCTTCTTCTTGAAGGTGGTGGCGACCGACACGCTGTCGAACACAGCGTCCACCGCGATGGACGGGCTGTCACCCGCCCCTTCGACGCCGGCCAGGATGGCCTGTTCCTTCAGCGGGATGCCCAGCTTCTCATAGGTCTTCAGCAGTTCGGGATCGACCTCGTCCAGCGACTTCGGGCCATCCTTCACCTTTGGTGCGGAATAGTAATAGCTGTCCTGATAGTCGATGGGCGGATAGTGCAGCTTGGCCCAATCCGGCTCTTCCATGGTCAGCCAGTGGCGATAGGCCCGCAGCCGCCATTCCAGCAGCCATTCCGGCTCCCCCTTCTTGGCGGAAATGAAGCGGACGATGTCCTCCGATAGGCCCTTGGGCGCCGTTTCGGATTCGATATCGGTGAAGAAGCCGTACTTGTACTTCCCCTCCGCCAGGCTCTTGACCTGCTCGATCGTCTGTTCAGTGGCGGCCATATCCGTCGCTCCCCTTCAAACCCCTTGCGTCCCCGCTGTTCAACCGGCCAGCGCCGCGCGGGGCGCGGGCGGCTGGTAATCGAACAGGCTGGGGGCGGCCATGTCGGCCAGCGTCACATCCTCCAGCGCCCGGCGCACCGCGCCGTTCACCTTCTCCCAATGATTCTTGCGCGAGCAGAGCCCCTGCACGCCACAGCCGCCGCTGCCGCCATCGACGCAATCGGTCAGCGCAATCGGCCCCTCGATCGCCTCGATGATGTTCACGACGCTGATCCGGTCGGGCCCGCGCGACAGGCTGTAGCCGCCGGCAGCACCGCGGTGCGAATGCAGCAGGTCGCCACGGGTCAGCAGCTTCAGCAGCTTCTGCACCGTGGGCATGGGCAGGCCCGTGCGATCGGCCAGCGAGGTTGCCGTGTGCAGCGCGCCGTCGGCATGCGCCAGGGTGGTCAGGACCACCACGGCGTAATCCGTCATTTTGCTGAGCCGCAGCATGGGCTTGTCGCGAACCTTTCTCAATACAGGACCAATCTGGTCCCGATTAAGTGAGCCGACACGACGCGTGAGTCAAGTGTCGGCCATCCCGGGTGCGGCACGGGAGGCATGCAGTAGCGCGATTTGGGACACAATGCCAGTTCCCCGTGATCGGTACCGATCACGGGGCCTCAGTTGCCGGCGCCGCCATCCGGCCGCTTGGCTACGCCGCACATGCGGCGCGGCGGCGGTCGCCGCCGTACCCGGTCCTGACAAGGCAAGCTTGTCAGGACCGGGCATCTGCCAAGCTGGAAAAAGCCATGCGGCAGGCGGGCAGCTTTCGCACCACGACATACTTGATTGGGCGTTGTCAGGGGCGGCGGATGGGCGCACGCTTTGTCTCATGACGGGGGCCGTCAGGACCAATCCCCGCCATAACCGACCGATCCTGATGAAGGGCGGCCGGACAATCGGCCGGATTTGCAGCGGCGAAGCCCCCGCCACAGCGCGGTTTAACATGGCTTGTGCCCATCCGGCTGAGGCCGACAGGCCGTAGAAGAAACGGCGGGTCCGTTCGTTCGCGAACGGCCCGCCGTCTTCATTTGGGGACGGTGCCAGCCGCCCATCACCGATCCCGTCCGGTCTACCTCCGCTGCACCTGTCCAACACGCAAATGGACAGGTCCGGCAATGGCCGTATCCGTGCCATTTTTCGGCCCGGTGGTCGCCATCTGATGACGGTTTCCTGTCCGCCTGGACCCTTAAACCCACGCGGAGCGTTCCCCATGTCGATCAGTGGCACCCTGGCCCGTGGCACCCTGGCGGCGGCCCCATCCTTCCTGCCGTCAACCCATTCCCCGCCGCCCCTGCTGCGGGATGAGCTTGACCTCAGGGTGGACCGGCATGCGGCCTTCTGGGCTGGTCAGGCCGTGCCGCTGACCCGCACGGAATTTGCCATGGTGCGGCTGATGGCCCAGCGGCCGGACGCGCTGGTGACCTACCGTGACCTCTATGATCTGGTGCATGGGCCGGGCTTCATGGCCGGCAAGGGGGCGTCGGGCTACCGCGCCAATGTGCGTGCCTTCATCAAGCGCATCCGCAAGAAGTTCCGGGACATTGACGATGGCTTCGACGCCATCGTCAATGAACCCGGTAAGGGCTATCGCTGGCGGGAGGTTACAGGGACTCCAGCTCCGTGATGAAGCTGTCCAGCAGGCCCAGGCCCTTGTTCCAGAAGGACGGGTCCTTCAGGTCCAGCCCGAACGGGGCCAGCAGGTCCGCATGGTGCAGGGTGCCGGCGGCCGACAGCATGGTCATGTATTTGTCGGCGAATTCCGGGCCCCGGCCCTGGGCTGCGGCTTCCTGATAGGCGGCGTACAGGCTGTTCACCAGACAGTCGCCGAAGGCGTAGGCATAGACATAGAAGGGCGAGTGGACGAAGTGCCCGATATAGGTCCAGTAGGGCCGGTAGCTGTCTTCCCAGCGGAAGGCGGGACCTAAGCTTTCGGTCTGCACCTCCATCCAGATCTCGGCGATGCGCTCGGCCGACAGCTCGCCCTCGCGCCGTTCTGTGTGCAGCTTGCGTTCGAACTGATAGAACGCGATCTGGCGGATGACGGTGTTGATCATGTCCTCCACCTTGCCGGCCAGCAGCGCCTTGCGCTTGGCCGGATCGGTGGTGGCGTCCAGCAGGCCGCGGAAGGTCAGCATCTCCCCGAATACCGAGGCGGTTTCGGCCAGGGTCAGCGGCGTTGATGCCTGCAGATGCCCCTGCGCGCGGCACAGATACTGATGCACGCCATGGCCCAGCTCATGCGCCAAGGTCATCACGTCGCGCGTGCGGCCCATATAGTTCAGCAGCAGGTAAGGATGGGCCGAGGGCACCACCGGGTGCGCAAAGGCGCCGGGATTCTTGCCGGGTCGGGCCGGTACGTCGATCCAGGGATTGTCGAAGAATTTCTGGCCGATCTCCGCCATGGCGGGGCTGAAGCGGTGATAGGCGTCGCGGACGATGCGCTTGGCGTCATCCCACGGGATCTTGCGGTCGTCATCGCCGGGCAGGGGCGCGTTGCGGTCCCAGTAATCCAGCTGGTCCTGACCGAACCACCTGGCCTTCAGGCTGTAATAGCGATGGGACAGGCGCGGGTAGGCGGCGCGGACCGAGGCCAGCAGCGCGTCCACCACCTCGTCCTCTACCTGGTTGGCCAGGTTGCGGGACGACCAGGGGTTGGCGTAGTGGCGCCAGCGATCCTCGATCTCCTTGTCCTTGATCAAGGTGTTCATGATGTGGGCGAAGATGCGCTGGTTCTTGCCCAGCACTTCGCCCAGCGCCTGGGCCGCGTCGCGGCGCACGGACGGGTCGGTGGAAGACAGCAGGTTCAGCGCCTGGGCCGAGGTCAGATCCTCGCCCCGCACATTGAAGCGCAGATCGGCCAGATGCTCGTCGAACAGGCGGGTCCAGGCGGCACGGCCGGCCACATGCTTTTCATGCAGCAGCTTCTCCACCTCGTCCGACAATTGGTGCGGGCGGAAGATGCGGGTGTCGCGCAGGAAGGGGCCATAGGCGGCGAGCGCGGGATCGGCCAGCTTCGCGGTCAGCACCGCGTCTTCCAGCCGGTTGATCTCCAGCGTGAAGAACAGCATGTGGACGGAAATGCCCGTCACCCGCTCGCTCATCCCCTGATAGAACCGGCCGACATTGGGATCGGCCATGTTGGAGGCATAGAGCAGGCCGGCAAAGGACATGATCTTGGACAGGACTTCGTCCAGCCGTTCATAGTCGGCAATCGCCGCTGCAAGTTCCCCGCCGGTCAGGCTGGACAGCTTGCCCGCATAACGCGCGGCAAAGGCGGCAGCATCCTTTTCCGCCTGATCCAGATCGGCCGCCAGCGCCGGGCTGTCGGGGCCGGCATAGAGGTCGGACAGGTCCCAGGCGGGCAGATCGCCCAGGTCGGCATGGTTCAGGCTGTCAGGCATTCGCCCCCTCCGGCATTGGTCACTTGCCGGTTGCATATGGCATGGCAGGGGCGTCAGTTCAATCGGCAGCGGACACCACCGGTCCGCCGCCGGCCGGTCAGGCGGCGGAGATTGCCCCGGCCGGTCGGCCGCAATCATTGCTGGCGATGCGCCCGGCCATGACATGGACGATGTCCAGCACGTCCTGCACGGCCACGCCGTCGCGATCCATCAGCAGCTGTGCGATGGGATCGGCCAGCAGTTCCCGCAGGCTGACTTCGCCCAGCAGAGCGGGGTCGAGAGGGGGGAGATCGAGAATATCCATAGGCGTCCTCCTGTCCGTGGCCCGGGGCCAACCAAAGCGGTTTCACGAGGCAACGGTGTGATCATGCGCCGGTTCCATGACATTTCAACGGCGGCATGAGCGATTTCCCGAACCCTATCCGTTTGCGCTGACGGGCACCGTGATGGCTGTCACGGCCAGCCGGGAAATGCCTGGAAAGCGGCTCGAACAAAGGGGCTATGCCAACCGGATGGGTCGTTATGACGGTACGCGGCCGGGGCGGAATCCCTGCATGCACGCATGAAAAAGGGCCGCCCCGGTTGCCCGGCGGCGGCCCCTTGCGAACGGTCTGGGGATGGCCCCTTACTGGTTCATGCTGTCGAAGAAATCGTTGTTGGTCTTCGACTGCTTCAGCTTGTCGATCAGGAATTCGACCGCGTCCTGCGGGCCCATCGGGTTCAGGATGCGGCGCAGGATCCACATCTTGGCCAGGGCACCGCGATCGACCAGCAGATCTTCCTTGCGCGTACCGGACTTCTGGATGTCCAGGGCCGGGAAGATGCGCTTGTCGGAGAGCTTGCGGTCCAGGACGATTTCGCTGTTACCCGTGCCCTTGAACTCTTCGAAGATCACCTCGTCCATGCGGCTGCCGGTATCGATCAGGGCCGTGGCGATGATGGTCAGCGAACCGCCTTCCTCGATATTGCGGGCGGCGCCGAAGAAGCGCTTGGGACGCTGCAAGGCGTTGGCGTCCACACCACCGGTCAGCACCTTGCCCGACGACGGCACCACGGTGTTGTAGGCGCGGCCCAGGCGGGTGATGCTGTCCAGCAGGATGACCACGTCGCGCTTGTGCTCCACCAGGCGCTTGGCCTTTTCCAGCACCATCTCCGTGACCTGCACATGGCGGGTGGCAGGTTCGTCGAAGGTCGACGACACCACTTCGCCCCGCACGGAACGGGCCATGTCCGTCACTTCTTCGGGACGTTCATCGATCAGCAGGACGATCAGATAGACTTCCGGGTGGTTGGTGGCGATGGAATGAGCGATGTTCTGCAGCATCACCGTCTTACCGGTGCGCGGCGGCGCCACGATCAGGGCGCGCTGGCCCTTGCCCAGCGGGGCGACCAGATCGATCACCCGCGTGGTCATGTCCTTCTTCTTGCCCGTCGGATCGACCTCGACCTCCAGCTTCAGCCGCTCGTCGGGATAGAGCGGGGTGAGGTTGTCGAAGTTGATACGGTGACGCACCTTGTCCGGGTGGTCGAAATTGATGGTGTTGACCTTCAGCAGGGCGAAATACCGCTCCCCATCCTTGGGCGCGCGGATCTGGCCTTCCACCGTATCGCCGGTGCGCAGGCCGAAGCGCTTCACCTGATTGGGGGAGATGTAGATATCGTCGGGCCCGGGCAGATAGTTGGCTTCCGGGCTGCGCAGGAACCCGAACCCGTCGGGCAGCACCTCCAGCACGCCTTCGCCATAGATGGGCACGTCATTTTCGGCCAGCTGCTTCAGGATGGCGAACATCATGTCCTGCTTGCGCAGGGTGCCGGCATTCTCGATCTGCAGCTCCTCCGCGAAGGCGAGCAGCTCTGCGGGGGTCTTGGCCTTGAGTTCCTGGAGATTCATCGGATCTGGCTTCGGTCGGCCATAGGGCCGGTTGCGGGGGAGGGGCGCGCCCTGGGTTCATCCCACGGCATGCGTCCGGATTGAGGCAGGATCACGGCCAGGAGGCCGGATATAGCGGGATTCTGTCTGAAAGCCGGAGGCAAGGGGTGGGGGCGAAGAGACGGGCGAAAGGAGGGGGATTTGGTGGACCTGCACGAACGGCACGTCCAGCCGAGAGCCGTGACGAATGACCTTCCACGGAGGGAGGATCACTCGGCGAGTCGCCCCGTACCCATCGGGAACGGGAAGCCGGGCACCTTGGGAACGGCCCGATATCGGCTTCAGCCTCTTACCGGGAGCCATCGTTAGCCCAGCAGAGCGGCCAAGTCAAAGCAAAAGACACATTCGGCCGGTTGCGACATGGCGCCGCCCGGAGCTCTAGGCATCGGCGGTCGTTATCTAAATGGAGACTTTGCACAATTGCGTGTTGCTGTAATATATCAAAACCGACGCTCACCATTAGGCCGGATACCATGCGCCTGCTGATTGCCGACGATCATGACCTTTTGCGTGACGCGCTCCGCTCGCATTTCGAGCGAGAGGCACCGGGCACCACCGTGCAAGGTGTCGGCACCGTCAGCGAAGCGCTGAAAGTGCTGGACGATGGCGCGCCTTTCGACATGCTGCTGCTGGATCTGCGGATGCCGGGCATGAACGGTCTGAACGGTCTGGTACGGCTGCGCGAACGCTATCCCTCGCTGAAGATCGCCCTGATGTCGGGCGAGGCCAAGAACGAGGATATCCGACTGGCCATGGCCCATGGCGCCGTCGGGTTCCTGCCCAAGACCCTGCCCGGCTCCATCCTGTTGCAGGCCGTGCAGCGCATGGCGGCGGGCGAAGTGTTCATGCCCGACAACCTGCCGGAAAGCGCCATGGCGGCCGACGGCAATGCGCTGAACAGCACCTTCACGCGGCGGGAGCGTGAGGTGCTGGACTTCCTGCTGAAGGGGCAGTCCAACAAGGAGATCGCCCGCGCGCTCGACCTGGAGGAGGTGACGGTGAAGCTGCATATCCGTGGCCTGTGCCGCAAGCTGGGCGCCAAGAACCGTACCCAGGCCGCCATGCGCGCCGTGGAGCTGGGCCTTGCCCGCTGATCCGGCCGGCGGGGCCGGCAAGCCCGCTCCCGCGCTGGATGGCAATGGTCTGCCGCGGGGGCTTCGCCATGATCTGGTGAATGCCCTGAACGCGCTGCTGGGCTTCGCCTCCTTCCTGGAAACCGACCTGCCGGAAGGCCAGTCCCGCGATTTCGCCCGCCGCATCATCCAGGCCGGGCGGCAGGCCATGGAACTGGCCGAACGCATCCCCTCCAGTTCCCGCGTGGCCGCCGTCCGGGTGCTGATGGTTTCCCCGGCCCAGGACGCGGATACACTGGTCCTGGAACTGGACGGCTATGGCTGCGACGTGACCCTGGTGTCCACCCCGGCCAAGGCCGTGCAGGCCCTGCGCAAGGCACCCAAAGCCTGGGACGTCATCCTGGCCGACCAGCCGGGTCCCGCCGACAACGGGCCCTTGCGCGAAGCGGCCGGCGGCATGGAGATCATTCCCCGCGTTGATGGGGCCACCGCGGCCAGTCTGGCGCTGGTTCTGCGTGCAGCCGGCACGGCCATCGCCTGATGTATCGGCCCGCCCGACCGGGGGCGGGGTGGGCATTGCCGGAATGTTGCAGTCCTATGCGATTGGCTAGTGTCGCTGATCCCGGTTTCGTGCGATTCTGACGTTGGTATGGCCGCTCCGGTCATGCGAACATGGCCGGTGTCCTCATGTTTTGCCGCCTCTCCCCGATTCTGATCATGCTGGGCCTGATGTTGGTCGCAGCGCCCGCTGCCCTGGCCGGTCCCTGTACCGCGCCGGTCATCAATGGCGGCATCGACAGCGGTCAGGCCGACCGGATCGACAGCGACCGGGCCGCCCTGCTCAGCTTTGAAGCCTGTCTGGCTGAACAGCAGGAACTGGAAAGCGCCTTCAACAGCGATGCGGCGGGCCTGACCGCCATGCGCCGGGAAGCTGCGGCCAATCTGCGCCGTACCTTGGACGCCTGGCAGCGCACGCGCCGGGCCGCCGATGCTACGCCGCCGGCACGGCGTTCCTGACCCCTCAAGGGTCGGCGGGCGCCTGTTGGCGCCCGCGTCACCGATCACTTCTTCTTCAGCAGCTTTTCCGCTGCGGTCTTGACCGCCGGGTCCAGCTTGGGCGGGCTGATATCCACATCATGGGACAGGTGTGCCACCACCTGGCGCAGCACTTCCACCCGCGCATACCATTTGGCATTGGCCGGAACGGCCACCCAGGGGGCGTTGTCCGTGCTGGTGCGGGCGAACATCTCGTCGACCGCCTCTTCATATTCCTTGCGCCGGTCGCGGTTGCGCAGATCCTCCGTCGTCAGCTTCCAGCGCTTGTACGGATTGTTCAGCCGCTCCCGGAACCGCTCCAGCTGTTCTTCCGGCGTGATGTGCATGAACAGCTTGATGATGCGCACGCCATCATCGGTCAACTGCCGCTCGAACTCATTGATCTCGTCATAGGCGCGGCGCCATTCGTGCGGCTTGGCGAAGCCTTCGATCCGTTCCACCATCACGCGCCCGTACCAGGACCGGTCGAAGATGGAGAAGGTGCCGGGCCGGGGCAGGCGCTGCCAGAAGCGCCACAGATAATGGCGACCCTGTTCCTCCGGCGTCGGGGCGGCGATGGGCCACACATGGGCGCCGCGCGGGTCCAGATTTTCCGTCAGGCGACGGATGGCCCCGCCCTTGCCAGAGGCGTCCCAGCCTTCGAACACGATGATGGCGCGGCGCTTGGAATGCCAATAGGCCTGCTGCACATGCAGGACGGTTTCCTGCAGCTTCTCCAGTTCCTTCTGGTAGGCGGCCTTGTCGACGATGCGGTGGCCCGTCATGTCCAGATCGGACAGGCGGGGATAGGCGTGGGCGGTGTCGGACATCTTTACTCCGGGACCGAAACAGGGGGTGGCCGGAAAATACCGGGCCATCCGGGTCATATTGCAGTTTAACGACGGCAGGTTGAATGTAAAGCACGGCCCCCCGCGCCTAGCCCTTTGCACCGGCGGCAGCCAAGCGGAAGAAGGCGGCCGGCAGTCGACTTTTCGGGAATATTATTAACCGACCGCATCAATATTGTGCCCATGCTGGTACGGTTGTGGCGCATGCGCCGGCCACCCTGTCTGTCCGCTGCTTCCGCCTTTGTCGCTGCTTATTGTAACAGAACTGTTACGGCCCTTGTCACGCATGCCGGCTTGTCGGACCCATGTCGCATCGGACAAACCCTGAGCAAATAAAGGGGACAGGCAGTGAAGATGGTGTTGAAGTGCGGGGCCTCGGCCCTGATCCTGGGCCTTGTCGGGGCGATGGCCCCGGCTGGTGCGATGGCGGCGGACGCCCCGGTGCAGGTGGCGCAGGTGGAGACGAACAAGGTGAGCAGCGACAATCCCTTTTTCCAGCCCTGGAAGACCCGTTTCGGCATTCCGCCGTTCGACGCGATCCGGCCGGAACATTTCAAGCCCGCCTATGAAAAGGCCATGGCAGACCATCTGGCCGAGATCAAGGCCATTACCGACAACAAGGACGCGCCAACCTTCGCCAACACGATCGACGCCCTGGAAAAGAGCGGCGATCTCTATGGCAAGGTGGCCCGTGTGTTCGGGAACCTGACCGCGTCCAACACCAATGACGAGTTGCAGAAGATCCAGCGCGACATGGCGCCGATCCTGGCAGCCCATAACAGCGCCATCAACCTGAACGCCTCCCTGTTCGGCCGTGTCGACGCGCTGTACCAGAAGCGCGACAGCCTGAAGCTGACGGCTGAACAACGCCGCGTTCTGGAACGCTATTATCTCGACTTCGTGCGCGCGGGCGCCAAGCTGGAAGGCAAGGACCGCGAGCGCATGGCCGAGATCATGAAGCGCCTGGCCGTGCTGTCGACCCAGTTCTCCCAGAACGTTCTGGCCGACGAGAAGGATTATATGCTGGTCCTGACCAGCGAGGCCGATCTGGTCGGCCTGCCGGAATTCGTGCGCGCCGCCGCCGCCCAGGCCGCCAAGGAGCGCGGGCAGGAGGGCAAATATGTCATCACCCTGTCGCGGTCGTCGATCGAGCCGTTCCTGACCTTCTCCGCCAGCCGGCCCCTGCGCGAGCAGGCCTGGAAGGCGTGGGTGGCGCGTGGCGACAATGCCGATGCCCAGGACAACAACGCCAATATCAAGGAGATCGTCCAGCTGCGCATCGAACGCGCCAACCTGTTGGGCTACAAGACCTTTGCCGAATATAAGCTGGCCGACACCATGGCCAAGACCCCGCAGGCCGTGAATGATCTGCTGGTCCAGGTCTGGGAACCGGCCAAGATCCGCGCGGCGGAGGAAAAGGACGATCTGGCCAGGATGGCGGCCAGCGAAGGTCAGAATATCAGCATCGAGCCCTGGGACTGGTTCTACTACGCCGAAAAGGTGCGCAAGGCGAAGTACGACCTGAACGAGGAGGAGATCAAGCCGTACTTCCAGCTGGAAAAGATGCAGGAGGCCCTGTTCTACACGGCCGGCCAGCTGTTCGGCGTCACCTTTACCGAGCTGAAGGATGCCCCGCGCTATCACCCGGACGTGAAGGTCTATGAGGTGAAGGACCGCAAGGGCAACCATGTCGCGGTGTTCATGGCCGACAATTTCGCCCGGCCGTCCAAGCGCAGCGGTGCCTGGATGTCGTCCTTGCGCGATCAGGAGAAGCTGGCCGGCGATATCCACCCCATCGTCCTGAACAACAATAATTTCGCCAAGGGGGCGGAAGGTCAGCCCACACTGCTGTCCTTCGACGATGCCACGACCCTGTTCCATGAATTCGGCCATGGGCTGCACGGCATGCTGTCGAACGTGACCTATCCGCAGCTGTCGGGCACGTCGGTGCTGCGCGACTTCGTGGAATTCCCCAGCCAGATCCTGGAACATTGGATCGCGCAGCCGGAAATCCTGCAGCGCTATGCCGTGCATTACAAGACGGGCAAGCCCATCCCGAAGGAGCTGCTGGACAAGATCCTGGCGGCCCAGACCTTCAACCAGGGCTTTGCCACCGTCTCCTACACCTCCTCTGCGCTGGTGGACATGGCCTATCACAGCCTGACCGACGCCAAGGATCTGGACCCCGACACGTTCGAGCGGGAGACGCTGGCCAAGCTGGGCATGCCGAAGGAAATCGTCATGCGCCACCGCAGCCCGCATTTCACCCACGTCTTCTCCGGCGACGGCTATTCGGCCGGCTATTACAGCTATATGTGGGCGGAAGTGCTGGATGCCGACGGGTTCGACGCCTTCAAGGAGGCCGGCAACATCTTCGATCCGAAGCTGGCCCAGAAGCTGTACCAGGAAGTCTACAGCGCCGGCGGGTCGAAGGACCCGATGGACGCCTATGTCGCCTTCCGCGGCCGCGCGCCCAAGGTCGACGCGCTGCTGCGCAACCGCGGCCTGCTGGGGGTTGGTTCGCGGGTGAACTGATCGACGGCTTGGAGCGGATATGACAAGGGCCGGCGGAGCGATCCGCCGGCCCTTCTTTGCCATCCTGCTTTCCCTGCTCCTCGTCACCGGGATCACGGGAGAAAGCAAACCGCCTTACACCGCTGCCGTCGCCTGTTCCAGCCAGGCCAGATCGGCACCCGTCACCAGCGGCGACAGTTCGGCCCGCACGCGGGCGTGGTAGGCGTTCAGCCAGGCCACTTCCTCGTTGGTCATCAGGCTCTTGTCCAGCATGCGCGTGTCGATGGGGCAGAGCGTCAGCGTCTCGAAGCCCAGCATGGGACGCTCGGCGCCCGGAATGGCGACAGGCACGACCAGTTCCAGATTCTCCATCCGCAAGCCATAGGCGCCGGCCAGGTAATAGCCGGGCTCGTTGGAGAAGATCATGCCGGGCAGGATGGTAACGCTGTTCAGCTGCTTGCCGATGCGCTGCGGCCCTTCATGCACCGACAGGTAGCTGCCGATGCCATGGCCCGTGCCATGGTCGTAATCCAGACCGTTGGCCCACAGGAACTGCCGGGCCAGCGTGTCCAGCTGGCTGCCGGCCGTGCCGGCGGGGAAGCGGGCGCGGTTCAGCGCGATATGGCCCTTCAGCACCAGGGTGAAGTGACGCCGCGCATTGGCGCCGACATCGCCCACGGCCAGCGTGCGGGTGATGTCGGTGGTGCCGTCCAGATACTGCCCGCCGCTGTCCAGCAGGAAGACGCTGTTATTTTCCACCCGGCGGTTCGTCGCCTCATTGGCGCGGTAATGCACGATGGCGCCGTTGGGGCCGGCCCCGCTGATCGTGTCGAAGCTGGGGCCGCGGAAATCGGCCCCGCCGCGGCGGCACTGCAACAGCGTGTCCACCACGGTCAGTTCGTCCAGATGGCCCTTCGGCGCCTCCGCGTCGAACCAGCGCAGGAAACGGATCAGGGCCACGCCATCGCGGCGATGGGCGGCCTTGGCGCCGTCGATTTCCACCGGGTTTTTCACGGCCTTGGGCAGGACGCAGGGGTCGCCGCCCGGATCGACCTTGGCCCCGGCACGGGTCAGCCGGTCCACGACCCACAGCGCGGCCGTGGCCCCGTCCAGCCGCACCTTGGCGCCGGCCGCCCCCAGCGTGTCCAGGGCGGCGGCCAGCTCGTCCGGTGCCCGGATCGACACCTGATTGCCCAGATGTTCCTCCAGCCCCGGCGCCAGCTTGCGCCGGTCCACGAACCAGTCGACCTGCCCTTCGGCATTGATGGTGGCGAAGGACAAAGGCAGCGGCGTGCAGGGCACGTCGGCCCCGCGCACATTCAGCAGCCAGGCGATGCTGTCCGGCTGGGTCAGCACGGCGGCATCGGCCTTCAGCGCCGCCAGGGCCTGGGCGATGTCGCCGCGCTTTTCCGTGGCGGACCGGCCGGCAACGGAAACGGGCTGGATATTGACCACGCCCAGCGGGGCCGGCGGCTGGTCCGTCCACACGGCGTCGATGGGGCTGCCCTCTGTCGCGACCAGCTCGATCCCGGCCGGGGTCAGGCTGGCGCGCATCTTGTCGGCCCAGGCACCCGTATGCATCCAGGGATCAAAGCCCAGCTTTGCCCCAGCCGGCAGGTTGGAAGCGGCCCAGTCGCCGTGGAATTCCTCGATCAGATGGTGATAGCTGAACAGGGCGGGGGAGACCTCCTGCCGCACCTGGATGGTGTAGCGGCCATCGGCGAAGACGGCGGCCTTGTCCAGCAGCACGACCACGGCGCCGGCCGACGCGGTGAAGCCGCTGATCCAGGCCAGGCGCGACCCGCGCAGCGGCACATATTCGCCCTGATATTCATCGGCGCGCGGCACCACAAACCCGTCCAGGCCCCGGCGCTTCAGTTCGGCGCGCAGGGCGGCCAGCCGGGCGGCATGGTCGCCCCTGGCCGGGTCGGCGGGCCGGTCGATGGTGGCGCGCAGGGCCAGCAGCTGCTCGCTCAACGCCTCGCTGCGGCGGGCGGAGACCAGATCCAGCCAGGCATCGGGCAATTCCCCGTCGGGCGCGGCATTGACGCCGGCAATCAGGTCACGGATGGCGGCGACGGACCGGTCGATCCCGTCGGCATGCAGCAGATCGGCCAGGACGGCATCGCCCTGATAGGCAGCGTTAGGGGTGCTGACAGACACTTTATGGCTCCCGCGAGCTTTATTGGTGCCGCCACGCTAGTGCGCCGGACGCAGGCGCGCAAGGGGTGTGGGGAGGGGTGGTGCGGCATCTACCATCGCTGCGGCAGAGCCTTGTGCATTCTGTATCGTCTGGCCGCCACTACGCAATCATGGGCGTCAATGACGGCTCGTTACGTGCCGTCTTAGGCGTTCTCACTGTCATCCCGGCGAAAGCCGGGACCCAGGGGCCAAGCGCCCGACCTTTCGGCAGCGTCGATCGATGCAGTGTCGACCGTCACCCCTGTGGCCCCTGGGTCCCGGCTTTCGCCGGGATGACGATAAAATTCAGCAGTGCCCTTTAAGCACCCCTCGGCCCCCACAGGATCAACCCCGCACCCATCAGGCAGAGTGCCGCCCCGCCCAGGTCCCAGCGGTCGGGCATCTTGCCTTCCACCAGCCATAGCCAGCAGAGCGAGGCGGCGATGTAGATGCCGCCATAGGCCGCATAGGCGCGGCCGGCAGCGTCGGCCGGCGCGCGGGTCAGCAGGGTGGCGAACAGGATCAGGCTGGCCATGCCGGGCAGCAGCCAGAGGGGCGAGCGGCCGTCGCGGGCCCAGGCCCAGAAGGCAAAGCAACCGGCGATTTCCGCCAGTGCGGCCAGGACATAGAGCAGCAGCGTCCCGGACGCCATGGGCCCGTCAGCCCTTCAGCACCAGGGTCGACCAGTCGCCCAGCCGGTAACGCTTGACCAGGCGCAGGCCCTGGGCGCGGTGGGCGTTGATGACCAGCGGTTCCTGATGGTGCAGCAGGCCGGACAGGATGGCCGTGCCGCCGGGTGCCAGGTACTTGCGCAGATCCGGGGACATGCGGGCCAGCGGACGGGCCAGAATGTTGGCGACGATCAGGTCGAACTTGCCATGTTTGCGCACGGCCTCGGCCGCGTAGCCATTGGCGGCGTACAGCTTCACCAGCTTGTGTACGCGGTTCAGCTTGGCATTTTCCGTCGCGATCTCGATCGACAATTCATCGATATCGACGCCGATCACGGGCTTGTGCGCCAGCTTGGCGATGGCGAAGGCCAGGATGCCCGACCCGCAGCCCATGTCCAGCGCGTCGCGGAAGCCGCCGCGGCCGCGCGCCGTCAGTTCGGAAATGGCGCGCAGGCAGCCCTGGGTCGTCGCATGTTCGCCTGAGCCGAAGGCCATGGCGGCTTCGATCTGCAGGCCCAGCTTGCCCTTGGGCACCGGCTTCTTGTGGTGGCTGCCATGGATGAAGAAGCGGCCGGCCGTGATGGGCGGGAAGGACAGGTAGGTCTGGGTCACCCAGTCGATGGGGGCCAGCGGTTCCTTGGTCAGTTCCGGTTCGGCAATGCCATGGGCGGCGGCCAGCACGGCCAGCTTCAGCCCGATGCGGCTGATGTCCGGCTCGTTATAGGAGGTGCATTCGATCAGCCATTGGCCGCCCTCCTGCAACTCGAAGGTCGAAACGGCATCGACATGGGGTTCCACCATATCGGCGAAAACGGGAACCAGCGCCTCCGGCACCTCGAACGCGACACGCCACATCGGCTGCATGAACCCTCTCCACCTGATCCGGAACGGAATGACTGCAACATCGGATGGGCTGTTCTATCCGCATCACCCCCTTGCCGACAATGGGGCCTTGTGACAAGGCCGTCCCTCCAAAATGGCGATCCGTCAGCGACTTACCTTCCGCAAGGGAAGGCGTGCGTGGGTGTTTCCTGTTACGCAACCGCTCAACATAACCATCATCTTTCTGGCGTTAACATGTCAAATCACTGAAATGGAACAATGATATCCGCCCTTTTGTGCGCCGCAACATCCATGACGGCGACCAAAGGGATGCCCATAATGAATCATCATCGTCTTGTGCTGGGGACGGCGCTTGCCACCCTGTTCGCCTTCTCCCCCGCCATCGCGCAGACCGCGACCCAGGTGGCCGACGCCTCTGCCACGACGGATATGCTGGAAGAGATCGTTGTTTATGGCCGCGGCCAGACCCGCCAGGTACAGGGCGTCACCGCCGCCGCCATCGCCATCGAGGCGCCGGGCAGCAGCCCGCTGAAGGCCATCGAGAACCTGCCGGGCGTCAGCTTCCAGTCGGCGGACCCGTTCGGCGCCTATGAATGGTCGACCCGCCTGACCATCCGCGGCTTCAACCAGAACCAGCTGGGCTTCACCCTGGACGGCGTGCCGCTGGGCGACATGTCCTATGGCAATCATAACGGCCTGCATATCAGCCGCGCCATCAGCAGCGAGAATATCGATCTGGTGACCGTGGCCCAGGGTGCCGGCGGCCTGTCCACCGCGTCGTCGTCCAACCTGGGCGGCACGGTGCAGTTCACGTCGCGCAACCCGTCGGACAAGGCCGGCGCCTATGTCGCCGGCACGTTCGGCAGCGAGAAGACCGGCCGCGGCTTCGTGCGGCTGGAAACGGGCGAGCTGGAGACGGGCACCAAGGCCTATCTCAGCTATACCCGCCAGAATGCCGACAAGTGGAAGGGCGACGGCACCCAGCGCCAGGACCAGCTGAACTTCAAGGTCGTGCAGGATGTCGGCGAAGGTCAGGTCAGCGCCTGGCTGAACTGGTCCGACCGCGCCGAAAATGACTATCAGGACCTGTCGCTGGCGATGATCAACCGCCTGGGCTATGACTGGGACAATTTCGCCAAGAACTGGGCCCTGGCCGTCAAGGTCGGCGACATTTACAACGGCAACGTCAAGGGCCCTTACCCCGCCCCGGTCCAGACCGTGGACGATGCCTATTATGACGCCGCCGGCCTGCGCAAGGACACGATCGGCGCCGTCAATTTCACCTATCCCATCACCGACGCGGTGAAGGTCGACGTCACCGGCTATGGCCACAAGAATGACGGCCAGGGCCTGTGGTACACGCCCTATGTGG
This sequence comes from Niveispirillum sp. FG148, assembly GCF_057809655.1. Taxonomy (NCBI): domain Bacteria; kingdom Pseudomonadati; phylum Pseudomonadota; class Alphaproteobacteria; order Rhodospirillales; family Azospirillaceae; genus Niveispirillum; species Niveispirillum sp. FG148. Next base: position 209,705 of record NZ_JBMDKJ010000006.1, read on the forward strand.
TGACGCCGGGCGGCGCGCCCATGTCGGTGCGCACCACCGAATATGCCATCGAACGCTTTGGCGGCATCGGTCAGCTGACGGCGGAAGTGGGCGACCACACGATCAGCGGCGGCGTCTGGTTCGAACAGAATGATTTCAACCAGGCGCGCCGTTTCTATGCCCTGACCAGCCGCGACTACAACACCCGCTCCTCCACCAAGTTCCAGAGCGGGCCGATGGCCACGCAGTGGGAATATAGCTTCGACACCGACACGACCCAGTTCAACCTGGCCGACAGCTGGAAGGCCACGGACGAGCTGACCGTGACGGCCGGCTTCAAGTCGCTGAAGGTGGAAAACACGGGCACGACCATCGTCGGTCCCGTCAAGAACGGCACCATCCAGGCCAAGGACAATTTCCTGCCCCAGGCCGGTTTCGTCTATGAACTGAGCGACGAGTACCAGTTCTTCGGCTCCTATGCCGAAAACATGCGCGCCTTTGAAAGCTCCGGCACGGGTGGCCCCTTCTCCACCACCAAGGAAGGGTTCGACGCCATCAAGAACAAGCTGAAGCCCGAAACCAGCCGTACCTTCGAGCTGGGCTGGCGCTTCAATGTCGGCATGGTCCAGGGTGTCGTCGCCGGCTATGACGTGAAGTTCGACAACCGCCTGCTGGGCGTGTCGCTGGGCTCCGGCATCCAGGGCAACCCGTCGGCCCTGCAGAATGTCGGCTCCGTCTCCCTGCGCGGTCTGGAAGCGGCCGCGACGGTGCAGATCACCGACGATTTCTCCGTCTTCGGTTCCTACACCTATTCCGACAGCCAGTATGACGACAATGTGCTGGACAGCACGGGCAAGGTCATCGCCGCCATCGACGGCAAGACCGTCGTCAACTCGCCCAAGAACCTGCTGAAGGGCGAGGTGAAGTATGACGACAAGAACCTGTTCGCGTCGCTGTCGGCCGCCTATACCGGCAAGCGCTACTACACCTATCTGAATGATATGCCGGTCGACAGCTACACGCTGGTCGATTTCTCCATGGGCTATCGTTTCGAAGGCAATGCCTGGCTGGAAGGCACGGAGCTGCAGGCCAACATCACCAACCTGTTCGACAAGAAGTATGTGTCGACCATCGGTTCCAACGGCTTCAGCAACAGCGACCCGACGGGCGAGTCCCAGACCCTGCTGGCCGGCGCGCCGCGCCAGTTCTTCGTGTCGCTGAAGAAGCAGTTCTGATCGGTGGGCGGCAGGCTCAGGTGAAGGCCGCTATTCCCTTGAAGGCGCTAAGCTGAGGATTTTGCACAATATTGCTTTCCCCTTGATGAGCGGGGATCCAGGGGCCAAGGGCACCGAACTGTGGTTCATGTGGCCCCTGGACCCCCGCTTTCGCGGGGGAGGCAGGAAAGTGCTGAAGACTGAGATACTGCTCACGCGCCTTGCTTGGGGGATCCCGGTACCGGTCCGTTTCGGTTCCACCTGAACCTGACGCTCTTTGCTGCTTCCGGGGCCGGCTCGCCAGCCCCGGCTTCGTCTTCTCTTTACCCCTTCATCATCGCCTTGATACGGGGCGGGCCCTGCCCGTCCCGTCTTTTCATTTTTTAAGACAGGATGATGCCGTCATGACCCGTTCCCTGCTTGACCGCCGCATGCTGCTGACCGGCATGGCGGCGGCCCCCCTGGTTGCCGGTGCCGCCCAGGCCCAATCCGTCCGCCGCCTGCCGGCCGACAAGGTGCTGTCCCGCATCGCCTTTGGTTCCTGCGCGCATCAGAGCAAGGAACAGCCGATCTGGGACGCCATCCTGGCGGCCAAGCCCGACCTGCTGATCCTGCTGGGCGACAATGTCTATCTGGACACGCGCAATGTCGACGACATGAAGGCCAAATACGCCCTGCTGGCGGCCAAGCCGAATTTCCAGAAGGTGCGGAATGAGATCCCCATCGTCGCCATCTGGGACGATCATGATTTCGGGGAGAATGACGCCGGCGGCGACTATCCGATGAAGGCGGAAAGCCGCAAGCTGTTCTGCGATTTCTGGGGAGAGGCCGCCGACAGCATCCGCCGCAGCCGCGCCGACGGCATCTATACCGAATACCAGTTCGGGCCCAAGGGCCAGCGCTTGCAGATCATCCTGCCCGACCTGCGCTGGAACCGCACGGCGCTGCAGACCATCGACATGGGCGGCAAGGATTATGAGACCTGGGCCAAGGCCCGCCACGCTGCCGGCCAGACCGTCCCCGGCCCCTATGAACGCCTGCCCGACGATGCAGCAACGCAGATCGGTGAGACGCAGTGGCGCTGGCTGGAGGACCGGCTGGCCCAGCCGGCGGACCTGCGCATCCTGGCGTCCAGCCTGCAGGTCGTGTCGGACTTTCCGGGCTGGGAGGCCTGGATCAATTTCGCCCATGACCATGAAAGGCTGATCGACGCCATCCGGCGCAAGAAGGCCCATGGCCTGTTCTGCATTTCCGGCGACACGCATTATGCCGAAATTTCCCGCCTGGACCTGAATGTTCCCTATCCGTTGTGGGATTTCACCTCGTCGGGCCTGACAGAGGTGTGGCCCGTACTGCCGCCCAACGCCCGCCGTGTAGGCGAGGCGTACCGGGCGCAGAATTTCGGCCTGATCGACATTGACTGGAAGGCGAAGTCTGTCGATGTGAGCATCCGCGACGTGGCGGGGGCCGAGCAACTGCGCCAGGGGCTGAAGTTCGCGGATCTGCGGGTGGGGTGAGGGGGCGTTGCTCTCTCCTGTCCCTGTTTTCTGCCTCCCGTTTTCCTTTAGGGGCGCTGACTTAGTCTATTGCCCCTCCTTTGCCTCCCCCTTGATGAGCGGGGGTCCAGGGGCCAGGGGCACTGACATGTGGTTCCTGGTGGCCCCTGGATCCCCGCTTTCGCGGGGAAGGCACCCTATTCCAAGGGACGAAGTCAGCGCCTCTGCGTGACGGCGGGGGAGCCTCGCGTGGTGCCCAGGGCTGAACGATGTGCTTCGCCCCCGCTCACCCTACGGGCACGCCCCCCCCTTACAACCTGACCTTCACCCCCGCCATCACCTGCCGTTCCGGGCCGATATTGGTCAGCCCGTCGCTGCGCCGGCCGGTTTCCACGCGCTTGCCGGTGATGTTCTCAGCCGTCACGTAGAATTCCAGCTCCGGCCCCACCCGCCAGCCGGCATAAAGGTCGCCCACCACATAGCCCGCCAGCGTGCCCAGGTTGCGGCTATCCTCAAACTGTTTGCCCGATGCGCGGGCCTGGGCGCGCAGGGTCAGGGCGGGCACGGGTGTCCAGGTGAGGTCCAGCGTGCCGGAATGGCGCGGGGACTGGCCCAGCCGGTTGCCCTTCAGGGCCGCCATGGACCCCGGATCGGTGATCTCGCTGTCGCTGAACAGATAGGCGGCGTGCAGGCGCAGGTCAGCCGTGGCCTGCCAGCCCAGTTCCAGTTCCACCCCATTGACCACGACCCGGCCCAGCCCGCGCCGCTGCGCCAGGCTGCCGCCGGCCGGCACGAAGATGCCCAGCTCGGCATTGGTGCCGGCCGTGGTTTGCAGCACGACATTGTCCACCGCATTTTTCACCAGTACGTGGAAGGCGGTGGCGCTGGCGGTCAGCCCGGCGGCAGGCGTCAGGCGCACGCCGCCTTCGATGCCGCGCATCCGTTCGGGTGCCAGCGCGGCATTGGCCTCCGTAATGTCATTGCCGACGCGGAAGGGGCGGTACAGCTCGTTCAGGGTGGGCAGGCGGAAACCGGTATAGGCGGCGGCGCGCAGGCCGAGCATCTCACCCGCCTGCCAATCCACCCCGGCGCGGCCATTGGCGACGGTGCCGTCACGCTTGGCAAACTGGTCATTGCGCAGCACGGCCCCCGTGGCGATGTCGCTTTCCGTGCGGTGCCCGTCCTTGTTGGTCCAGGCATCCAGCCGCCCGCCGGCAGAGATTGTCAGGCCCGGCACGCCCGTCCAGGCATGTTCGATGAACAGCCCGGCCAGATCCTGCTGTCCGCCGGCATCGCGCAGGCGGGTATATCTGCCGGCACTATAGGTGAAGCGTTCCTTGGTCCGCCCATCGGTCGTGCGCAGATCCGCACCGATATCGGTTTCATGCCCGTCAGCGGGGCTGAAACCCACCTGCACGATGCCGCCCTTGGCCGTGGCGGGCACGTCATACTGGTCCAGCGACGGGGTTTCGGCCGTGCGTGTGGCGTTCACGCTGGAAAAGGTGCTGGCAAAGGACCAGTCGCGCCAATAGGCCACGGCCTGCCAGTCGACCTTGCCTGCTTCCCCCACCAGACGCAGGCTGGCCTCCTTGGCGTCGGTGCTGTTTTCCGTATAAGGCGTGCCGTTGCCGCGGCTTTCCTTGAAGCCCGACAGTTTGGCCGTGGCCGACACGCCGCCGATGCGGGTGGCGATGGTGCCATCCACGGCATAGGCGTCGCTGCCGGCGCGGATATCGATGGGGCCGCGCCGCGACGGTTCCACCAGCTTCACCCCGTCGGTGCGAAAGGCGCTGCCGGCGACGCCGACATGCCAGCCATCGGAAGTGCCGCCCACCGACGCCTGACCCAACCAGGTTGACTGGCTGCCGCCCGCCACTTCCATGTCCAGCCCGTCACGTTGCTTGGTGTCGATGCGGATGGTACCGGCCAGGGCGGCATTGCCCCAGGGTCCGGCCCCGCCGCCGCGCGTGATGGTGACGCTGTCGGCCATGCCGGTGGGCAGCCGGCTCCAATAAACCCAGCCGCCGAACGGGTCGTTGGCCGGCACCCCGTCCACCAGCACCAAGGTGCGTCCGGCGCCGTTGGGACCGATGCCGCGCAGCGACACGCCTTGGGCCGTGGGATTGGCCGTGCGCGATCCGGACCGTCGGAACAGGCTGAAGCCCGGCACGGCGCGCAAGGCCTCGTCCAGCCGCCGTTCCGGGGCCGTGGCCAGGGTGGCGGCATCAATCACCGTGGGGCCATAGGCGCGTTCATAGGGCTGCACGCGATCACGCCGGCCGGTCACGATGATCTCCGCCACCTGCATGTCGTCGGCGGCCTGCGCGGCCGGAACGGCCAGCAGCAGCAGGACGAGCGCGGCGGCGCCGGTTCCCGGGCGGGGGGTGGGGGCCATGATGCTTCCTTCCCAATTTGCTTGCCCGGTCAGATCCGGGGACCGGCCGAGGCCGTAAGCTGTTGATGCAAGCCGTGGATATGGTCAAGCGCTGTCGTCAGTTGCGCGCCCGTGCGGGCGCCCCGTTCGCCGCCGGGCCGGCATTCGCCCAGCACACGGGCGGGCTGTCCGTCCAGAAGCAGCACGCGGTCGGCCATCTGCACCGCCTCCTCCAGATCGTGCGTGACCAGCAGCATGCCGGCCCCCGGATGCCTCGCCAGCCAGTCCAGCAGCAGCGCGCGCAACCGTTCGGCCAGGGCGACATCCAGCGACACCAGCGGTTCATCCAGCAGCAACAGGTTGCCCCCGGCCGCCAGCATGCGGGCCAGTGCCGCCCGGCGCTGCATGCCCAGGCTGACCTCCGCCGGGAACTTGTCCTGGCTGGCGGCCGGCAGCCCCACCTGTTGCAGCCAGTCGGCGGCGACAGGCACCTGCCGGTGGGCAGGGGGCAGGGCCAGCAGCACATTGGTCGTCAGATCGCGCCAGGGCAGCAGGCAGGGTTCCTGGAACTGCACGGCGACCGTCAGATCCGGCGCTGTTATCCGGCTTCCCTGGAAATCCTGATCCAGTCCGGCCGCGATCATCAGGGCGGTGCTTTTGCCGCAACCGCTGGGCCCGACCAGGGCCACCACTTCGCCGGCCGCCACGGTCAGGGTCAGGCTGGCCAGCACGGGCGCGTCGGCAAACCGTTTCTCCGCGATCTCCAGGTGCAGCAGGGTCTCAGCCATGGGAACCCCGCCAGCGCCCGGCCCGCCGTTCCAGCGGCGCCATCACGGCCAGTTCCAGCACCTGCGCCACGGCCACGAAGGCGAGCGTGTAGGCCAGCAGGGTGGACACGTCGAACAGCTGGAAGGCCATATGGATCTTGAACCCCACCCCATCGCCGCGCCCCAACAACTCCACCACCAGCACGATCTTCCAAACGAGCGACAGGCCGTTGCGGGCGGCTGCGAACAGATAGGGTTGCAGATGCGGCAGCAGCAGATGGCGCAGCCGGTCCAGGCGCGTGAAGCGATAGGCATCGGCCATGCGCGACAGGGCGGGGTCCAGGGCGCGGGCCCCGGCACGGACCTGCACCACCACGTTGGGGATCTTGTTCACGGCCACGGCGGCGATGGCGGCGGCCTCCGTCAGGCCAAACCACACATAGGACAGCACGATCACCACCAAGGCCGGCAGGTTCAGGGCCAGCATCAGCCAGGGGCCCAGCAGCCCGTCGATGCTGCGTGACCGGCCCATGGCGATGCCGATGAAGGTGCCCAGCGACAAAGCCAGGGCGAAGGCGGCGGCCACGCGCGCCAGCGTGATGCCCAGATGCAGCCAGAGCTGACCGCTGCCCGCCTCCCGCGCCAAGGCAGCGGCCACGGCGGCGGGGCCGGGCAGGGTGGGGCCGCCCACTGCCAGGGCCGCCCCCTGCCAGATCAGCAGGATCAACAGGATGGACAGGCCGGCGCGCAGCAATTCCTACCCCCAGGACAGGGGCCAGAAGGTGCCGTCGGGAATGGCGGCGGCATCGCCCACCAGATCCCGCCCGCCCAGTTCGGCCAGGATGGCGAACAGCCGGGCCGCATCCGCCCGCTCGGCTTCCGTCCAGCTGCGCGGGATGCCCTGGCGGAAGCGGTCGCGCAGATGCGTCGCGGCGGCATCGTCATCGGCCCCCAGCAGCGGGCGGATCTCCGTCCAGGCGGTATCGTCTGCCGCCATGATCTCCTTGGCCTGGCGCGACAGGCGGGTGAAGGCGGACAGGCCATCGGCGTTGCGCGCGGCCCAGTCGGCGCGGAAGACATAGCCCAGCGACGGCACCTCCGTCCGCAGGCCCAGATCGCGGGCCAGATCGGCCACGCCGATCAGTTGCCGCATCCCCGCCGCTTCCAGCTTCGCCGCATAATGCCAGTAGGTCAGCACGGCATCCAGGCGGCCGGCCTGAAGCTGCTGCGACAGCAGCGGCGGGGCGGCGAACAGCGGCGTGGATTGGGCTGCCAGGTCGATGCCGTGCCGGCGCGCGGCCTGGGCGCGCAGCAGCAGCCAGCCCTTGTCGACGGGGCTGCCGGCAATGCCGATGCGCCTGCCCGCAAGATCGGCCACGGACCGGATGGGGCTGTCGCCCGGCACGATGACGGCCCCCACGGCGCAGGAATAGGGGATGAAGGACAGGTCGAGGCCGGCCGCGCGTTGGCGCGCCACCCACAGCCAGTCGCTGGCGATGATATCCACCCCGCCGGCCAGCAGCGCCACCTGGGCGGCCTGCGCGCCCGCCAGTTCCTGGATGGACAGATCGACGCCCAGCACCCGGTCCAGCCCGCGCGCCCGCGCCACGGCGATTTCCCATTGCACGGTGCCAAAGGGCAGAAGGCCCAGGCGCAACGGTGGCGCAGCGCTTGCGGCCGGTGCCGCCAGCATGGCGGCCGCCCCCGCCAGGAAGGCCCGGCGGCAGACCCTGATGCCCATCGCTTCCTCCCCGGAAGATTGTTCGTTGCGGTCATGCTACGGGGGGGATGCCGGGGGGCCTATTAGACCATGGGATAAGGGGGGGAGGGAGGCGCCTTACTTGCCGGCGCCGGGAAGACGCGGTTTGAAAATGATCCTCTACCTACCTTCTGTCCTTCCTTCCCCGCCAACTAATCCATCCAAAGTCCAATAAACCAACGTCCAATATCACCGCCCCCGCATCCTCCCTAACGTGGTGACGCGATTACTTCGCCAATTTCATCAATGCCTGCGACGGCCCGGCTTCCTGCCGGTCCGAACGGGATCGTCTTGCCCGATGCTTCGGGCCAATCACCGACTGGGAGGGAGAAATGCGTCTGCGCGATGTGCTGCGTCTGGGGGCGTGCGGTCTGGCGCTGGGTTTTGCCGTGGCGGGGCCGGCGGCAGCCGACACCACGGACGACCTGCTGAAGCAGTTGAAGGCCAAGGGCATCCTGTCTGAGCAGGAATTCCAGGCCCTGTCCGCCCGTAAGGCGGAGGAGGAGAAGACGACCAAGGCAGCCCCGGCCGCGGCTGCGGCGCCGGCCGGCAAGACCATCCAGGCCAGCGACAGCGGCGTGGGCTTCAAGGTCGGCGGGGTGGAGGTGAAATTCGCCGGCTCCGTCAACGGCTTCTACGTCTATGACAGCGCCGACAGTCCGGGCGCCGCCAAGACTGTCGTGGGCGGTCTGGCCAGTGTGGCCGGCAACGATACCAGTTCGGTGCGCAACGGCCTGCTGCCCGGCTTCCTGAAGGTCGATGTGACGACACAGCAGGGCGGCTGGGATGTGGGGGCGCATTTCGGCATGTATCCCGGCATCAACAGCGTCAATTGGGCGGGCGGTGCCAATTCCGGCGGCCAGCCGACGGCGCTGACCACGTCGGGCATCGATTTCCGCCAGACCTACCTGACCTTCGGCAAGAAGGATCTGGGCGAGTTCAAGATCGGTCGCGATATCGGCCTGTTCGGCCAGGATGCCATCCTGAACGACATCACGCTGCTGGGCGTGGGCACGGCGGCGGGCAATGCCACCCCGTCCAACACCTCGCTGGGCCGCATCGGTCTGGGCTATATCTATACCGACTTCCAGCCGCAGATCACCTACACCACGCCCAGCTTCGGCGGTTTCACCCTGTCGGCCGGTATCTTCCAGCCGCTGGCGACGGCGGGCCAGAACGAGTTGAACGATACGCCCGGCTATCAGGCCCGCGCCGCCTATGACATGAAGTCCGGCGGGGTGACGCTGCATGCCTGGGCCGGGGCCATCAGCCAGGATCATGATCCGGCCCTGGCCGGCGGCCCGGATTACAAGGGCGAGGCCGTGGATGTCGGCGCCAAGGTCGGCTTCGGCGGGGCCAGCCTGCTGGGCTATTACTATACCGGCAAGGGCGTGGGCACGACGGGCCTGTTCGTGCTGTCGACCGATGCCAAGGGCAACCGCCGCGACAGCGACGGCTTCTATGTCCAGGGTGCCTATACGATCGAGAAGCTGACGCTGGCCGCGTCCTACGGCGAAAGCCATCTGGACCTGGCCAAGGGTGAGGTCAACCCGACCCTGCTGGACGCCAACAAGTCCTGGGTGGGCACGGTCCATTACGGCCTGACCGACTGGGTGACCCTGGTGGGCGAATATATCAACACCAAGTCCACGGCCCATGGTGGCAACGAGGCCACGTCCGACACGCTGGCGCTGGGTGCCATCCTGTTCTTCTGAGGGTGGTCCGTTCGGAGGGCGCCATTCAACACAGCGCGGGCCCATAGGCACTAAGTTAAGCTATGGGCACGTCGTTTTCCGCTCTTTCTCCCGTCACCCCGGCCTTCGCCGGGGCGACGGGGAGAGAGGGCTGAACAGGGGTAACGGACCTCTTAACTTGGCGCCTATGGGCGGGTGAGGGCGGCCATCCGCAAACACGCAAAGGGCCGCCCGGTGCGAACGGGGCGGCCCTTCTTCTTATCGCACTGTCACTGCACGTTGGCGCGCTGATGCGTCTGGGCGGCACCGGCGGGGGGTGTAAAATTGACCTTGTTGGCCAGGATCACGGCCTGGGTGCGGCTGAACACGCGCATCTTCTGCAAGATGGCGGAAACATGGGCCTTCACCGTCGTCTCCGTCACATCCAGTTCATAGGCGATTTCCTTGTTCAGCCGGCCGGCGACAACCAGTTCCAGCACCTTGCGCTGCTGTGGGGTCAGGGTATCGATGCGGCGCAGAATTTCCTGATCCTCTCCGGTCGGGCCGGCGGGTGCGGGCGCATCCTCCAGATCGGTCGGCATATAGACATCGCCGTTCAGCACCTGGCGCAGCGCCTCGGCGATGGCGCCGCGGGGCAGGGATTTCGGCACGAAGCCGGCAGCCCCGTGGCGCAGGGCGTCATTGACCAGTTGCCGGTCGCAGGTGGCCGACACCATAACCACGGGCAGGGCCGGATAGCGGGCCCTTAACGACGAAAGGCCGGCGAAACCATTGTTTCCCGGCATGTTCAGATCCAGCAGGACCAGATCGAAATCGCCTTCGCGATCGATGATCCGCACCACCTCGTCCAGGTCCGATGCCTCGAACAGCTCGCACCGGTCCAAGGCCACGGCCAGCACCGTGCGCAACCCGTCGCGCACCAGCGGATGATCATCCGCGATCAGCACCTTGCCCATCTCTTTCCTCCCCGTCGCTCTGTTGCCGAGCTGTATTTTGTGGGCGGAAGTCAGAGTACAGCCGGGGGCAGAAACTGCGCACAATCCTTTAGTATGAGCGTGACAAAAGACGGGGGCATCCGCCGGACGCCCCCGTCTTTTTGCTGCCCCCTCAAACGCCGGGCGCTGCCGTCCGGCAGCTTGGCTTACGCCGCATGGGCGGCGCGGCGGCGGTCGCCGCCGTCTTTTTGCTGTTCCCTCAGGCGCCGGGCGCCCGCATCCGCGGGCTTGGCTTACGCCGCATGGGCGGCGCGGCGGCAGTCGCCGCCGTCGAACGGTCATGGGGAATGACCGTTCGCGGGGACTGTTACCTCAGGCGGCAGGGCCGTGATCAGGCCTTGGGCAGCTTGAACACCCAGAGCGAGCCGCCCTGGTTGATATGCTGGATGGACTTCGCCACCTCGCCACCCCACAGCGGGACGGCGCCGCCCCAGCCGGACAGCACGGCCACATATTGTTCGCCATCCTGTTCCCAGGTGATGGGGCTGCCCACCACGCCGGAACCGGTGTTGAACTTCCACACTTCCTGGCCGGTCTTGGCGTCGAAGGCCTTCAGATAGCCTTCCGGCGTGCCGGTGAAGACCAGATTGCCGGCCGTGGACAGGACGCCGCCCCACAGCGGGGCCTTGTTCTTATATTCCCACTTGATCTCGCCTGTGGCGGGATCGATGGCGCGCAGCACGCCGATATGATCCTCATACAGCGGCTTGATGTTGAAGCCGGCGCCCAGATAGGCGGCACCCTTCTTGTAGTTGATGCCTTCGTTCCAGATATCCATGCCCCATTCATTGGAGGGGACATAGAAGAAGCCCGTGTCCTGGCTGTAGGCCATGGGCATCCAGTTCTTGCCGCCCAGGAAGGACGGGGCGGCGAAGACAGACTTGCCCTTGGTCTGGCCCTCGGCCGCTTCCATCGGGTTGCCGGGGCGGTTGGCCGGGTCGTAGATCGGACGGCCCTTCTTGTCGAAGCCCTTGGCCCAGGTGACCTTGGACACGAACGGCGTGGCGGAGATGAACTTGCCGTTGGTGCGGTCCAGCACGAAGAAGAAGCCGTTGCGGTCGGCCTTGGCGCCGGCCTTGATGATCTTGCCGTCCTTCTTCAGGTCGAACGGAATGAATTCATTGACCCCGTCAAAGTCCCAGCCGTCATGCGGCGTGGTCTGGAAATGCCACTTGATCTCGCCCGTAGTGGGATCGATGGCCAACGTGGAGGAGGTATAGAGATTGTCGCCGGGACGCAGATGGCTGTTCCAGGGGGCGGGGTTGCCCGTGCCCATATAGATCAGCCTGGTTTCGGGATCATAGGTGCCGCCCAGCCAGGTGGCCCCGCCGCCCTGCTTCCACATGTCGCCCGGCCAGGTGGCGTTCTGCTTGCCGGTGACGGTGCTGTCCTTGCCGTTCAGCTGCCCCATATGGCCTTCGATGGTGGGGCGCGACCAGACCAACTCGCCCGTCTTGGCGTCACGCGCCTCCACCTTGCCGATGATGCCGAATTCGCCGCCGGAATTGCCGGTGATGATCTTGCCATCCACGATCATCGGCGCGGCGGTATAGCTGTAGCCGGCCTCGTACTCCGCCATCTTCTTGGACCAGACGACCTTGCCCGTATCCTTGTTCAGGGCCACCAGCTTGGCGTCCAGCGTGCCGAAATAGACCATGTCGCCATAGATGGCGGCACCGCGGTTCACCACGTCACAGCAGGGCATGATGCCGTCGGGCAGGCGCGCATCATATTGCCACTTCTCCTCGCCCGTGCGGGCATCCACGGCCCACATGCGGCTGTAGGAGCCGGTGATGTAGATGACGCCGTCATGGACGATGGGCTGGGCTTCCTGGCCACGCTGCTTTTCCCCGCCGAAGGAGAAGGAGAAGGCGGGCACCAGCTTCGCCACGTTCTCCGTGTTCAGCGTCTTCAGCGGGCTGTAGCGCTGGGCCTGCGGTCCCATGCCATAGGTCAGCACGTCGCCGGGCGTGGCGGCGTCGTTCATCAGGTCGGCGTCGGTGGGACCGGCGGCGAACACGGGCGTGGCGGCGGCCAGCCCCAGCACGGCGCAGGTTGCCAGCAGAATGCGCTTCATGGCGTCTTGTCTCCCTGTTGGGTCCGGTGGCGGCGGCACGGTGCCTGCAACCCGCGTCCGGTTTCAGCAGAACCCGCCCGCAAGCCCCCGTCCGCGACAGGGGCTCGACCCTGTACGGCCAGATATTTCAGGGGGATGGGAAGGCGGTGTGGTTTGTTGACGGGGCTCAAGGTAACGCCGCCGGGCAGGGGGCAAAATTGAACCTTGGTATCAGCGGGCCCGGGACGGGGCGGAAACGGCCCTGGCCGAAGAATGTATTTGCCCGAGGTAATGCCAATGTATGATAGGCAGACCATCACCGGCTGTCCTTCATGGCCGGGCCACATGCATTGGCCGGCCGCCGCCAGGGGATATTCAGGGACCGACCGTGACCGAAACACCATGCCGCCCCGCGCAACGCACAACGTCGCCGACCGAACCCGCCCGGTTCCTGCCAGCCTTGCTGCGGTGCCTGCTGGTTCTGCTGGCCGTGGCCCTGCCGGTCGGTGCCCAGACACCGGCCGATCCGCCCCCCATCCCCTATTGCGTCGATCCCGACTGGCCACCTTACGAGGTCATCAACCCGCACGGCGTGCATGAAGGGATCGCCGCCGACCTGTTGCGGCTGGCGGCGGAGCGGTCCGGCCTGTCGGTGCGGCTGGTGCCGACCAAGGACTGGGACGACAGCATCGCCACGGCCCAGCGCGGCGATTGCGCCTTTCTCAGCTTCCTGAACCAGTCGGCCAAGCGGGAAAGCTGGCTGGTCTTCACCGCGCCCTTGTTCACCGACCCCAATGTCATCATCACGCGGGAGGACCAGCCCTTCGTCGCCGATCTGGCGGGCCTGTCGAACAAGACCATCGTATTGCCCAGCGGTACCGCGATCGAGGAATGGGTGCGCCGCGACTTCCCCAACCTGCGCGTCATCCTGGCGCCCAGCGAGGCGGTGGCCTTCGAAATGGTATCAAACCGCGAGGCCGATCTGACCATCCGGTCGATGGAGGTTGCCGTCTATACCATCAAGAAGCAGGGCTGGTTCAACCTGAAGGTCAACGGTCTGGTGCCGGGGTACGAGAACAAGCTGCGTATCGGTGTACGCAAGGACCAAGCCGGCCTGCGCGATGTGCTGAACCGCGGCATCGCCACCATCACCACCCAGGAACGCACGGAGATTGCCAACCGCCACGTTTCCATCAATGTACAGACGGCCATCGATTACCGGCTGCTGCGCAACATCGTCCTGGTTTTTTCCGTCCTGCTGCTGACCAATCTTCTGTGGGCGATGAAGCTGCGCAAGGTGAACCGGCAACTGCGCCGCCTGTCGCGCCGCGACAGCCTGACCGGCCTGCACAATCGCACCGCCCTGGATGAGCAACTGGTGACGGAGATCGATCGGGCCCTGCGCCATGACAGCCCGCTTTCCATCATCATGATCGATCTGGATCTGTTCAAATCGGTCAATGACCAGTTGGGCCATCTGATGGGCGACCGGGTGCTGGTTGCCATCGCCGGATTGCTGAAATCCGCCACGCGCAGCATCGATACGGTGGGCCGCTGGGGCGGGGAGGAATTCCTGATCCTCTGCCCCGACGCCAATGCCGCCCAGGCGATGGTCATCGCCCAACGCATCTGCGCCACGGTGCGGGCCTTCGGCTTTCCCACGGGCTGGACCCATACGGTCAGCGCCGGGGTCGCCGAATTGCAACCGGGGGAAAACCAGCAAAGCCTGCTGCAACGCGCCGACGCGGCCCTGTATCGGGCGAAGAATGGCGGACGTGACCGCGCGGAACTTTAGCCCCTATGCCCCCGGCGGGACGTGGGTGATGGCATAGCGGGCGAAAGTGGCGGCGACGGTGCCGTCGGCCAGCAGGCCCGCGATCAGGTCTTCCAGCCGGTAGCCCAGGTCGCGGCTGTCGGCCTTCACGGCCAGACCGATATCCCAGCCCTGTTTGGCCAGACCGGGGAAGGGGCCGCGGCGGACGGACAGTTTGTGGTCGGCCCCTTGCAGGCCCAGTTCCACCTGGGCCAGGGTCGCCATCACGGCGCCGGCCTGTCCCTGGGTCAGGTCCCGCATGGCGGCCGACGCCGTCAGGTGATGGACCACATCGCCGCGCAGCCGCCCGCCGAAGGCGCCGGTCAGGTAGAAGTCGGGCACGCTGTCGGTTTCCACCGCGATGGGGCTGCCGGCCAGATCACCCATGCCGCCTCGGCAGTCGGTGCGCTGCGGATCGCAGGCCAGCGCGAAGCTTTCCCGGTGATAGGGGGCGGTCAGCACGGCCATGTCGTTGCGCAGGCCGAATTCCCGGTCGATGGGTACATGCATCATGACGTCGGCCACGGGCTCGCCCAGGACGGAGCCCTTCCAGACGGCGTTGCGCAGATCGTCATCCATATTCTCGTCGGCCGTCAGTTCCATGAATTCCGCCACCACACCCAGCCGGGCCGCCAGTTCCCGGCCCAGATCGACATCGATGCCGAGCAACTGCCCGTCACGGCGCCAGGACCAGGGCGGGTTGTCGCGATAGACGGCGATGCGCAGGCTGCCCTTTTCCATCACCTTGTCCAGGGGCGCGGCCGTGCCGGGACGCGCAAACCCCGCCGCAAGCGGCAGGGTCGCGAAAAGGGCCATGAGCTGGCGTCGGGTCATGGGAAATTCCTTGAGAGCGGTTGACGGGACCGGAAACCGCTCCGGCGGCGACTGCCGCCGCGCCGCTCGTGCGGCGTGAAGCCAAGCCGCGGATGCGGCGCCGGCGCCTGAGGAACATGAAAGGCTTCACTGTGGCTGGGTTTCCAGCCAGGAACGGATGGCCCAGCCGGCTTCCTGGCCCAGCACGGGACCGAAGGCGGGCATATAGACCTTGCCATCGCGCGACGCGCCCTTGCGGAAGCGTTCGGAGAACCATTCATCGCCCGGATCGCCTTCATCCAGGAAGCGCAGATCGGGGGCGATGCCGCCGGAAATGGCACCCAGCCCGTGGCAGCGGGCGCAGTTCTGGTTATAGGCCGACGCCCCAATCTCGATGGCGCGGGGATTGCCGCGATAGGGGTTGCTGGCGCGCCAGTCGGGGCCCAGCTTTTCCAGCCCGTCAGTATTCACGGGCTGGGGCGTGACATCGCCATGCGCGCCGGCCGGCAGGACGGCAAGGGTGGAGAGCAGGGCGGCGGCCAGCAGGCCGGCGACGAGACGGGACGACATCGGCAACATCCTCGGGTGATGGCTCGGGTTTGGGCGACCGCACTGCCTGGGACCCGGGGGCCGGGTGCGGCGAACGATCGGAAGCCTAACGATTCCGCCGCCCTGTACTTATTGGACTTTGGTGCCACGCCGGTTTCCGCCCACCGAAACCGACGTGGCGGTCTGATGCCATAGTCCTATGGCCCGTTCCCATGGCTGCCGGATAGGCTTGGTGCCAAGGGCTGGCAAAGGCCCACCCGCAGGGAAGGAATATGGGATGCGTGCGCGATGGCTTTTGCCCACCCTGGGTCTGCTGGCCGCTGCACCGGAGGTGCCGGCCGGCACGCTCTATGTCACCAACGAGCGGGATAACAGCCTGTCCGTCATCGATACCGACACGCTGACGGTCAAGCAGACCCTCAAGGTCGGCGCCCGGCCACGCGGCATCACGCTGAGCCGGGATGGCAAGCAGCTTTACATCTGCGCCAGCGATGATGACACGGTGCAGGTGCTGGACATTGCCAGCGGCAAGGTCATCCACAATCTGCCGTCGGGCGACGATCCCGAACAATTCGCCCTGGCGCCCGACGGCACGCACCTGTTCATCGCCAATGAAGACAATAATGTCGTGACCGTGGTGGATGTGCCCAGCCGCACCGTCGCCTATCAGATCGATGTGGGCGTGGAGCCGGAGGGCATGGCCGTCAGCCCCGATGGCAAATGGGCCGTCAACACATCCGAAACCACCAGCATGGTGCATTGGATCGATACGGCCACACGGCAGTTGGTCGACAGCACCTTGGTTGACGCCAGGCCGCGCCATGCCGAATTCACGGCCGATGGCAAGGCACTGTGGGTATCGTCGGAAATTGGCGGCACGGTGAAAATCATCGATGTCGCCAGCCGGCAGGTGACGCGCACCATTCCGTTTGCCATCAAGGGCGTGCAGGCCGACAAGATCCAGCCCGTGGGCATCAGGCTGTCGCGCGACGGCGCGCTGGCCTTTGTGGCGCTGGGCCCGGCCAACCATGTCGCCGTCATCGACACGGCCAGTTTCACGGTGAAGGCCTATCTGCTGGTCGGCCGCCGGGTCTGGCACATGGCCCTGTCGCCCGATGGCAAGACCCTGTTCACCACCAACGGGGTCAGCAACGATGTCTCCGTCATCGATGTGGAGGGGCTGAAGGTGGTGAAATCCATCCCGGTCGGGCGCTATCCCTGGGGCGCGGTGGTGGTGCCGTGACGGGGCCGGCGCTGGCGGTTGAGGGGCTGAGCTTCGCCTATGGCAAGGGTGGCTTCGCCCTGGACGGGGTGGGCTTTACCGTGGCGCCCGGCCGCTTCACGGCGCTGCTGGGCGCCAACGGGGCCGGCAAATCCACGCTGATGGGTCTGCTGACCCGGCTGTTCACCCCGGCATCGGGGGATATCCGGATCTGCGGCCATGATCTGCGCCGCCACCCTCGCGCCGGCCTGGCCGCCATGGGCGTGGTGTTCCAGCAGCCGACCCTGGATCTGGACCTGTCCGTGCGCCAGAACCTGACCTATGCCGCCGGACTGCGCGGGCTGTCGCGCGCCGAAACGGCCCCGCGCATCGCCGCCCTGCTGGAAAGGTTCGGCCTGTCGGCGCGGGCCGGCGACAAGGTGCGGCTGCTGAATGGCGGGCACCGGCGGCGGGTGGAACTGGCCCGCGCCCTGCTGCACCGGCCGCGCCTGCTGATCCTGGATGAACCGACCGTGGGGTTGGACGCGCCGTCGCGCCGCGATCTGGTGGAGCATGTGCATCGCCTGTGCGCGCAGGATGGGGTGGCCGTGCTGTGGGCCACGCATCTGTTCGACGAGGTGCGCGACGGCGACGATGTCGTGCTGCTGCACCGGGGTATCGTGCGGGCCACGGGGGGCGTGCCCGATCTGCTGGCCCGTACGGGGGCGGACAATCTGGCCGATGCCTTCCAGGCGCTGACGCAAGGGGGCGGGTCATGATGATCTATCTGCGCGCCCTGTCGGCCATCATCGGGCGGGAAATGCTGCGCTTCCTGCATCAGCGGGAACGGTTCATCTCCGCCCTGGTGCGGCCCCTGGTCTGGCTGTTCATTTTTGCGGCCGGGTTCCGGGCGGCGCTGGGCATCTCCGTGCAGCCGCCCTATGACACCTACATCACGTACGAGACCTATGTGCTGCCGGGGCTGGCCGCCATGGTGCTGCTGTTCAACGGCATGCAGAGCAGCCTGTCCATGGTCTATGACCGGGAGATGGGCAGCATGCGGCTGCTGCTGACCAGCCCGCTGCCGCGCGAATTCCTGCTGACGGCCAAGCTGCTGGCCGGGGCCGTGGTCGGGCTGGCGCAAGCGGCGGCGTTCCTGGGCATCGCGGCGATTGCCGGGCTGACGGTGCCGCCGCTGGGCTATCTGACCGTGCTGCCGGCGCTGCTGCTGGCGGGGTTGATGCTGGGGGCGGTGGGCATGCTGCTGTCCAGCACCATCCGGCAGCTGGAGAATTTCGCCGGGGTGATGAATTTCGTCATCTTCCCGGCCTTCTTCCTGTCATCGGCCCTCTATCCCCTGTGGAAGATGCGGGAGGGCAGCGAGCTTCTCTATCAGCTTGCCCGCTACAACCCCTTCACCCATGCCGTGGAGATGATCCGCTTCGCCCTTTACGGACAGGTGGCGTGGGCGGCGGCGGCCTGGGTGGCGGGGGCGACATTGCTGTTCCTGGGTCTGTCCTTCTGGGCCTACAACCCCGCCCGCGGGCTGATGCCGCGCAAGGCCGCGGGCGGAGAGGGGTAGGCGGGTAATATCACTCCACCGTCAGCACCGTGACCGAATGCGCGGGCAGGGTGGCCGACAGGGTACCGCCCGACAGCTTGGCGCCATTGAACGAAACCGGCTTGACCGCGTCGGGCTGGTCGAAGCTGTTATGGCTGTTCAGTGCCGGGGCCGTCAGGATGCGACCCGACACCCGCTTTGCCTTCACCCCATCCAGGCGGATGTCGGCCGGCAGCGCCCGGTCGGGATGGACATTGACCAGGGCCACCAGCAGCTTGCCATCCTTGGTCCTGGCCGCCGACACGCTGACCCCCGGCACGCGCCGGTCGCCCTGCACGTAATCAGGCGCCAGCACGGCGACGGGGAAGGACGTCGCCCCCTGGAAGCCCTGATACATGTCGAAGACATGATATGTCGGGGTCAGGATCATCTTCGGACCCTGGGTCAGGATCATGGCCTGCAGCACATTGATCATCTGGGCGATGTTGGCCATGCGCACGCGGTCGGCATGGTGGTGGAAGATGTTCAGGTTGATGGCGGCCGTTACGGCATCGCGCAGGGTGTTCTGCTGTTCCAGGAATCCCGGATTGGTGCCCGGTTCCGGATCGTGCCAGTTGCCCCATTCATCCACGGCCAGGGCCACGCGCTTCTGCGGATCATACTTGTTCATCACCGCAGCATGGCGGGTGATCAGATCATCCATCTTGTAGGCGCCGACCAGGCTGGCGAACCATTCCGGTTCCCCGAACTGGGTGGCCGATCCCTTCTTCTCCCAGGTGCCGGCCGGGATCATGTAGGCCGAGGTGACGTCGTAGAAATGCAGGCTGTAGGCGTCGATCATGTCGCCTGCCCCGGACATCACGGCTTCGGTCCATTTCACGTCGCCGGCATTGGCGCCGCTGGCCAGGATCTTGGTCGGCTGGCCCGGGGCCGGCTTCACGAAGGTGCGGATCTGACGCAATTGGTCTGTGTAATATTCGGGCCGCATATTGCCGCCGCAGCCCCAGGTCTCGTTTCCGATGGCAAACCAGTCCAGCGTCCAGGGCTTGTCCCGGCCATTGGTCCGGCGCATCTGGGCGAGCGTGGAGCGGGTGGTGCCGGTCATGTATTCGACCCATTCCGCCATCTCGCGCGCGGAGCCTGTGCCGATATTGCCGTTCACATAGGTCTTGGCGCCCACCAGCTCGCTGAACTCCATGAATTCATGGGTGCCGAATTCGTTGGTCTCATTCACCCCGCCCCAACTGGTATTGACCGTCACCGCGCGCTGATCGCGCGGGCCGATGCCGTCACGCCACTTATATTCATCGGCGAAACAGCCGCCGGGCCAGCGGATCAGCGGCACATGGATGGCCTTCAAGGCGTTCAGCACATCGGTGCGATAGCCCTTCACATTGGGGATGGGGGACCCTTCACCGACCCAGATCCCTTCATAGATCAGCCTTCCCAGATGTTCGGCGAACTGGCCCTGGATCTCCGGCGCGATCACGGCCCCCGGCCGGTCCGCACCCACGGTGACGACGGCGTCCTGTGCCGCTGCCGGTGCGGCGGTCAACAGGCCCAGGCAGATCAGCAGGTGGCGAAAATGTCCCTTCATACGCGCGCACTCCCCCATTTTGTGACCGGAAACGGTTGGGTCAGGAAATATCCGGCCGGTGGCCGAACCATACTTGGCATCGTCGCAATATTGTAGGAGTATACGATATTCTTTTTGGAGGGAAGGCCCCCAGGCCCCACCCGCCTGAAACGACGAACAGGAGGATATGCAGTGGTTCCCGCCCTTTCCCGGCGTGGCTTCGTCGCCGGCACCGCCGCCGGCGTGGCGCTGGCCGTGCCCGCCGCCGCGACCCTGGCCCAGACGGTCGCGTCCGCCGATCTGGTGCCCCTGACCTCGCGCACGGGTGTCTATACCCCGCCGCGCGGCGACGCCGTGATGCAGTTCAGCTTCGATTTTCCCGAAGCGTCGGTGAAGGTGGGGCCGCTGCTGGTGGGTTTCCGCGTCCTGACGTTCGAGAATACCTACGCCATCGACCCGGCCGCGACCCAGGTGCTGCGCGACGGGGACAAGGTGCGGCTGGTCTGTTCGGGCCTGCTGGGGGCCGGCGGTCAGGAAAAGGCCGCGGGCACCCTGTCGGCGGAATTCAGCATCGGTGCCGATGGCGTTGTGCAATGGCGGGCCACGGCCACCGCCCCGCAGAAGGTGAAGGCCATCACCAGCATCGTGCGCGGCCTGCCGCGTGGCGAACTGTCCATCTCCTGCGGGGCGTTCAGCGATCCCAAGGATGATGAGAAGCTGTACGAATATCCCCAGCTTTTCGGCGGCATGAGCACGCCGTTCGCCATGCTGAAGGCGGCCGACGGCCAGTTGTATGAGCTGTCGGCGCGTCAGCAGACGGTGCTGCCCGCCCGCTTCTTCTTCCAGCCGGGGCCCGATGGCTACCGGGTGGAACTGGTGCATGAGGCGCCGGGCTGGGACCGGCAGGAAAGCGTGACCACGGCCCTGTGGCGGGTGGGACCAGCCGCCAGTTACGCGGCGGCGGCCGGCGCACATTTCGCGCATCTGGAAAAGACCTATTCCATCCCACCCTTCGCCAGCCGGGTGGATGCGCCGCGCTGGATGCAGGATGTGGATCTGGTCCTGTCCATTCATGGGGCGCACTGGACGGGCTATATCTTCAACGATTACCGCCGCATGCTGGATATCCTGATGTGGGCGGCCAAGCGCATCGATCCCAAGCGGGTGATGGTGTTCCTGCCGGCCTGGGACGGGCGCTATTACTGGAACTATCCGCTGTATCAGCCCGACCCGCGCATGGGCGGTGCTGCCGGCTTCCAGAAGCTGGTCACATCGGCGCAGAAGCTGGGCTATCGCATGGTGCCCATGTTCGGCACCAATTCCGCCAATGCGACCCTGGCCGAATTCAAGCAGTTCGCCGATGCCACCACAGAACATGTCGACGGTGACCATTTCGACCTGAACTGGGTCGACTGGGACAATGACCGGGCCAATGATGGCTGGATGCCCTTCATGAATCTGGGCGTGGAAAGCTGGCGCAAATTCCTGACCGAACGCATCTCCGCCACGGTGAAGCAGTTCGGCGTCGACGGCTATTTCCTGGATATTGCCGGTGGCTGGGCCAACAATCAGAAGGCCGACATGAATGTCGGGACAAGGCTGATGGTGGAGGAACTGCGCCGCCGCCATCCCGGCATCCCGCCCGTGGGCGAGATGCTGTATGATGCGCAGATGGCCTATATCCCCCTGTCGCAGGTCACGCGCTATGCCCTGCACCCGGCCGGCCATGACCGCTATGTCCGCTCATATGAGCATCTGAGCCGGCCGGCCCCCGGACGCGGCAGCACCGGCGTGCATGAGGCCGGCTTCGGCCATTACAAGCCGGAGATTGCCGCCGATCAGCGCGCCATCCCCACCATCACCATCGTCGATGACACGTTCGACAAGGAACAGGCGACGATGGAAAGCTACATCGCCCAGGCCAAGGCCTGGGGCGATCGTCGGCGCAAGGGATAGCGATCGACCGCAACCGGACCGTCGCCCTTCCCTATCCGTCTGCGTCCGCATCCGGGTGGGGAAGGGTGGCGTCCGTCCTACTTCAGATGCACATACCGCCCCGGTGCCGGTTCCAGCGGGGGCAGGCCCGCCTTGGCGTTGCCCAGGGCGGGCGGCGGGACCGGCGCACCGGAATGCCGGTCCAGCCAGTCCACCCAGGACAGCCACCAGGAACCGGGACGCGGTTCATTGGCCGTGAACCAGCCTTCGGCATCCGTGAACGGCTCGTCGATGCCGATGGTGGCGATGCGGTGGCGGCGGTGGGGATGGTCGGCCTGGCTGACGATGCCGGCATTATGGCCGCCATTGGTCAGGCAGAAGGTCATCTCCGTATCCAGCAGCAGGCGCACGCGATAGACCGACCGCCAGGGGGCGACATGGTCCGTTTCCGTGCCCACGGCGAAGACGGGAACACGGATGTCCGACATGGCGACGGACCGGCCTTCCACGCGATAGCGGCCGGCCGCCAGTTCATTATGCTGGAACAGGCGGCGCAGATATTCGGAATGCATGCGATAGGGCATGCGCGTGGGATCGGCGTTCCAGGCCATCAGGTCGGACATGGCCTCGCGCTGGCCCATCAGATATTCGCGCACCATGCGCGACCAGATCAGGTCGTTGGAGCGCAGCAACTGGAAAGCGCCGGCCATCTGGGTCGTGTCCAGATAGCCCTGGCTCCACATCCCGTCCTCCAGAAAGCTCAGCTGGCTTTCATCAATGAACAGGGTCAGTTCACCTGCCTCGGTGAAATCGGTCTGGGCGGCCAGCAGGGTCAGGCTGGCCAGCCGGTCCTCCCCGTCGCGCGCCAGCGTGGCGGCGGCGATGGACAGCAGGGTGCCGCCCAGGCAATAGCCGACCGCATGCGCCTTGGCCCCCGGCACGATGGCGCCCACGGCGCGCAGCGCGTCCATGATGCCCAGGCGCTGGTAATCCTCCATCGACAGGTCGCGGTCTTCGGCGTCCGGGTTCTTCCAGGAGATGCAGAAGACCGTGTAGCCGCGTGAGACCAGATAACGGACCATGGAATTGTGCGGCGACAGGTCCAGGATATAATATTTCATGATCCAGGCGGGCACGATCAGCACCGGTTCGGGCTTCACCTCCCCCGTCGTCGGCGCATACTGGATCAGTTCGATCAGCCGGTTGCGGAAGACGACGCGGCCCGGCGTGATGGCCACATCCTCGCCAACCTTGAAATCCTCCACCCCCGCCGGGCCCTTGCCGCCCGTCTGGCGGCGCATGTCCTCCATCCAGTTGCGCCAGCCGCGCACCAGATTGGCGCCGGATTCGCTGACCGTCTGGCGCAGCAGTTCGGGATTGGTGAACAGGAAATTGGTGGGCGACACCATGTCCAGCAACTGGCGGGCGACGAAGGTCACCGCCTTTTCATGCCCCTGTTCCACGCCGCGCACGCCCGTGGTGGCGTTGTGCCACCATTGCTGCTGCAACAGGAACGCCTGATGGATCATGTTGAACGGCGGCAGACGCCAATCCGCGTGGTCGAACCGGTGATCCTGGGGCAATGGTTCGATGCAGCGGGGCGCGTCAGGCTGGTTGCCGCAGGTGGCGGCATATTCGGCCATGCGCGCCGTCTTGCGCAGGGCCTTGTTCACCAGTTCCACCTGCTTGCCCGGGGCAGCCGACAGATGGATGGCCCAGTCGGCCCAGGCCAGCGCCAGGGCCGCTGGCGACACCGATCCCGTCAAACGGCCCACGCTGGCATGGACCAGCCGGTCCAGGATGGACAGGGTCGCCGACACCTGCGGCAACGCCTCCGCCTCTTCCGAAAAGGTGAACGGTGCCGGCGGAGGGGGTGGAACCGGGGCGGGCAGGGTCTTGGGCAGGGTGACGATATCGGGCATCAGGGGTCTCCCGGATTGCTGCATTGCGGCAGTGTGCCCAGGAAATCGTGACGGCACCATGACGTGCGTCAAGGGTGCGGTGCGGCAATTGGCCCCCTTACCGCGGGGACCAGCCGCCGGCGGGGACGGCGGCCAGGGCCGGGATGGCGGCGACCACGTCGGCCCAGGATATGTATTTGAAATTGGTGGCCTTGGGCTCGCCCGACAGCCCGTTCAGATCATCATTATAGCCGTCCTGCACCATCAGCAGCCCCTGCGGAAAGCCGGGCAGGGGGATGGAGACCAGTTCGGCGCCATCGCATTCCTGGCCGGCATCGATGGGGCCGTTGGCGGTCAGGCGGAAGCTGCCGATATAGCGGTTCTGGCCGCCGCGTTCGAAAATGGCGAAACTGTCATCCAGGCCGCCATTGTCGGACTGTTTGCCATCATCGCCATGGGCGTCGCCCTGGCTGGAGGCGATCAGGAAGCCGGTGCCGTCCGCCCCGCGATAGAGCGCCAGCCCTTCGACATCGCGGGCGATCCGGCTGTCCTGGTTGTTGAAGGGGCTTTTCACCGATCCCCGCGTTTCATAGAAGGGCTGGTCGTCGGCCTTGCCCGTGCGCAGGTTCACGCGCCACAGGCCCACATCCTCCTGCCCCGCAAACAGGATACCGGCCTCTTCATCCACCACCAGCCCTTCGAACTGCGGCTGCCAGTCCTGTTCGGGGTCATCCTCACTCTCCACCCGCAGATCCTGGCCCTTGTGACTGGTGGGGAAATCCCAATGGCGGGTGCGTTCATGGCCCACGGTGCCATCGGCGCGCACCACCAGCCGTTCTTCGGCCAGGCGTGCTGCCTTGCGCTGGGCGACGACGGCCCGCACCTCCCCCGTCACCTTGTCCTGCCACAGGGTCAGGCCATAGGCGCTGATCTGGTCGTCGACGGGATTGGCGATCTCTTCCTTGCCGTCGGGCGACAGGCGGGTGGGGAAGACCTGGGGCTGGGCCGGGTCGGTAATGTCGGTCAGGGGGGCGTCGACATTGCTGGCGTCGATGGCCCAGACCATCAGCCGGTCGCGCCCCCGGTCGCTGGCCACCGCAATGTCGAGGGTGGAGCCATCGGGACGTTTCAGCCCATAGGCCACGTCGACATTGTTGTAACGCCCGTCGGGCACGGCATCGATGCGCTGCACCAGCCGGCCCGACAGGTCATAGACGCGCAGGCCCGCGCCCTTGGCCACCGTGATCACCAGGCTTTTGCCCGGATCGGACGGGTGCAGCCAGAAGGCGGGATCGTCGGCGTCGCCCTTCACCCCCCCGCCGGGTCCATTGTCGGGCAGGCCGGGGGCCGTTTCCGCCACCGGCTTGACCAGCGGCAGGGCGGCGGCGACCGGCGCGGCCGGTTCCTGGCCACAGGCGGTGAGCAGCAGCAGGGCTGCGGCGAGGGGGATCAGGCGGCGCATGGGGGCTCCGAAATGGCAGGGGGGCTGGACAGGGGAGAGGGTCGGGTATCAGAAGGTGGCGCGCAGGGTGATCTGGAACAGGCGGCCGGACTGTTCGCTTTCGCGCTCGCTCTCGTCCACCTTGCCCTTGGTGTGGTTGGCCTGGATCTCGGCCACGCTGTCGCCGTCGAAGGTGCGGAAATATTCCACCTTCTTGCGGTTCAGCAGGTTGGAGGCCGACAGACGCACCACGAACCGGTCATAAAGGCGCTTTTCGACAAAGGCCTCCAGATCCTTGCCATAGGACAGGTCCACCTCTTCGTCCAGCGACACTTCCTTGGCCTTGGACCGGCCCGACAGGGACGCGCCGACGCTGGCATCCAGGCTTTCCAGTGTCTGGATGAAGCCGACATTGTAGACATGGTGCGGCTGGTTGTTGAACCGGCGCTTGATGCCCAGGGCGGGGTCGCGCACCTCGCTGTCCAGCCAGGTGTAATTGGCGAACAGGCCCGTATCGGGCAGGCCGGCAAAGTCCAGCGGGGTGGAGAAGTCGATCTCCAGGCCCCAGCTCTTGCCCTTGCCGGCGTTGCGCGCCTCATAGACATTGCCGCCGGCCTCGGCCTCCTCGCCGGTATTGTACAGCTCGATCAGGTCGCTGACATCGCGGTAGAAGAAATTGGCGCCGACGATGCCGCGCCGGCCCAGTTGCCGTTCGTACCCGACATCAATGCCCCAGGCGCGTTCATTGGCCAGCAGCGGGTTGCCGATCAGTTCATCCTCGTCCGCCGGCTCCTCCTCCTGCCGATAGGGGGAGACCAGATCGTAATCGGGCCGGCGCACGGTGCGGGCCACCGACAGCAGGAAACGGTCGGCGCTGGTGGCCTGGAACTTCAGATGGGCGGACGGGTTGAAGGCTTCGGCATCGTAATCGGCCTTGCCATCGTCGCTTTCCACGTCGCGGCGCGTGATCTCATACCGCGCGCCGGCATCCAGCGACAGCCGCTCCGTCAGGTCCAGGGAAAAGCGCACATAGGGGTCGAAGCGCTTTTCCTTCAGGGTGAAGACGGCACCGGGGGCCGTCTGTTCCTCCCATTCATCATCGTCCAGTTCGAAGGAACGGTTGGCCGTGTCGCGCTTCTTGAACAGCACGTCGCCGCCGATCTTGGTCTTCACCCCATCGCCGAACTTGTAGAACAGGGTGCCGCTGAATTCATTGTCGGTGGTGTCCAGCGTCTCGCGCTCGGTCAGTTCCGTATCGCCGATATCGTCGCCTTCCTCATTCTCCGTCTTGCTGTCCTCGCGATAGCCGGACCAGCCGGCATCCAGGCCCAGCTCGCCCATCCCCAGCGGATGGGTGAAGGCGCCGGACAGGGCGTAGGTCTGCTGGCTGATGCGTTCACGCTGCACTTCCACCTCGTCCAGTTCCAGCGCCGACGGGTTGTCCCCTTCATAGGTCACGGACAGTTCATCCTCGTCACGGTCGGTGTCGACGATCAGGCCGGTCAGGCGCAGGGCGCCTTCACCAACCCTTGTCACCAGCTCGCCATTGGCGGAGATGTCGACGCCGTCACGGGTGTCATCCTGCAATTCCCGACCTGAATATTCGCTGAACGAACCATCATAGAAATCGGTGACCTTCTTTTTCGGATTGCGGCGGCCCTGATAATTCACCGCCGCCCAGTAGGAGGTCTCCTCCAGGCTGTCGGCATAGGCGGCGGCGAAGGAGGGGCGGACCTTGCCATCCTTGTTGATCAGGGCGCCGGCCTTGGCGAACCCACCCTCGAAGGCCTCGCTTTCCTTGGTGACGACATTCAGGGTGCCGGCCACGCCTTCGCTGGGCTGGTCGGCTCGGGGCGCGCGCACGATCTCCACCCGCTCCACCAGCTCGGCCGGGATGCGGTCGACGAAGAAGGAACGGTCAGCCTCGCCACCGGGCGGGCGGCGGCCATTGATCAGCACCTGGGTGTAGCCCGGCGGCAGGCCGCGCATCTGCACCGCGTCATATTCCAGCACGTCCGCGGCGAAGGTGACGCCCGGCACGCGCTTCATCATCTCGCCCACCGACACCGGTTCGAAGCGCTGGAAATATTCCAGATCGTAGGACAGGACGGGGTTGGGCTCGGCCGTGCGGTTGCGGAAGAAGATCTGGCCGGTGACGATGATCTCCTCGATCTTCACCGGCTCCGGCGCGGGGGCCGTTTCCGCCGGGGCGGCAGAAGCGGGGCGGACCGTCTGCGGGCGCGGCGAGGCCGGGGCGGCGGCGGCCTGACGCGCGACCAGGGTTACCGACCCGTCGGCGCCGATATCGGCCGACAGGCCCGTGCCGGCCAGCATCGCCTTCAACGCCAGATCGAAGCCGGCGGCATCCGCCACAGGGGCCGACCGCTTGCCCGCCACCTGGGCCGGGGTGAACAGCACATTGCGCCCGAAATGCCGGCCGACCGCCACCAGCGCATCGCCCAGATCGCCCGACGGCAGGGTGAATCGGGCCGTAGCCGCCGCGGCAGGCTGGGCCAGGGCGGGGGCGGACAGCGGGGCCAGCGACAGAAGGGCCAGGGCGGAAACGCCAAGGGCCAGGGAACGCAGCATCATGATCGGAACTCTCCCGTGGGCAGCCGTTGCGTGAACGGCATGGTCAGCGGGGTAGACGCAGCGCCCATCCGGTTTCCGGGCAGGATTAAAACTTTCATCCAGGCTTCACGGAACTGTCACGGGCTGTTGTGCCCGTTTGCCTTGAACAGAACCTGATGGTCCTGATCAAGGCCCTCAATTGCCGTCGCCGCCGGACCAGATCCCGATGAGTAGAACTTACCGGGATCTGGTATTACGTCCCCTTGCGTCCCGGCTTCACCGACAGCGCCAAGGCGCCGTCGGGGCTGCTGGTCAGGGACAGGCCGTGCAGTTTCGCGGCCAGGGCCACGAATTTCTCCACATCGCGGGTGCCGAACACGCCGCTGACCTCCAGCCCGGCCGTGCCCTCGCCCAGGCTGACCGGCGGGCCGCCATAGCGGGCAAAGCGGGCCAGGGCGTCGGTCAGGCTGGTGCGGCGGAAGACCAGATGCCCCTGGCGCCAGGCCGTCTCCGCCTCAAGATCGGCGGGGGTGATGCGGGGCGGGTGGATGGCGTCGGCCAGGGCCAGCTGGCCGGGCGTCAGCCGGGCGGTGGCGGCACCACTGGCCGGGTTCCGCAGTTCCACGCCACCTTCAATCAGTACCACGCGCGTGTCGGCCCCGTCCGCCACGATGAATTCTGTGCCGGTGGCGACCACGGTCGCATGGTCGGCAGCCACGGCGAAGGGACGCAGCCGGCTTTTCGCCACCTTGAAGGACGCCTGACCGCGGGTCAGGCGGATGTCACGGCGCAGAGGGCCGAAAGCGACATCAATGCCGGTACCGCTGTCCAGCCGCACCTCGCTGCCATCCTCCAGCAGGACCAGCCGCGTCTCCCCCACGGCGGTGTCGTAATGGGCGCGCGTCCAGACCAGCCAGTCGGGCGGGGTGGCGACCAGCAGCAGCAGACAGGCGGCCAGGGCCGCCAGACCAGCGACCACAGGCCGGCGCACCGGCGCCGGCAGGCGCAGCGGCGGGCGGCGGGTGGGGCCCGTGCCGTCCCAGACCTGCGCCACCCGGTCCATGGCATCGGCATGGGCGGGATCGGCCTGCAGCCAGCGACGGAAGGCGGCGCGGGTGGCGGCATCCTGGCCGGCGCTCAACCGCGCCATCCAGGCGGCGGCCCGCTCCTCCAACACCTGCCGGTCGGGGTCGGGCCGGGTCATGCGGCCCCCCGTCCGCCCATGCGGCGGGTCAGATGGATCAGGGCGCGTTCGACATGGCGGGTGACGGATGCCGTTTCGATGTCCAGCCGGGCGGCGATGTCGCGGTGGGACAGGCCGTCCACGCGGCAGAGCAGGAAGGCCTGACGGCAGATGGGGTCCAGTTCGTCCAGCGCCGTCTGGATATGGGCCAGTTGCTGGCGGGCGGCGACCACCCTTTCCGGCGTAGCCACATCCTGGCTGCCGGCGTCAATCCCGTCTTCCAGGGGGACATGCCGGCCGCCGGCGCGGGCCTGGTCGCGGCGAAAGCGGTCGGTCAGCAGGTTGGCGGCGGCGCGCAGCAGGAAGCCCTGCCAGTTGGCGATGCCGGTACGCGGCGCCGTGGCGGCGATGACGCGGGAATAGACCTCCTGCACATGGTCCTCCGCTTCCTGTGGACAGCGCAGGCGCGACAGGAAATAGGCACGCAGCATGTCGCGGTGGCGCGGCAATGCCGTTTCCAGCAGTTCTGCCCCCGCCGCCAGCGCTCCTTCCGCCTCGCTTCCCGCCATGTCCCTTGCCCGGTCTGTTCCTGGACAGGCCAGGGCTAACACGGGGATCAAGACAGTTTCGTGACGCCGGATCTTGCCGGCCGGGGCGGGTATGCGGTGCCCCTGTGGCAGTTGGCTTGCAAACGGAGATGCAAGTCAACTGCAATTGCAAGGTTTGTCTTTGCAGGTCCTCGGGCCAACCTCCCGGCGTTTGTCTTCATATCTGCAAATATACGTTTGAATACTTGTGGCCGGGTGATGGACATAGGATTGTGTGGAAATGAACGTCGATCGTCGAACGCCCGCCTTCCAGGTAATATCCTGGGGGAACGACCGGTGTTTGCCTGTCGGCCGGGTGGAACGCCCGTTGAGGTGCAGAATAGATAAAGGTGAGGCATGTCGCTGGATAAATTGAAGATCGGTCAACGCATCGCCGCGGGATCGGGCGTTCTGCTTCTGATCCTGGTGATCATGTCTGGCGTCGGAACCTATCTGCTGATGACTATTTCCAGCAACTTCGACGAATATCGGCGCGTCGCCCGTAATTCAAACATGGTCGGCGAAGTGGATATCGGTTTCGCCAAGGCCCGACTGGCGGTGAAGGATTTCCTGGTCCAGGGGGATGAGGCGCAGGTGCAGCGCTTCACCGAAGCGACCACGGAGATCGATGGGCTTCTGAAGCAGGCCGACGCCAATATCAAGCAAGAGCAGCGCCGTGCCTGGCTGGCCGAAGCGACGGCCGCCTATGGCAAGTACCGGGATGCCTTTACGGATGTCGTAAAAGGCTATCGCGAGAATAACCGCATCATGCGCGACGTGCTGGACAAGAACGGCCCCATCTTCGAGCAGGCCCTGGATCGCGTCGTCCGGACGGCCGCTGCCGACAATGATGTCCGGGCGTTCCAGGCCGCCAGCACGGTGCTGCAAGAGATGACGGGCGTCCGCATGCAGATGCAGCGGCTGCAGGCGCGCCGCGACAAGGACAGTGTGCAGAAGGTGGAGGCAGCCCTGGGTGATGTCGATCAGGGTCTGCGCACCCTGGTCCCGGCCATGCAGAACCCTGCCCGCAGGGCGCTGGCGGTGGAGGCCGTGAAGGCGGCGGAAGCCTATGTCGGGGGCGTGAAGCAGGCCGTCGCCGTGGTCGAGGCGGTGCAGGCCACCGTCAATGACCGTCTGAATCCCAGTGGCGCGCAGATCAGTGCGCTGACCGCCCAGATCCGGCAGTCGCAGCGCGCCCAGCAGGATGAGATCGGGCCGCGCGTCGTGGAGGAGATCTGGGAGTCGGAATTGATCTCCGTCGTGCTGGCCGTGGTGGGCCTGGTCATCGGACTGGTATCTTCCTGGATCATCACCCGCTCCATCACCCTGCCTGTGAAGGCCCTGACTGGCACCATGACCGAACTGGCCGCCGGCAACCTGTCGGTGACGGTGCCCATGGCCGCCAACCAGGACGAGATCGGCGACATGGCCCGCGCGGTGGAAGTGTTCAAGACCAATGGTCTGGAACGCCGCCGGCTGGAGGCCGAACAGGCCGCCGAGCAGGAGGTGCGTGATCGCCGCACGGCCAAGCTGGAACAGTTGATGGCCGGCTTCGACAGCGAGGTGCAGGCGCTGGTGTCACAGCTGTCATCGGCCAGCACGCAGATGCGGTCTTCCGCCCAGTCGCTGTCGGCCCTGTCGGAACAGACCAGCCACCAGTCCGTCAGCGTGGCGGGTGCTGCCGAGCAGGCATCGGCCAATGTGCAGGCCGTGGCCACAGCGACGGAGGAGCTTTCCGCCTCGCTGGAGGAAATCACCCGCCGTGTGGCCGAAAGCGCCACTGTCACCCGCCATGCGCATGAGGAGGCGGAGCGCACCAACGTGACCGTTGCCACCCTGGCCGACGCCGCCGACCGGATCGGCACGGTCGTGCAACTGATCCAGGATATTGCCGGGCAGACCAACCTGCTGGCGCTGAACGCCACCATCGAGGCGGCACGGGCCGGGGAAGCCGGCAAGGGCTTCGCCGTGGTGGCGTCGGAGGTGAAGAGCCTGGCCAACCAGACCGCCAAGGCCACGGAGGATATTGCCGGTCAGGTCCAGCAGGTGCAGACGGCCACCCGCGATGCCGTCGCCGCCATCCAGTCCATTACGGCCACCATTGCCAAGGTGAACGAGATTTCCGCCGCCATCGCGGCCGCTGTGGAAGAACAGGGTGCCGCAACGCAGGAGATCGCCCGCAACGTGCAGCAGGCCGCCATGGGCACACAGGATGTCAGCGAGACCATTACCTCCGTCCGCGCCGCCGCCGGGGAGACGGGTACCGCCGCATCCGAGGTTCTGTCCGTGGCATCGGGCGTGCAGTCGCAGTCCGATCGGCTGACCGGTGCCGTGGGCAGCTTCCTTGTCAATGTGAAGGCCGCCTGAGGCCGATACGGGTTGCAGGACAGACTCCTGCAACCCATTCGCCCGCCGAAGCGTTTGACCTGCATCATGGACCTGTCACAGCGACAGGCCATAGATAGGGTGAAACAGCGACCGGCGGGCGGATATGGATGAAGCGGAACGGACGGACTGGCACGGGCTGACGGCTGACGATGCCGTCACCCGGCTGGGCAGCGGGCCGTCGGGCCTGTCGCGGGAAGAGGTGGCGGCGCGGTTGGCCCGATATGGCAGCAACCGGCTGCCGGAACCGGTGGGCCGGTCCGCCCTGCGCCGTTTCATCGACCAGTTCAACAATCTGCTGATCGGGTTGCTGGCGGTGGCCGCCGGCATTGCCGGGGCCATGGGCCACGGGCTGGATGCCGGGGTGATCCTGGGCGTGGTCCTGATCAACGGCATTGTCGGCTTCATCCAGGAAGGGCGGGCCGAGCAGGCGCTGGCCGCCATCCGCACCATGCTGCAACCCACAGCCGCCGTTCTGCGCGGCGGGCACCGGCAGAGCATCGATGCGGCCGATCTGGTGCCGGGCGATCTGGTCCTGCTGGAAGCGGGCGACCGGGTGGGCGCCGACCTGCGCCTGACCCGCAGCCTGGGCCTGCGCATCGATGAAAGCGCCCTGACCGGGGAATCCGTGCCGGTGGAAAAGGACACGGGCGCCCTGCCGGCCGATACGGCCCTGGCCGACCGCACCTGTCTGGCCTTTTCCGGTACGCTGGTCACGGCGGGCCAGGGCTGGGGCGTGGTCACGGCCACGGGCACGGCCAGCGAGCTGGGCCGCATCAGCCGCCTGATCGAAAGCGTGGGCGACCAGCGCAGTCCGCTGCTGCGCCGCATGGATGATTTCGCCCGGCGCCTGTCCTGGGTCATCATCGGCATCTGCGCCCTGCTGCTGCCCTTTGCCCTGCTGGTGCAGAAGATGGAGCCGGCGGAGGGCTTCCTGCTGGTGGTCGGCATCGCCGTGGCCGCCATTCCCGAGGGGCTGCCGGCCGTGCTGACCATCACGCTGGCCATCGGTGTGCGGCGCATGGCGGCGCGCAATGCCATCATCCGCCATCTGGCGGCCGTGGAGACGCTGGGGTCGGTCGATGTCATCTGTTCGGACAAGACCGGCACCCTGACCCGCAACGAAATGATCGTGGATGGTGCCCGCACCGGCGATGGTACCCTCTGGTCCGTGGCCGGCGAGGGCTATGCCCCCCTGGGCGACATTACCGGTCCTGCCGGCCCGGCCTTGGCTGCCGACAATAAGGGGTTGGACGCGCTGGCCCGCGCGGCGCTGCTGTGCAACGACGCCAGCATCCAGCACCAGGACGGGGAATGGCGGCTGGCCGGCGACCCGATGGAAGGCGCGCTGGTGGCCTTTGCCATGAAGGCCGGGCTGGAACCCGCCGCCGAACAGGCGCAATGGCCCCGGCGCGATGCCATCCCCTTTGATGCCGGCCACCGTTTCATGGCCACCCTGCATGACAACCGCCAGGACCAGGCCCTGCTGCTGGTCAAGGGCGCGCCCGAACGGGTGCTGGCCCTGTGCGGGCAGGAAACCGACCGTGCCGCCTGGATCCGGGCCGTGGAGGATTTTGCCGCCAGGGGGCAGCGTGTGCTGGCCCTGGCGCACAAGGACATGCCCTATCCCCCGCCGGCCCTGTCTTTCCCCCTGGTGGAAAAGGGCGATCTGACCCTGCTGGGTCTGGTCGGCCTGATCGATCCGCCGCGGACCGAGGCGACGGAAGCCATCGCCGAATGCCATGCCGCCGGCATTGATGTGAAGATGATCACGGGCGACCATGCCGGCACGGCCGCCGCCATTGCCGCGCAGCTGGGCCTGCGCCGCACCGATCCCGTGGTGACGGGCCGCGACCTGGAAGGCCTGGACGCGGCCGCGCTGCGTGAGCGGGTGGCAGAGAGCGACGTGTTCGCCCGCACCACGCCGGAAGACAAGATGCGCCTGATCGCGGCGCTGCGCGACGATGGCCGCGTCATCGCCATGACCGGCGACGGGGTGAACGACGCCCCGGCCCTGAAATCGGCCGATGTCGGCATCGCCATGGGCAGGCGCGGCACGGAAGCGGCCAAGGAAGCGGCGCGCATGGTGCTGGCCGACGATAATTTCGCCTCCATCGTCGCCGCCGTGCGCGAGGGCCGTACCGTCGGCGACAATATCCGCAAGGTCATCGCCTGGACCCTCCCCACCAACGGGGCGGAGGTGCTGTGCATGATGGTTGCCCTGATGCTGGGCACGGCCCTGCCCATGAGTGCGGTGCAGATCCTTTGGGTCAATATGGTCACCGACATGACCCTGGGCCTGACGCTGGCCTTTGAAGGGACGGAGGACCGGGCCATGCGCCGTCCGCCGGCGGAACGGGGCGGTGCCATCCTGACCCGGTTCCTGGTCTGGCGCAGCGTGCTGACCTCGCTGATCTTCCTGGCGGCGGTGCAGGCATCGCTGCTCTATGTCCAGTATCGGGGCGGCAGCGCGGAGGAGGGGCGAACGCTGGCCGTGAACAGCGTCGTGCTGCTGGAACTGTTCTATCTGTTCTCCATCCGCTGGCTGGGCGTGACCCGCTGGAACGGGCCGGCTCTGCTGGGCGGTCGGGTGCTGTGGCTGGGCGTGGGCACGACGCTGGCGCTGCAGGCTGCTTTCACCTGGGCCGCGCCCTTCAACCATCTGTTCGGCACGGCCCCGCTGCCGCCGTCCGATCTGCTGCTGCCACTGGGCTTTGGGGCGGGGATGCTGCTGCTGTACGAGGGGGAGAAGTGGGTACGGAGACGCTGGCAGTGCCGGAGACAGGTGCGACCCCGGTGAAGGCCGCCGGCCATGGTCAATGTACCGGCCGTCCCCTTGCCGTGCAGCCGCTTTCCCCTTCATCGTCGCCCAGGCTGTCCAGCGGCGTGCGCTGGTGCAGGAAGCCGTCTTGGGGGGAGACGGAAACCAGAAGGCGGGGATTGGCGATCAGGATGGGCTGGCGCAACTGCCCGTCCCAGCCCCGGAAGCTGAGGGCCTGGCCCTTGAAAGCCGCCAGCGTGAAGCCCGGATCGCGCAAGGTGGCCAGCACGGAAGCCGCATCGCCGCCCGGCACCTTCACAGCGGCTTCCGTCACGGCGCGCACGGCGACCCAGGCGGCATAGTCACGTTCATTCATCACGCGGCCTGCCAGGGCCTGGAACCGGTTCTGCAGCTGGGTGCCACCCCATTGTTCAAAGACCCGCGACCAGGATGTGGGCACCAGTTCAGCCGTGCCGGCCACGGGGCGGGGGCGGGCCGTGCGGTGGCTGAGATAATCGCCGAACACCCCTTCCTCATCCGCGACGATCAGCACGTCATGGTCGGCCCCGCGCGTGAAGGTGGCGACGACATCGCGTTCATTGCTGAACCCGTCATCGGTGCGGGCATGGCCGACATCGAAGGTCCAGTCCTTCTCCTCCACGATCTTCGCCCCCAGCCGTTTGGCCGTGCGGCGGATGGCGTCGGCATAGGGCTTGTCGCCGAGCCCGGCGCCGGTGACCAGGAACCAGTCGGTCCAGCGCCGTGTCACCAGATACTGGCCCAGCGCATCGGCCAGCATGCGGCGGCTGGGGATGGTGTGGAACAGGTTGGCCCGGCATTGGGCGTTGCGCAGCCCATCGTCACGCGCCCGCGCGTTCAGCACCACGGCCCCCTGTGCCGCCGCCAGATCGGCCACGCGCAGCAGCGCATCGGCCGGCAGGTCGGCCACGATGACGCGCACACCCTGGGCCAGCAGGCCGGGCACATCCCCCTCCCGCCCTTCCGCCAGGATGAATTCCCGTTTCAGAAAGCGGCCTGTGCTGTTGCCATCCTGCACGCCCAGCCGCGCCCCCTGTCGCCCGCCATCGCGGATGACCGGGTCCAGGAAGGACAGCGGCGTCGCCGGCGGATCGTCGGTGCCGATGAAGCCGATGGTCAGGCGGTTCAGGGCCGGGACCGGCTTGGCGTCGATCCGGTCCGGAGCCTTACCCGGCGGGTCGGCGGCCAGGGCGGGGAAGAGAGGCAGCGACAGGGCGGCGGCCAGGGCAAGCGCGCGGAGCTTCATGGCATCTCCCGCAGGGGCCAAGGGTGCGGATGTGCAGGTCATCGCATAGACCCGCCCTGTGCCCCGCGACATTGCACTATCGTCTAAGCGTCGGGCGGGGCGGCAGGCTTGGCAAGCGGGTATGTGCGGACATACGATTGATATTCTTCAATCCCGGCCCCGGCCGGGGGTCCCGCTGCCGAGGTCCATGGCGAATGTCGCCCTTGCCCGCCCGGCCGCTGGTCCGGGCCTGCACCCATCTGGCGGACCCGGTCGCGGCCATCGATGACCTTCATGATACGCTGATCATGGCCGATCCGGCCCTGGTCGTGCTGTTCTGCTCCTCCCATTACGACCTGTCGGCCGTGGCGGACACCCTGCGCGACCGCTTCGCGGGCATCCCCGTCATCGGCTGCACCACGGCCGGCGAACTGACGCCGTTGGGCTATATGGATGGGGCGATCACGGGTGTGGCCTTCCCGCGCGGCGACTTCGCCACGGCCATCGCGCGCTTCGACAATGTCAGCCGGTTCGAAATCGGTGATGCCAAGCCCACCGTGCGCGATCTGGTGGTGCAGGCCGAGGATGCGGCCCTGGAACTGGGCCCCGACGCCCGCCATGTCGCCCTGTTCCTGGTCGACGGCATGTGCGTGAAGGAGGAGCTGATCATCAGCGCGCTGCATGACGCGCTGGGCGGCATCCCCCTTATCGGCGGGTCGGCCGGCGATGACATGCGCTTTGAAAAGACCTTCGTGCTGCATGATGGAGATTTCCATCATGATGCCGGCGTGCTGCTGATCCTGACCACGACGCGGCCCTTCAAGGTGTTCCGCAACCAGCATTTCGTGCATTCCGACCAGAAGATGGTCGTCACCCAGGCCGACCCCACCCGCCGCATTGTCACCGAGATCAATGCCGAGCCGGCGGCCCGCGAATATGCCCGCATGGTCGGGCTGGAAGGCGAGCCGCTGACGCCCATGATCTTCGCCTCCTACCCCGTCGTGGTGCGGGTGGGCGGGGAATATTATGTCCGCTCCATCCAGAAGGTGAACGAGGATGAAAGCCTGACCTTCTTCTGCGCCATCGATGAGGGCATCGTGCTGACCGTGGCGACGGGCGTCGATATCGTCCGCAATCTGGAGGACCTGTTCGACGGGTTGACGGCGGAACTGGGCAAGCCCGACCTGATCCTGGCCTTTGACTGCGTGTTCCGGTCACTGGAACTGGAACAGAAGCAGTTGAAGCATGCCGCGTCCCGCGTGCTGGCCAGCCAGAATGTCGTCGGCTTCTGCACCTATGGCGAACAGTATAATGCCATGCATGTGAACCAGACCTTCACCGGTCTGGCCATAGGTGCGCGATGAGTGCGCTGCCCGATCCCGCCAACGACCACCCCAGCCCCGAACAGGAACGCATCGCCGCCCTGGAACGGGAGAACTGGAAACTCAAGCGCATCAACAAGGCACTGATGGACCGGGTGGAACGGTCCATGGATTACCATGGCAACGCCTTCTCCCTGTTCCAGACAGCCATCGTCCTGGAAAGCCGGGTGCGGGAGCGGACCCAGCAGCTTCAGGACACGCTGCGCGAACTGGAAGCCTCCAACACCGAACTGGCCCGCGCCAAGGAAGCGGCGGAGACGGCCCAGACGCGGCTGGCGGAAGCCATCGAGAGCGTGAATGAGGGCTTTGCCCTGTTCGACGCCGATGATCGGCTGGTCCTGTGCAACAGGACCTATCTGTCGCTATGGCCGGCCATAGCCGATCTGATCCGCCCCGGCATCAGCTTTGGCGAGATTGCGAAGCTGGCGGCGGCGCGCGGGTCGGTGCTGCCGGACAGTGCCGGGCCCGACCGCTGGGTGCGCGAACGCGTGGCCCAGCATGCCGGTGCCGATGGCACCCATGTCCATGCCCTGGCCGACGGGCGCTGGATCCAGATCAATGAACGGCGCACCCGCGATGGCGGCATTGTCGGCATCTATACCGACATCACCGATGTCAAGGAACGCGACGCCCGCGACGGGCAGGAACGCATCCGCCTGATCACCGATGCCATGCCGGCCCTGATCGCCTATGTCGATGCCGACGAGACCTATCGGTTCGTGAACCGCCGCTATGGGGAGATGTTCCGCCGACCCCGGCATGAGATCGTGGGATCAAGCATGCGCGAACTGCTGGGGGCGGAGGCTTACGCCATCCGCCAGCCCCATATCGGCACGGTCATGGCGGGCCACGAGACGCAGTTCGACCTGGAGTACGAGGGAAGGTCGGGCAAGCGTTATTCCCAGGCCACATACGTTCCGCATTTCGCACCCGATGGCACGGTGCTGGGCTTCTTCTCCCTGATCCAGGACGTGACCGAACGGCGCTGCGCGGCCGAGGCCCTGCGCGAGGCGAATGAGGGGCTGGAGCGTCGCGTGGCCGAGCGCACGGCGGCGCTGAAGCAGGAAATCACCGAACGCCAGCAGATCGAGGAAAAGCTGCGCGAGGCGAAGACGGCGGCCGAACAGGCCAACCTGTCCAAGACCAAGTTCCTGGCCGCCGCCAGCCACGACCTGTTGCAGCCGCTGAACGCCGCCCGCCTGTTCGTTTCCGCCCTGACGGAGACGGAGCATGAGGCCGGTGCCCGCGTGCTAGTGGAAAAGACCGATGCGGCCCTGTTGTCAGTGGAAGATCTGCTGGAAGCGCTGCTGGACATTTCCAAGCTGGATGCGGGCGTGGTGCAGCCGCAGCCCGATGATTTCCCGCTGGCCCTGCTGCTTTCTTCCATGCAGGCCGAATATGCGCCGGTGGCGAAGGAGCGGGGGCTGGATCTGCGCGTCCTGCCCTGCCGGGCCATCGTCCATACCGACATGCGCCTGCTGCGCCGCATCCTGCAGAATTTCGTGTCGAACGCCCTGCGCTATACAAGGACCGGTCGCGTGCTGGTCGGCTGCCGGCGGGTGGGCGACGGGGTGCGGATCGAGGTGCTGGACACCGGCCCCGGCATTCCGCCCGATAAGCTGGACGCCGTGTTCGAGGAATTCCGTCGGCTGGAAGGCGACCGCCCTAATGGCCGCGACCGCGGCATGGGGTTGGGTCTGGCCATCGTGCAGCGGGCGGGGCGCATGCTGAACCACCCGATCGGCCTGCGATCGATCCCGGGCAAGGGCTCCGCCTTCACCGTCACGGTGCCCCTGGGCAGCCGCACCCTGCCCGGGCTGCCGGCCCAGCCGCGGGTGACCCAGCCGGCCAGCCCCCTGACGGGCGCGCGTATCCTGGTCATCGATAATGAACAGGCCATTCTGGACGGGATGGGTGCCCTGCTGCGCGGCTGGGGCTGTCAGGTGCAGGTGGCCCCCAGCGCCGACAGCGCCATGGGCGTGCTGCCGGCGCTGGGCGGCTGGCCCGACGTCATCATCGCCGATTACCATCTGGAAGACGGGGCGCTGGGCATCGACGCCGTCGCCCGCATTATCGACGCGCGCGGCCACGACATCCCGGCCATGGTCATCACTGCCAACCGCACGGCCGACGTGCATGAACGCGTGCAGGCCTGCGGCTATGCCCTGCTGACCAAGCCGGTGAAGCCGGCGCAGTTGCGCGCCCTGGTCACGCAGTTGATGGGGTGAATGAAAAACGCGGAGCCGGTAAGGAACCGGCCCCGCGTTCAAACCTTCTCGTCGAAGATCGAACGGCTTACTTCCCCGGCTGCCCCTGCTGCTGCGGGATCATGGCCAGGCAGTTCTCCACGATGCGATAGCACTGGCCCAGGCGGGCCGACTGGCCGTCGGTGGCGCTGTTATAGACGATGCGCGACACGATGCCGTCCTTCAGGGTGAAGGTGGCCTGACAGTCGCGCGTTTCCGTTTCCGGATAATCGTCAAAACCCATGCCCCAGCCATACCAGGGCGACCAGGGGCGGCCATAGCCATAGGCGGCGGAGAAGCGCGGCGCGCCGGGCGTCGTCACCAGCCGTTCGCTGGTATAGGTGTAATATTCGACATTATCGACCGTGGCGCTGCGCGTCGGCACACCGGCGCAGGACAGCAGGAACTGCTTGGGCATGCCGATGAAGGCCTGCTGCGCATACATTGCCTGATCGGCCTGCGGATTGGCGCAGGCGGCAAGCCCCAGCAGCGCGCCCGCGGCGATCAGGCCCCGGATGGTCGTGGAACGATTGAACTTCATGACCTACGCTCCTTGCTTCGCATTGCCGGCATCCGACCCCGTCGGGGACACCGGCCGCACCGCCCCTTCAAGTTCCACGGTGGCGACGTCCATGTCCTGTCGCTACCTTGTCCTTAAACTGACATTAGAAAATGGCGGATGCTTGGCAAGGATGCAATCGTCAGGTCCCATGCGACGAAATTGCCGCATGGGAAACGCGGACGCATTGGTATCAGCCCACATCGATCACCAGCTTGCCGACCGCCTGTCCCGATTCCAGCCGGCGGTGGGCGTCGGCCACGGTTTCCAGGGTGAATCGGGCGGGGTCGATCAGCGGCCGCAGCTTGCCCGACAACTCGGCCAGCACCCGGCCCTGATGGGCGCGGTCAATGGCAAAGCCGTGGTCGTACAGCATGGGCAGCAGCATGAACACGACATGCAGGCTCAACCCCTTGCCATGCATGGGGGCCAGATCGGCCGTATAGCCGGCGACGATGGTCACCACCTGCCCGTTGAAGCGCGCGGCGGCGAAGCTGGTGCCAATGTCGCTGCCGCCCGTGGCGTCCAGCACGATGTCGAAGCCCTTGCCGCCCGTCAGCCGGGCCACATAGGCCTCCACACTTTCCTGGCGGTAATTGACGATCTCATCCGCGCCGAAATCACGGGCAAGGGCTGCCTTTTGGTCGGACGAGACGGTCGCCGTGACATGGGCGCCCTTCATCTTGGCGATCTGGATGGCGACATGGCCCACGCCGCCGGCCCCGCCATGGATCAGCACCTTGTCGCCCGGTTGCACGCGCGCCCGGTCGACCAAAGCCTCCCACGCCGTCAGACTGACCAGCGGCAGGGCGGCGGCGTCATGCAGCGACAGGGTGGAAGGCGCCG
This sequence comes from Niveispirillum sp. FG148, assembly GCF_057809655.1. NCBI lineage: Bacteria > Pseudomonadati > Pseudomonadota > Alphaproteobacteria > Rhodospirillales > Azospirillaceae > Niveispirillum > Niveispirillum sp. FG148. The sequence goes on from NZ_JBMDKJ010000006.1 coordinate 250,613, forward strand.
GGGCCAGCAGGCGGGCATCGGCCGCCACATGGTCGGCGTAGGTGCCCTGAAGCCCCGCAACACCGCCGACGCAACCATAGACGGCATCGCCAACCTTGAAGCCCGTTGCCCCATCGCCCAGGGCCACCACCGTGCCGGCCATGTCGCAGCCCAGAATGGCGGGCAGGGCGGGGGCCACACCGCGCCCGGTATTGCGGATCTTCACATCCACCGGGTTCACGCTGGCCGCCGCGATCTTCACCAGTACCTGGCCGGGACCGGCCAAGGGTGTGGGCACCTCTGCCAGGGTCAGGTTGTCGGCAGGACCGAAAGCATGCAGCAGGACGGCCTTCATCATCATCTCCATCATCTTCATTCGGGGGTGGCGCCGCGCGGCGCCCGTTTTCATGAACGGAAGATGGGCTTGACGGGATGATAATGGAAACGAATTATATTGATGGTTAAGATCAAGGATGTTGATGATGTCGCCGCGCACCCTGGACCTGGATATCGACGCGTTGCGGGCCTTTGTCGCCATTGTCGACCATGATGGTTTCACGGCCGCGGCCGATCGTCTGGCCCGCACGCAATCGGCCATCAGCATGAAGATCAAGCGGCTGGAAAGCCAGCTGGGCCGCACCCTGTTCGACCGTACGGGCCGGGCCATGACCTTGACCGCGGACGGGGAATTGCTGCTGGGCTATGCGCGCCGCCTGCTGGCCTTGAATGATGAGACGGTGGCGCATCTGAGCGCGCCGGACACGGCAGGGCTGATCCGCTTCGGCGTGGCCGAATATTTTGCGCCGGAACATCTGCCGGTGCTGCTGGCCCGGTTCCGCCGCGCCCATCCGCGCGTGCGCCTGGAAGTGTCCGTAGGCATGAGCAGCGATATGGTCCGCGATCTGGAGGCGGGCCTGCTGGATGTCGTGGTCGGCAAGCGGGATGAAGGCGGGCCGCAGGGCCGGCTGTTATGGCGGGAACCGTCCTTCTGGGTGGCATCCCATGACTGGATGCCCGATCCCGAAGGCGGGCCGGTGCCGCTGTGCCAGATTCCGGCCCCCTGCATCTATCGCACCCGCGCTGTCACTGCCCTGGACCGGATCGGCCGGCCCTGGCAGACGGTCTATACCAGCGGATCGATCTTCGCCGTGCGCGCCGCCGCCCTGGCCGGGCTGGGGGTGACGACGCTGGGGGCGGGGTCGCTGGTGCCGGGGTTGCGCGTGCTGGGCGCCGACGAGGGCTTCCCCGACCTGGACCCGGTGGAAACGGCCGTGTTCGGGGAGGACCGGGCCAAATCCGGCCCCATTCGCCCCCTGATTGATTTCCTGGTGCGGGAGGTGCAGGCCATCAGCCTGCCACCCCCGCGGGCCGTGGCGTGATCACCCCTCAAACGGCAGGATAACGATCCCGTCTTCGTCGCTATAGACCCAATGGCCGGGCTGGAAGGTGCAGTCACCGAAGCTGACCGCGATGCCGGCATCGCCCGCACCTGTCTTGCCGCTTTTCAGCGGATTGGTGCCCAGCGCTTTGACGCCCAGCGGCAATTCGCCGATGGCGACGCTGTCACGGATGACGCCATTGACGATGATCCCGGCCCAGCCATTCTTCACGGCCAGCCCGGCGATGACATCGCCGACCAGGGCAGAGGCCAGCGAGCCGCCGCCATCCACCACCAGCACGGCGCCGTCGCCCGGTGTGGACAGGATGGATTTCAGCAGCGCATTGTCGCGGTGGCAGCGCACCGTGCGGATCGGCCCCTTGAACCGGGGATGGCCGCCATAATTGCGCAGTTGCAGCCAGCAGCTTGCGATGATGCCTTCATGGGCGTCGACCAGATCGGCGGTGGCGAATGTCATGTGCAGGGGACTCCTTCCAGCGGGAGACAAGGACGCCTAGACTGACCTGCGCCCGCCCGCCTGTCTATCGCGACCAATTTCCGAACGATCGGACTTTTTTTGATTGAGTCGAACGGGCGTTTGAACCATGCTGCGCCCATGATCCAAGGCGGACCGCCTCCGCGGCCGTCCAACCAACCTTACCGGGGGAAACATGTCCGACGCCATCAATCGCCACTGGCTGCTGCTGGACCGTCCCAAGGGCGGCAATTTCAGCGAAGTCCTGTCCCTGCGCGAGGCCCCGGCCCCGGATGCGGGCGAGGGCCAGATTCGTGTGCGCACCATCTATCTGTCGCTGGACCCGACCAACGCGGTGTGGATGCAGTATGACAGCTATCTGCCGGCCGTGCCGCTGAACAGCACCATGCGCGGGCTGGTGCTGGGCGTGGTGGATCAGTCCAACCATGCCAAGTTCAAGGTCGGCGACATCGTCACCGGCATGGGCACCTGGGCCGACTATACGGTCGGCGACGGGTCCAGCTTCGGCCGCGTGCCCAACATTCCGGGCCTGCCGCTGACGGCCTATATGGGACCGCTGGGCATGACGGGGGCCACCGCCTATTTCGGCCTGCTGGATATCGGCCGGCCCAAGGAAGGGGAGACGGTGGTCGTTTCCGCCGCGGCCGGGGCCGTCGGTTCGCTGGTCGGGCAGATCGCCAAGCTGAAGGGCTGCCGCGCCGTGGGCATCGCCGGGTCGGCGGACAAGTGCGCCTGGCTGACGGGCGAGCTGGGCTATGACGCGGCCGTGAACTATAAGGAAAAGGGCTGGCAGAAGGCGTTGAAGAATGCCGTGCCCGACGGCATCGACATCTATTTCGAGAATGTCGGCGGGGAGATTACGGAAGTGGCCCTGAGCCTGCTGAATGTGAAGGGCCGCATTCCCTTCTGCGGCGCCATCAGTCAGTACAATTCCACCGAACCGGCTCCCGGCCCGCGCAACCTGTCCGTCCTGGTCAGCCGCCGCGCCCGCATGGAGGGCTTCCTGGTCCTCGACTATGCCCCCCGCATGGCGGAAATGTATGCCGAGATGGGCCCCTGGCTGGCCGCCGGTCAGATCAAGTGGAAGGTGGAGGTGGACCAGGGCCTGGAAAACACCCTGACCTCCTTCAACAAGCTGTTCACCGGCGGCAATACGGGCAAGCTGGCCGTGCAGGTGGCGGCAGAGCCGGCGCGGTAAGTTTTCGGCTACAGCAGGGCGTGGGGGAGACTGCTGCCCACACCAAACTGCCTCCCCCGCGAAAGCGGGGGTCCAGGGGCCAAGGGCACTGAATCGACGTTCCAAGTGGCCCCTGGATCCCCGCTTTCGCGGGGAAAGCAGCTTAGTTCAAAGGGTTAGCTAAGCCCCCCACTATCGCCACCAACTGGCCGACGTCCTCCCCTTACTCCGCATCCGGCTGGTTGCCCGGCGCCGCTGCCTTGAAGGCGTCCAGCGTCTGGCAATGCGCGTCGATGGCGGACAGCTTCGGGAAGGCGGACAGGTCCACGCCGAAACGCCGCGCGTTGAACATCTGTGGCACCAGGCAGATATCGGCGAAGCTGGGCGCATCGCCCCAGCAGAAACGCCCGCCGTCCGCCACCATTTTTTCCAGCGCCGTGAAGCCCTCAATGATCCAGTGGACGATCCAGGCTTTCACCGCCTCTTCCCCCTGGCCCAGGGTCCCGCGCAGGTAATTCAGCACCCGCAGATTGTTCAGCGGGTGGATGTCGCAGGCCACCGTCAGGGCCATGGCCCGTACCTGCGCGCGTCCCGCCGCATCGGCTGGCAGCAGCGCCGGGCTGGGGTGGGTTTCTTCCAGATATTCCAGAATGGCCAGCGACTGCGGCACCACCGCTTCGCCATCGACCAGAGTGGGGATCAGGCCCAGCGGGTTCAGCGCCTTGTAGGTCGGCGCCCTCTGCTGCCCGCCATCCTTCAGCAGATGCACGAAGGCCGGTTCGTAATCGATGCCCTTCAGCGCCAGGGCGATGCGGGCGCGATAGGCGGCGGACGATCGGTAATAGGTGTGAAGCTGCATGGCTGTGGTATCTCACCGGTCTGGCATGGAAGGGGGAGGTGGGCGATGGCCCGTCCGTTGGAAGGCAGGATAGCACTGGTCACGGGGGCCTCGCGCGGCATCGGGGCGGCGATCGCCGAACGGCTGGCCCGCGACGGGGCGGATGTCGCCCTGCATTACGGGTCGAACCGTGTGTCGGCGGAGGAGCTGGCTGAACGGTGTCGCATCGCCCATGGCGTGCGCGCGGACGTATTCCAGGCCGATCTGGCCGACCTGTCGGATGCGGGTGGGGCCGTTTCCCTGTTCCGGGCTGTGACGGCCGTGCTGGGTGTGCCCGACATCGTCGTCAACAATGCCGGCACGGGCCGGTTCGCGCCCGTCACCGACATCACGGCCGAACAATTGGCCAATCTTCTGGCCGTCAATGCGGCCGCCCCCCTGCTGATGGCGCGCGAAGCGGCCAGGGCCATGAAGCGCGGCGGCCGCATCATCAATATCGGCAGCGTCATCACCGACATGCCCGTGGCACAGCGTGCGGCCTATGCCGCGTCCAAGGGGGCCGTGCATGCCATGACCGGCGTGCTGGCCCAGGAACTGGGGCCGCTGGGGATTAATGTGAACACCATCGCGCCCGGCGTGACGGCCACCGACCGGTTCCGTGCCGGTGACCGGTCGCGCGCGGCGGAGATCGTGTCCCGCACGGCACTCGGCCGCATCGGGGAGCCGGAGGATATCGCCGCCATCGCCGCCTTCCTGGCCGGCCCCGACGCCGCCTGGATCACGGGTGAGGTGATCCGGGCCAGCGGGGGCTTGCGGGGGTTGTGACGGGGCGGAGGCGGCAAAAGGCGTTTCGCCTTTCCGGCCTTCCCCCATAGGCGCCACCTGCGCCCCTTGGAATAAGCTGCCTTCCCCGCGAAAGCGGGGATCCAGGGGCCATTTGGAACGACACTTCAGTGCCCCTGGCCCCTGGACCCCCGCTTTCGCGGGGGAGGCAGGGCACGCGCGATGAACGACGTCAGCACCCCCGCGCCAAAGTCGGGAGGGTGATGTTAGGGGGTAGGAGAAGCCCTCACGCCCCCTCATATTTCCGCACCACCTGATCGATGGCGCCGAAGAGGCTGTTGCCGTCCTTGTCCTGCATTTCGATGCGCACCCGGTCGCCGAAGTGCAGGAAGGGCGTGGTGGGCTTGCCGTCGCGGATGGTTTCGATGGTGCGGATCTCCGCGATGCAGCTATAGCCCAGCCCGCCTTCCGACACGGGCCGGCCGGGACCGCCATCGGGGTCCTTGTTGGACACGGTTCCAGACCCGATGATGGTGCCGGCCGACAAGGGCCTTGTCTTGGCCGCATGCGCGATCAGGGTGGGGAAATCGAAGGTCATGTCCACGCCGGCATCGGGCTTGCCGAAGGGCTGACCATTGATGAAGGACAAGAGCGGCAGATGCAGCCGGCCGCCATCCCAGGCATCGCCCAGGCTGTCGGGCGTGACGGCCACGGGGCTGAAGGCGCTGCTGGGCTTGGACTGGAAGAAGCCGAAGCCCTTGGCCAGCTCGTTCGGGATCAGGCCGCGCAGGCTGACATCGTTGACCAGCATGATCAGGCGGATATGGGCCCTGGCCTGTTCCGGCGTCACGCCCATGGGCACGTCGCCTGTGACCACGGCCACTTCGCCTTCCAGGTCGATGCCATAGGCTTCATCGGCCATCAGGATCGGGTCATGCGGGGACAGGAAACTGTCGGACCCACCCTGATACATCAGCGGATCGGTCCAGAAGCTGGGCGGCATCTCGGCATTGCGCGCCTTCCGCACCAGTTCGACATGATTCACATAGGCCGACCCGTCCGCCCACTGATAGGCGCGCGGCAGGGGGCTGGCGCAGTCGGCCTCCTCAAAGGGCTGGCCGTCGATCTCGTTGCTGTTCAGCTTGGCGGCAACGGCGGCCAGGGCCGGGGCGACGCTGTCCCAATGGTCCAGCGCCTGTTGCAGGGTCAGCGCGATGTCCGGCACGGGCACGCAGCGGGACAGGTCGTCGGACACCACGACCAGACGGCCGTCACGGCCCTGCTGCTGGGAAGCGAGTTTCATGGGGGGACTCCGGAAGACAAGGGTCGTGGATGGGTAGTTCAAGTGCCGCATGCTTACCGTCACCCCGGCGAAGGCCGGGGTCCAGAATCAAAGGCACTTCACTCGACAAATGGACGCTGGTCTGCGTCGGGGTGACGGTGGTGAAGGCGACGCTGACGCCGCCTAAACCGGATGGGCCTTACGGCTTCACCCGCCAGCTGTCGGCATAGGCGGGGTTTTCCACGCCGTCGGGCAGGGATGCCACCTCCAGCGCGTCACGCGTATCCACCATCACGGCATATTCATCCGTGGCTGGCTTGTTCTGCACCAGCATGCGCGACAGGGCCTTGGGGTGCGGGCCATGGGTGAAGCCCGACGGGTGGAAGGTCATCATCCCGGCCTTGATATTGTCGCGGCTGAAGAAATCGCCGGCATGGTAGAACAGCACCTCGTCATAATCGTCGTTATTGTGGAAGAACGGGATCTTGATCGCGCCCTCGTCCGTTTCGAACGGGCGCGGGGCGAAGGTGCAGATGACGAATCGGTTGGCGACGAAGGTGGTGTGGGCGCTGGGCGGCAGGTGATAGCGGTGGCTCATCAGCGGCCGCACATCTTTCACATTCAGGCGCACGGGCGCCAGATCGCCCTTCCAGCCTACGGCATCCAGCGGGTTGAAGGGATATGTCACCGTGCTGATCGCACCGCGCCGCTTCACCAGCACGCGCCAGGACCCGTCCGGCCCCTTGTCCGACTGCTGGGACAGGAATGCCTCGTCAATGGCCGGCACGTCCAGGATGGCCGGATCGAACACGGCATGCGGGCCGATCATGCCCCGGTCGGGCAATTGATAGATCGATCCCGTCGCTTCGATCAGCAGGGCGGTGACGGGCTGGGTCGGCGACAGGCGCCACATGGTCCCGCGCGGCAGCACGACATAGTCGCCCGCCGTGATGGTCAGGTGACCATAGTCGCAGTAAAGCTCGCCCTCACCCTCATGCACGAAGATCAGGTCATCGCCGTCGCCATTGCGGGCCAGATGGTCCATGGGCCGGTCACAGCGCCACATGCGCATGCGGCAATGGGCGTTGAACAGCACCTCCTTCGCGGCCCAGGGCCCGTCCGACAGCCCCTCCACCAACTGGTTCAGGTCGAAGGCGCGCGGGCGCAGCGGGCCTTCCCAACTGGTCCAGCCTGTGGGCGCGTTGCGGTGATACATGTGCGTGGCGGGCCCGAAGAAGCCTTCGCGACCCAATTCCCGTTCGAACGTGCCGGGCGGCAGGTCGGCATGGGCCTGACGGGACGTCGTCCCCTCAATCCGGGGGAAGGAAATATACTGGCGCATGGACGCTCTCCCGCACGGTGTCGAATATCGTTTCACATGAAACGAATATGGCGGATCAAGACGGGCCTTGCAAGTCCGCTTTGCTCACGCCACCCTTGCGGCATGCTCGACCTTGACGATTTCCTGCCCTATCGCCTGAACGTCCTGGCCAAGCGCGTCAGCCGCGAGCTGGCGCGCCGGTATGAGGCGCAATTCGGCATCACCATCCCCGAATGGCGCGTCATGGCCATCCTGGGGCGCGAACAGCCTTTGTCTTCCAATGACATTGTTGAACGCTCGGCCATGGACAAGGCCAAGGTCAGCCGGGCCGTCACTTCCCTGGTGGAGGCGGGGTGGCTGTCACGCGACACGCATCCGTCGGATCAGCGGCTGCTGCGCCTGTCCTTCACCCCGGCCGGCAAGGCGCTTTACGAGCGTATCGCGCCCTTGGCCCTGGAATGGCAGCGGCGCTGGCTGTCCTGCCTGGATGATGGCGAACTGGACCAGTTCAAGGCCTTGTCCGCCAAGCTGGAGGAGCGGCTGGAACAGCTGGCGCGTGACGTGTCATAATCTCAATCTTACCTCAGGCGCCGCTTGCGGCCATCCGGCGGCTTGGCTCACGCCGCATGTGCGGCGGGCCGGCGGTCGCCGGCCTCCCAGCCACCAGGGTACATGCCCTTGGTGGCTGGGGTTAAGGCAAGCCCGCGTGCAGATGCCTATTCTTGCCGCACCGTGAAATCGGGCATAAAAATTGTCGCGATTGTGCCCCTTGCGGGGTTGTTTCAGCGCGGTAATGAATGCTTAACTGCTTGACATGCAAGGGGCCGGAAAACGGACATCCGGAACCGTTGAACAGGGGACTGAAAAGATGAGCCTTCGCCTTCGGGGTGCGGCCGCCATTGCCGCGGCTTGCGTTGCCTTCGTCGCCGGGCCCGCCATGGCCGGGCCGACGCTTGACGCGGTCAAGAGCAAGGGGCAGTTGGCCTGTGGCGTGAATTCCGGCCTGCCGGGCTTCAGCAATCCTGACAGCCAGGGCAAGTGGACGGGCCTGGATGTCGATATCTGCAAGGCCGTGGCCGCCGCCATCCTGAACGACACGACCAAGATCCGGTATACCCCCCTGTCGGCGCAGCAGCGCCTGACCGCCTTGCAATCGGGCGAGATCGACATTCTGACCCGCAATACCACCTGGTCGCTGACCCGTGATGCCCAGGGCCTGGATTTCGCGCCCGTCGTCTATTATGACGGCCAGGGCCTGATGGTGCCGAAAAGCCTGGGGGTGACCAGCGCCAAGCAACTGGACGGCGCCACCGTCTGCGTGCAGCCGGGCACCACCACCGAACTGAATCTGGCCGACTGGTTCCGCGCCCACAACCTGTCCTTCAAGCCCGTGGTGATCGAGGCGCTGGACGAGGTGAATGCCGCCTTCTTCGCGGGCCGCTGTGACGTGCTGACCACCGACATTTCCGGTCTGGCCGGTGTGCGCGCCTCTGTGGCGCCCAAGCCCGACGATTTCATCATCCTGCCGGAAATCATGTCGAAGGAGCCGCTGGCCCCCGTGGTGCGCCATGGTGACAACCAGTGGCGCGACATTGTCAGCTGGACCGTCTACGCCCTGATCGAGGCGGAGGAGAAGGGCATCACCCAGGCCAATGTCGATGCCAAGCTGAAGGACACGGATCCGTCGGTGCAGCGCCTGCTGGGCGTGCAGGGCGACCTGGGCAACGGGCTGGGTCTGGACAAGTCCTGGGCCTATCGCGCCATCAAGGCCGTGGGCAATTATGGTGAGATCTTCGAGCGCAATGTCGGCAAGGCGACGCCGCTGAAGCTGGACCGCGGCCTGAACGCGCTGTGGACCAATGGCGGGCTGATGTACGCCCCGCCCGTGCGCTGATCCCGGACCGGATATTCAGACCCCGATGACGGATCGCCCGGCGTCCACCCAGACCAAGGCAGCCCCCCCGCCCGGGAGCGCTGCCTTTCACCTGTCCATCAACAATCCCGTCGTGCGCGCCGTGCTGTGGCAGGTGGCGGCGGCGCTGGCCGTGGTGCTGATCGCCTGGTATCTGGTGGACAATACCATGTCCAACCTGGCCCGGCTGTCCATCGCCTCGGGTTTCGGCTTTCTGGATCGGGAAGCCGGGTTTCAGATCGGTGAGGGGCTGATCGAATCGGGCCCCCAGGACAGCTATGCCCATGCCTTCCTGGTCGGCCTGCTGAACACGCTGAAAGTGTCCGCGATCGGCATTGTGCTGGCCACGGTGCTGGGCGTGGTGCTGGGCATTGCGCGGCTGTCATCCAACTGGCTGGTGGCGCGCATCGCCGCCTTCTATGTGGAGACGGTGCGCAATGTGCCGCTGCTGTTGCAGCTTTTCCTCTGGTACGGGCTGCTGACCGAAGGGTTGCCGGGACCGCGGCAGGCGTTGCAGCCCCTGCCGGGCGTGTTCCTGTCCAACCGCGGGCTGAAACTGCCGGCCCCGGCCGACGACCCTATCTGGTCCTGGATTGCCGTGCTGTTCGCGCTGGGCATCCTGGCCACGCTGGCCGCGTCCGCCTGGAACCGCAAGCGGCAGATGGAAACAGGCAAACGCCTGCCCATGCTGCCCGTCGGGCTGGGCCTGATCGTCGGGCTGCCGGCCTTGGTGCTTCTGGCAGGTGGTGGCGGGGCCATCGATGTGCCGGTGCTGCAAGGCTTCAATTTCAAGGGCGGCATGACGCTGACCCCGGAATTCGCGGCCCTGCTGTTCGGTCTGGTCGTCTATACCGCGACCTTCATCGGCGAGATCGTGCGCAGCGGCATTCTGGCTGTGCCCAAGGGGCAGACGGAGGCGGCGACGGCGCTGGGCCTGACGCGTGGGCAGTTGCTGCGGCTGGTGGTGCTGCCGCAGGCGCTGCGCGTCATCATCCCGCCCACGACCAGCCAATATCTGAACCTGACCAAGAACAGCTCGCTGGCGGTCGCCATCGGCTTCCCGGACTTCGTCTCCATCGCCAATACCACCATCAACCAGACGGGCCAGGCGGTGGAGGGCGTGTTGTCGATCATGGCGGCCTATCTGCTGATCAGCCTCAGCCTGTCCTTCTTCATGAACTGGTATAATCGCCGCGTGGCGCTGGTGGAGCGGTGAGATGACGGCGACCGATACCCAAGGCACGGCACGCACCGCCCCCATCCGCCCCAACCAGGGGCCGGTGGCCTGGATGCGCGCCAACCTGTTTTCCACCTGGTACAACAGCCTGCTGACCGCCCTGATCTTCTATCTGCTGGTCCGGATGATCCCCGGCATCATCGACTGGGCGCTGGTCAAGGCCAGCTGGTCGGGTGATGCCGCTGCCTGCCGTACGGCGGGCGGCGCCTGCTGGGCCTTCCTGGCGGAGAAATGGCGCTTCATCCTGTTCGGCACCTTCCCGGACGATCAGCATTGGCGGCCGACGCTGGCCATGCTGGCCATCATCGCCATGCTGGTCGTGTCCGCCGACCGGCGTTTCTGGAGCCGGGCGCTGCTCTATATCTGGGGGGCGGGGCTGGGCTTTGCCGCCCTGATGATGTTCGGCGGCATCCTGGGCCTGGATTTCGTGCCCACAGGTTTGTGGGGCGGCCTGCCGCTGACCTTGGCCTTGTCCGTCGTGGGGCTGGTGGCCAGCTTCCCGCTGGGCGTGCTGCTGGCGCTGGGCCGCACGTCGGAACTGCCGGTGATGCGCTCCCTCTCGGTTGTCTATATCGAGCTGGTGCGCGGCGTGCCGCTGATTTCCATCCTGTTCATGGCCTCGGTCATGCTGCCGCTGTTCCTGCCGGCGGATGTGTCCATTGACAAGCTGCTGCGTGCCCAGATCGGCATCATCCTGTTCTCCGCCGCCTATGTGGCAGAGGTGGTGCGCGCCGGCCTGCAGGCCATCCCCAAGGGGCAGGTGGAGGCGGCCAAGGCCCTGGGTCTGGGTTACTGGCAGCGCCAGCGCCTGATCATCCTGCCCCAGGCTCTGGCCCTGGTGATCCCGCCGCTGGTGAATTCCTTCATCTCCACCTTCAAGGATACCAGTCTGGTCATCGTCATCGGCCTGCTGGACCTGCTGTCCACGGCCAAGTCGGCCCTGACCGATCCGGCGTGGCGCGGCTTCTACAAGGAAGCCTATCTGTTCGTGGGCGTGATCTATCTGGTCTTCTGCTACGCGCTGTCCCGCTACAGCCGCTATCTGGAGACCGTCCTTGGGCAGGGGAGGCGGCGGTGATAGGCTGTAAGCCCCCATCTGCTTCACGCCCTGGAGGGACGCCATGACCCGGCCAGTCGAAACCTTGACGGACGAAGAGCGCACAGAGGCGGCACGCCGCCGCCAGGAAAAGCTGGAAGCCCTGCGCCGGGATATCCAGAAGGGCATCGACAGCGGCAGCGTCGGGCACATCCCTTTGGAGAAAATGCTGGCGGACGCCCGAAAGCGGCTTTATGGCGAATTATGAGTTCAGTGCGCTTGCCGAGGCCGATGCGCTGGACATCTGGTGCCATATCGCGGCCGACCGCCCCCTTGCCGCTGACAGGATGCTCGCCCGTATCCATCAGGCAGCTGCCCGTTGCGTTGGCTTTCCGGGGCTTGGGCGCCGGCGGCGGGAATTGGGGGAAGAGACCCGCGTCCTGCCCGTTGACGCTTATCTCCTGATCTACCGCCCCATCCCCACCGGCATCATCATCGACCGTATTCTTCACGCCGCGCGCGATATCGACACGGAGTTTAGCGAATGACCACGGAACCCATTATCGAACTGCGTGGCGTCAATAAATGGTATGGCGCCTTCCATGTGCTGCGCGATGTGAACCTGTCTGTGAAGAAGGGGGAGCGGATCGTCATCTGCGGCCCGTCGGGTTCGGGCAAGTCCACCACGATCCGCTGCATCAACCGGCTGGAGGAGCATCAGGCGGGGGAGATCATCGTCAAGGGTGTGCCGCTGGACGATGACGTTCACCATGTGGAAGCCATCCGCCGCGATGTCGGCATGGTGTTCCAGCAGTTCAATCTGTTCCCGCACCTGACCGTGCTGGAAAACTGCATCCTGGCACCCATGTGGGTGAAGAAGCAGCCGCGCGCGGAAGCCGAAGCCAAGGCCCGCCAGCTGCTGGAACGCGTACGCATTCCCGATCAGGCGCTGAAATATCCGGGCCAGCTTTCGGGTGGGCAGCAGCAGCGCGTGGCCATTGCCCGCGCGCTGTGCATGGACCCGTCCATCATGCTGTTTGACGAGCCGACCAGCGCCCTGGACCCCGAGATGGTCAAGGAAGTGCTGGACGTGATGACCGATCTGGCGGCGTCGGGCATGACCATGCTGGTGGTGACGCATGAGATGGGCTTTGCCCGCCGAATGGCCGACCGCGTTGTGTTCATGGACAAGGGCGAGGTGGTGGAGATGGCCCCGCCCGACCAGTTCTTCGACAACCCGCAGAATGAACGCACCCGCGCCTTCCTAGGGCAGGTGCTGAGCCATTGAGGCTGTGGCGGGCGCGGGGTTGTTCACCCCGCCCGTTGCTTGTCGAAGGCCATCCGCAGCACCTGTTTCAGCGGGGCCCAGGCCACCAGCGCCTCGGCCTCCCCCTGCGTGGCCCAGCGTGCGTCGAGCGCGTCGTCGCCGGGCATCGGCTCACCGGACACCCAATCCGCCTCCACATCCACGATCGTGTAGTGGAACAGCAAGCTACCGTCGGCATCGCGGGTGATGCCGTCCACGGCCGTCAGCACGGAGCGGGCCCGTGCCGTGACGCCCGTTTCTTCCCGCACCTCCCGCTCCGCCGCCTCAAACAGCGTCTCCCCCAGCTCCTGGGACCCGCCGGGTAGGGACCATTCGCCAAGGCCCGGCGGCTTGCCCCGCCGGATCAGCAGCACCTGATCGCCTTTCCAGACCAGACAGCCGACGCCGACGCGGGGATGGGTCAGGGGGACAGGGGGCATGGTGTTTCCGGCCAAAGGGGAGGATGATGAAAGCCGCCGGTTGACCCGCATCAAGGAAGCCGGCGCTGCGTGATCCTATCCTGGGACCATCTGGGGACGGAGGGGATTTCCAACATGGCGACCATCACCCTGATCCACGGCCATCCCGACGCGGGCAATGGCCATCTTCTGGACGATCTGGCCGACGCCTATCTGGATGGGGCGGCGGCGGGCGGGCACAATGCCGAACTGCTGCGGCTGAACGCGCTCAATTTCACCCTGATCCGCTCCAAGAAGCAGTGGGAGGAGGAGGAGCCGCCGCCCGACATCCAGGCCGCCCAGGCCGCCATCGAAAGCGCCAGCCATCTGGTCTTCCTGTTTCCGCTCTGGCTGGGCGATGTGCCGGCGCTGATGAAGGGATTCCTGGAACAGGTGGCGCGGCCATCCTTCCTGCTGACCGATCCGGCCAGGGGCTTTGCCAGCCCCCGCCGGCTGGCCGGGCGCAGCACGCGCTGCATCGTCACCATGGGCATGCCGGCCATCATGTACCGGCTGTTCTACTTCTCCCACGGGGTGCGCGCCTTCAAGCGCAACGTCCTGGGTTTCGCCGGCCTGGGCCCCAATGCCGACACGCTGATCGGCATGGTGGAGAACATGCCGGCAGACCGGCGCGATCGGCTGCTGAAGCGGATGGAGGAATTGGGGAAGGCGGGGGCGTAGGGCCCGATAAAGCAAAGGGCGGGCGCCGTTGTCGGCGCCCGCCCCAGCATGTCCGCACAGGTGCGGATCAATACATGTGCTGACCGCCATTGATGGACAGGGTCGAACCGGTGATGAAGCCGGCTTCGTCACCCACCAGGAACAGCACGCCGCGCGCGATCTCGCTGGCCTTGCCCAAACGGCCGACCGGCACCTTGGCGACGATCTTTTCCAGCACGTTGGGCGGCACGGCGCGGACCATGTCCGTGTCGATATAGCCGGGCGCGATGGCGTTCACGGTGATGCCCTTGGCGGCCCCTTCCTGGGCCAGGGCCTTGGTGAAGCCATGGATGCCCGACTTGGCGGCGGCATAGTTCACCTGGCCATACTGGCCGGCCTGACCATTGATCGAGCCGATATTGACGATGCGGCCGAAATTGCGCTCCCGCATGCTGTCGATGACGGCACGGCAGGTGTTGAAGCAGCTGGCCAGGTTGGTCTGGATGACGGCGTTCCACTGTTCGAAATTCATGCGGTGCATGACGCCGTCACGGGTGATGCCGGCATTGTTGACCAGCACTTCAATCGGGCCCAGATCGGCCGTGATCTGGGCGACGGCCGCCTTCACCGCCTCGAAGTCCGACACGTCGAACTTGTAGGCCTTGATGCCCGTGCGTTCGGTGAATTCGCGGGCGGCTTCGTCATTGCCACCGTAATTGGCGGCGACGATATAGCCGGCATCCTTCAGCGCGACGGAAATCGCCTCGCCGATGCCGCGGGTGCCACCAGTGACCAATGCAACGCGTGCCATAGTTTCCCCCATTGTTGCGGCCATAGGGCCTTTGAAATACATGCGTAAAATGCGAACGGGGGTGACTGGCACCCCCGTTCGGTCTTCGGCGTCAGTCGCGTTCGACGCAGAGAGCGACGCCCATGCCGCCGCCGATGCACAGCGTCGCCAGACCCTTCTTGGCGTCGCGGCGCACCATTTCGTGCAGCAGGGTGACCAGCACGCGCGCACCCGACGCGCCGATCGGATGGCCCAGCGCGATGGCGCCGCCATTGACATTGACCTTGGCCGTGTCCCAGCCCAGATCGCGGTTGACGGCGATGGCCTGGGCGGCGAAGGCCTCGTTGGCTTCGATCAGGTCCAGCTGGTCGATGGACCAGCCGGCCTTGCGCAGCGCTTCGCGCGTGGCCGGGATCGGGCCGGAGCCCATGATGGCCGGATCGACGCCGGCCGTCGCCCAGGCGGCGATGCGGGCCAGCGGGGCCACGCCGCGCTTGGCGGCATTGTCGGCGGACATCAGGACCAGGGCGGCGGCACCATCATTGATACCCGACGCATTGCCGGCCGTGACCGTGCCATCCTTCTTGAAGGCTGGGCGCAGCTTGGCCAGGGTGTCGATGGTGGTGCCATGCTTGGGATATTCGTCGGTGTCGACGATGACGTCACCCTTGCGGCCGGCCACGGTGACGGCGGCGATCTCCGCGGCGAACCGGCCTTCCTTCTGGGCGGCTTCGGCCTTGTTCTGCGAACCGGCGGCGAACGCGTCCTGCTCCTCGCGGGTGATACCCCACTTGGCGGCCACATTCTCGGCCGTCTGGCCCATATGGTAGTTGTTGAAGGCGTCCCAGAGACCGTCCTTGATCATGGTGTCGATCATGGCGGCATCGCCCATCTTCGTGCCGCCACGCAGATACATGGCGTGGGACGACAGGCTCATGCTTTCCTGGCCGCCGGCGACGATGATGTCGGCATCGCCCAGCTTGATGCCCTGATAGCCCAGGGCCACGGCGCGCAGGCCCGAACCGCAGATCTGATTGATGGAATAGGCGGTGCGGCCGGCGGGGATGCCGGCATTGACGGCGGCCTGACGGGCCGGGCCCTGGCCCTGCGCGGCGGCCAGCACATGGCCCAGCACCACCTCGTTCACTTCGGCCGCGTCGGTCTTGGCGCGTTCCAGCGCGGCGCGGATGGCGACCTCACCCAGCTTGTGGGCGGGCACGCTGCCCAACGCGCCGTTGAAGGCGCCGATGGGGGTGCGGGCCGCACCGGCAATTACCACTTCGACCATGCTTCCTCTCCTCAAACGTGCTGCCCGGCACTCTTCTCCGGACTATGGCGTTCCGACATAGAGATTAGGCGGAACGGATGGCGGGGCGCAAGCAACGGGTCTATGACAGCCGCCGCATCCCGGTATTATTGCCCTGCGTCAATATCGCCCGTGCCGTCATCGGCCGGGCCATCGGGTTCGCGCACGCGCGCGGGGCTGACGCGCGGGAACTCCAGGACGAACTGGGCCCCGCCCCCGTCCGCGGCAGCAACCCGCACTGTCCCCCCCATGCGTACGGTGACGATATTGTAGAGAAGATGCAGCCCCAGCCCCGATCCGCCCATCCCTCTTTTGGTCGTGAAGAACGGTTCGAAGATGCGGGGCCATAGCGCGCGGGGGATGCCAGCGCCATCGTCGCTGTAGGTCATCTCCACCCGGTCTCCCGGCAGCAGCCGGACCGACAGGCGCAGGGTGCCATGACGGTCGTCGGGATAGCCATGCATGATGGAATTGATGATCAGGTTGGTGACAACCTGGGCCATGGCCCCTGGATAGCCATCCACCTCGACCCTGTCGGGGATGTCCAGTTCCACCTTGTGTCCGGCATGGCGGATTCGGGGCGACAGGCTGGACACAATCTCCGCGACATAGGGGCCCAGTTCGAAGGGGCGACGGGCGTCGGAGGACTGGTCGACGGCCACTTCCTTGAAGGACTGGATCAACTGGGCGGCGCGCGTGGCGTTCTTTTCGATCAGCGTCGCCAGTTCGTCCACCAGCGTCAGATAATCGTCAAAGGTGCTGCGCCGCAGCCGGCCGGCCGCAGCGTCTGCCAGAACCTGCGCCGTCTCTGTCCGCAACTGCGAGGCGCCGGTGACAGTCAGCCCCACGGGGGTCGCCACCTCATGCGCGACGCCGGCCACCAAGCTGCCCAGGCTGGCCATCTTTTCCTGCAAGATCATCTGGGCCTGCGCCTCGCGCAGGTCGACCAGCGCCTTCTCCGCCGCGGCCTGCGCCTGTTCGGCCCGGCGCTGGCCGTCAATGGCGGCATCGCGCGCCTTTTGCAGCATGCGGCGTGTCTTGCTGCGGGCCGACTGCGCCGACAGATTGGCCAGCACCAGCAACAGCAGGGCCGTCAGCAGGAAGCCGAATCGGCTGTGGATGTCGGGGCCATGGTCACCGGTATAGATCTGCCAGGCATAGGTGGAACCGACCACGCCCAGAAAGCCGGAAAAGAAGATCAGGATGGCCTTGTTGCCACCGAAATTCCCCGTCGTGGCCAGCCCGGTGAAGAACAGCACCAGCAGGGGAGAGGCGATGCCGCCGGTATAATGCAGCAGGGTGCCGATCATCAGCAGCCCGCCCAGATTGTTGGCGATCGTCACCTCATGGAACCGGCCGGTCTGGCGCACCAGCAGCAGATTGCCCGTCATCAGCGCCGCATAGGCGGCCCAGGCCAGGCTGGGCGGAGCGAAGGGACCGTGATCGATGCTCCAGATGACATAAAGGACCAGGATGCCGGCCAGAATCAGTTCGGTGATGCGGATGAAGGCGCGGGCGCGCAGCAATTCCTTCTCGTCCACGCCGGGCTGGCGCAGCGATGCCGGCAGGAACAGGTCGATGACCGTCCGCAAAGCCTCTGCCGGCCATAACCGCCAGCCCCCAGCGCCCATGCGCCACCCTCCGCAGCCGGTTCACACACCGGAAGGCTGGATGAATTTGCGCTAAAACTCAATGGCTTAAGCGGCACCTGCCACAGAATTTACACGTTTGTCATGTGCGGGCCGAAACCGGTTCGGCGCCCCCCATCCGGTCACGCCCGCCCGGTCATCCGGGGATGACCAGCCGCCAGACATCCACCAGTGACACCCGGCCGCGCAGGGAGAAGGCGCCGATTTCCGTCAGCGGCATGTCGACGGTGCAGGAACCAGCGGCCCTCACGGTATCGTCGCTGACCAGCACGACATAGCATTCATCGCCCATCAACTCGCCACCCAGCGCTTCCAGCCGGGCGGCCGTGTTCACGGTGTCGCCGACGATGGTGTAGTTGATGCGGTTGGTGGCGCCGATATTGCCGACAATGACGGGGCCGGAATGCACGCCGACGCGCAGGCAGACGGGCGGCAGACCGGCGGCCTTGGCCTCGTCCGCCTCCTCCTGCACGACGCTGGCGATGGCGTGGGCGGCGCGCAGAGCGCGGGCGGCATGGTCGGGCTGTTCGTCGGGCGCGCCCCAGAAGGCCATGACGGCATCGCCGATGAACTTGTCCACTGTGCCGCCTTCCGCCTCGATACAGGCAGCGATGCGGGTGAAATGGCGGTTCAGCCATTCGGCCGTGTCCTGTGGCGACATCTTCTCCGCCATGGCGGAGAAACCCTTGATGTCGGTGAACAGGACGGTGACTTCGCGTTCCTCCGACGGGATCTCTGCCTGGGCGCCGTCGCGGCGGATCAGGCGCAGGACCAGGGATTTCGGCACATAGGTTTCGAACCAGCGCAGGCCGCTGACCATGGCGTTGAAGGCGGCGGCGGCGTCCGCCACCTCCCGGAACCGGCTGTCGGGCAGGCGGGGGACGTTCTGGAAGTCCAGATCGCGCAGGGCCACGGCGGCGCCTGACAGCAGGCGGATGCGCCGGCTGATCATCTTGCCCAGCCCCATGGCGATCAGAACCGACACGACCAGGATACCGAATCCGACGACCAGCAGATGCTGGAACCGTTCGATCTCACGGTCCACATCTTCCGTCCGCATGGCGACGACCAGGGTGAAGGGATGCTGGCCATAGTCGCTGATGCTGCGCAGCAGATAGAAATAGCTGACGCCACCGACCGTGGCCTCGCGGATCTGCACATCGCTGCGCCGTTCGTTCAGGCGGCTGTCGACCTGCTTGCCGGCGTTCCATTTCGCCAGGGGCGTGCCCACCCCGTCGGGGCCGACCATGGACCAGATGGATGCGGCGACGGGATCGCCCACCTCCTCCAGCGTCGGCAGGGGCGGGCGTCCCTTCACCTTGGAGAAGTCGAACTTGCGTTCCGCCAGATCCGGATGGGCCAGGACGTAATGATCGTCGAACAGGATGAAGCTCAACAGCTCCGTATCCTTGTCCGCATCGCGCAGGAAGCGGGACAGGCCGTTGAAGCCCACGGCCGACATGACGGCGCCTAAGAACTTGCCATCCGCCCGGCGCAACGGCGCCTGCACCGGCATGATCGTGGTTTCGATCTCGTCCGCCCAGATCGGGTCCATCCAATGGGCCGACCCGCTTTTCAGCACATCGTCCAGAATCTGGCCGGCGTCCTTCACCCTGTCCATGGCGAAGGCCGATTCCATGTCGCCGACCCGGGCGGAACCCAGCAGGCGGCCGTCATCGGCGCGCAGAAAACCCACGCCCGCCACCTGTGGCGTGGCGGCCAAGGTGCCGCGCAGCAGCGATTCCAGCCGGTTGGCATCATGGATGTCGTAATCCCCGCCGGACAGGATGCCGGTCAGATATTCGACCTGGTTGCGGGCGGGGTCCAGCTGCGCGCGAACCTTCGCCTCCGCCAGGTTCATGGCCAGCTCGGCCTTGTCGGTCAGCAGGTTGTAGGTGTTCTTGCCCGATGTCTGCACACCCAGCCAGAAGACAGACGCGACCGCAACCAGCATCAGCCCGCCGAATCCGGCAGTCATCACCACCGTGATCGGCAGGCGCCAGCGGCCCTTGCGCGCCGTGGTCTCCTCGCATTGGGGCAGGGTCAGCAATGTCTTCATGATGGGGAACCGTACAGGAGAGACGAGGATGGCGGCAACAATCGGACCCGCCCTATCCTTCCTGAATGGTCTTCACCCAGATGCCGGGCCGGGGTTCCGTCCCGGGCGGGATGTTGTTCAGCACGCGGAACCGCTCCTCCGCGTGATCCTTCAACGGCATGGCGGCCACGAAGTCGGCCACCTTCTGGCCGGGCTTCACCTGCACCACCTTCAGGCGATAGGGCTTCAGGCCTGCCTTTTCCTCCGGCTTCAGGCGGCGGAAGCCCTGGGCTGTGGCCTGGAAGCCCGCCATGTACCGGTCGGCGGTGGAAAGCGGGCAGAGGAACAGCAGGCGGTGATACCGTCCCGGCCCCGACACGATGGCGACCAGACGGGCAAAGACAGGGCCGTCCTTCCCGGACAGGCGGGTCACCGCCGTCGCCGCCGGCAGGCCATCGATGGTCAATGGCCGCAGATCGGTGAGTGCTGTGCCATTGGCCCAGACATTGGCGATATAGTCGGCCGCACTGAAGGCGCCTTGGGCCTGCCCCTGCGAATAGACGATCTGGGCGTCGTCGGGGCCCAGGGCGATGACAGCCTGTTCCCCGTTCAGCAGCCGGAAGCCGTCGGGCACCTCGAACCGGATGCCCAGGCCCGGATGGGCAAAGACCCGGCCGCGCACCAGGCCATGATCGGGACTGTCGCCATAGATCATGCCGTCGATGGCCTTCAGATACGCATCCTGATTGACCAGGAAATGGGCCGACGGCATCTGTGATGCCACCGCCGCCGCGCGTTCGGCCCGGTCGCCCGTGGGCGGATGGGTCTGAAGATAGGAGAACTGGTCGGCCTTACCCGGCTGCCCGGCCAGAAGCGCCTCCAGCTGCGCATGCCGGCCCATGCTGGCCAGGAAACCCGCCATTTCGCGCGGATCGTAATTGGCGGCCGTCATGTAGCGGATGCCCAGATTGTCGGCCTGCAGCTCCTGCCCGCGGGAAAAGCTGGCCAAAGCCGCCTCTGCCCCCTTCTGCGCGATCTGGCCCGCACCCTGTCCCAGAAAGATGCCGGCGATGGCGGCCCCACCCTGGGCCAGCACGCCGCGGCCATAGCGGTCGGCGGCATGGCGGGCTGTGACATGGCCGATCTCGTGCCCCACGACGCCGGCCAGTTCCGCCTCGCTGCTGGCCAGCGCCATCAGGCCGCGGCTGACATAGACATAGCCGCCGGGCAGGGCGAAGGCGTTGACGATGGGGCTGTCCAGGACGGTGAAGGTGTAGCGGGTGCCCGGCACCTCCGTCCTGGCGGCCAGTGTCTGGCCCAGCCGGTCGACATAGGCCTGCAGCTTCGCATCCTCATACCGGCCACCGAATTCGCGCAGCATCTCCGGATGCTGCTGGGCGCCGATCGCGGCTTCCTTTTCAGGGGGCATCAGCCCCGTCAATTGCCGGTCGCCGGTGACGGGGTTGGTGGAACAGGCAGCCAGGAACAGGGGCAGGGCCAGCGGCAGCAGGCGGATCAGACGGGCCATGGGGTGTTTCCCGATCTTGAATCATGTTCATTCCGCCTTATGCCAAAGAATTGTGGCGGCAGGAAGCCCTCCGCACGGCATAGCGGCCCTTGTCACCGATGCGCGTTCAGCTTCTGGCGCGGGCCAGTTCCCGGGTGGTGAAGTCCAGGCGCATGGCGACATCCCGCAGGATGCAGACGGCCATCTGCGGGAATTCGTCGATCAGCCGGAAGAAGGCGTCACGGTTGATGCGCAGCGTCACCACGTCGCCGACCGCCCGCGCCGTGGCCATGCGCGGCCGGTCACATAGCACGCCGACCTCACCCACGATGCCGGAACCGTTCAGGCTGCTCAGCGGCATCGTTCCGCCGGCCGTGGCGATTTCCACGTCGATGCGGCCCGACAACAGGACGAAGGCGGCGACCGACGGCTCCTCCTGCGCGAAAAGCGCTTGGCCATCGGCAAAGCGCACCACCTCGCTGGTGAAGGCCAGCAGTTTCAGTTTCGACAATTCAATGGCGGCAAACAGGGGGAGGCGGCGCAATGCCTCTACCTGCGTGGTCAGATCGGCGCTCAATCCACCCTCCCTGCGGTACCTGTTCTTTTGTGGTACCTTGTGGTCATAGTGGACCCCAACCATTCCCGTCTGTCCAGCCCTGCCATCTGTCCTATCACCGGCCTGCGACCATTGTCCGTGACCTGCTACCCCCACGCCATCCTGTTCCGCGCACAGCCGATGCGGCCTGATCAGGGGGCGGCGCGGCTGGAACTGGCCGCCCGGCTGGCGGCGGCGGGGCAGCAGATGGGGGGACAGGGTGTGCTGCTGGCCTGGGGTGGTCTGCCGCCGCCGGGTGCCGTGCCCGACGGGGTCACGCTGGTGCCGCTGCCGCCGGCCTGGGTGCGGGATGATGCGCCGGAGGTCATGCTGGACGCCGATGGCCATCGTGCCGACTGGTCCTGGAAGAAGCGGCGGGCGGCCGCACTCCTGGCGCTGTTCGCGGGCATGCGGCCGCGGCTGATCGTGCTGGACGGGGCCCCGTCCCTGTTCCGGTTTGAATTGCGGCCGCTGCTGGAAATGGCCCGGCGCCGGCCGGACCCGCCCCGGATCGGCCTGTGGCCTTCGGGGGCGGTGGTGGGCCCGGAACTGGCGCCGCTGCTGACGGATGCCGTTCAGCTGGACGGGGTGCCCGACGGGTCCGCGGCGGCCATGGCCGCCCTGTAGGTATCGACATAATGGCGGGCGGACGCGGCCCAGGATACGTCGCGCGCCATGGCCGATTTCTGCACGTGGCGCCAGCGGTCGGTCTGCGGATGCAGCGCCAGCGCCCGGTCGATGGCGTTCAGCAGGGCCGGCACCGTGACGGGGCCGAAAGTGAAGCCCGTGGCCGTGCCGTCGGTCAGGGCATCGTCGGTGCAATCGGTCACGGTATCGGCCAGCCCGCCCACGCGGCTGACCAGCGGCAGGGTACCGTAGCGCAGGGCATACATCTGGGTCAGGCCGCAGGGCTCGAAGCGCGACGGGACCATCAGCACATCCACGCCCGCCTGCAACCGGTGGGACAAGGCCTCGTCATAGCCCAGCACCAGCCCGACGCGACCGGGATAATGCCGCGCCGCCCCGGCCAGCGCCTGTTCCAGCGACGCCGTGCCCGTGCCCAGCACGGCCAGCTGTGCGCCCCGCGCCATCAGATGCGGGATGGCCTGGACCACAAGGTCGATGCCCTTCTGGTCGGTCAGGCGGCTGACAATCCCGAACAAGGGCGCGTGGATATCGGGTGACAGGCCGAAGGCGCGTTGCAGGTCGGCCTTGTTGGCTTCCTTGGCGGGCAGGCTGCCCGCATCGTAATGGGCACTGATCTGCGGGTCGCCGGCCGGGTCCCAGGCCTTCGTGTCGATGCCGTTCAGAATGCCGTCCAGCACGTCGGCGCGGGCGCGCAGCAGCCCATCCATGCCGAAGCCGAAAATCTCCCCCTGGATTTCGGTGGCATAGGTGGGGCTGACCGTGGTCAGCCGGTCCGAATAGACCAGCCCCGCCTTCAGGAAGGAAAGCTGGCTGTAGAATTCGAAGCCCTGCGGCGTGAACCCGTCCCAGGGCAGGCCCAGGGTCGGCACGGTGTCGGCCGGGAACAGGCCCTGGAAGGCCAGATTGTGGATGGTGAAGACCGTGCCCGGTCGCTTGGCCCCAGCCAGCGGCCAGAGCGGGAAATGCAGATGGGCCGCCGCCAGGCCCGCCTGCCAGTCATGGCCGTGCAGCACGTCGGGCTTCCAGGCGGCCCGCCCCGTCCCGCCATCGCCGGCCAGCCCGATCAGGGCCGCCACCCGGCCCAGGGCCGCGAAGCGCAGATGGTTGTCGGACCAGTCCTTCCCATCCGGCCCCAGATAGGGATTGCCCTTGCGGCCGAAGAAGCTGGGAATGTCCAGCGCATAGACGGTGCCGCCATCCACCCCGCGTCCCGACACCAGCCGGGCTGGAGAGGCCGAAGGCAGGCCCGGCAGGCCGCGCAGATCGCGCAGCACCTTGGTATTTTCCAGCCGTTCCAGCACGCCCGGATAGCCCGGCAGCAGCATGCGCACATCCACGCCCACTTCCCGCAGGGCCGCGGGCAGCGCGCCGGCGACATCGCCCAGCCCCCCGGTCTTCACATAGGGCAGGCATTCCGACGTGACGAAAAGAACGCGCATGATGGGGTCCGGGATGGTTGATCGGGGGTGACGGGCCGCACTCTATGAGTGAACGTATCCGCCGCTTTCAGCAAGGGGGTCGTCGCCCCAGATATCGCCGGCGCAGACGGCGCGCACCAGCCCCCGCAGCCAGCGATGGGCGGGATCGGCATCCAGACGCGGATGCCACAGCAGCGAGACGCTGACCGACGGGATAGGGATGGGCAGATCGAACGTGGCCATGCCGGCCCGCAGCGCGGCCGTGTGCCGGTCGGATACGGTTGCCACCAGGTCGCTGCCGCGCGCAACGGCCAGGGCGCCTGCATAGCCGGCCACATAGGCCGCTACCCGGCGTTCCAGTCCCAAGGCCAGCAACGCCTGGTCGACCGGGCCTGGGTCCGGCCGCGCCCGTGTTACGGCGACATGGGGCGCCGCCGCATAAGCCGTCGCCGTCACCGGCCCTTCCAGCAACGGGTGACCGGCGCGGACCACGCCGATGAAATGGTCGCGGAACAGGGACTGCACCCGCAGTTCGGGGCCCGTGTCCGACCCCACCACGCCGGTTTCCAGATCGACCGTACCGTCGCGCAACTGGGCGCTGTCCCGTTCCGGCTTGGCCATGAAGCGCAGGCGTACACCGGGGGCCAGGGCCGCCACGCGCGTGATCAGCGGCGCACCGAACGTTTCCACGAAACCTTCGCTGGCCCGCAGGGTGAAGATGCGGTCCAGGCGGGACAGGTCCAGCGTGGCAGCCGGGCGCAGGGCGGCACGCGCCTGATCGACGATGGCGCCCACCTGTTCGCGCAGCTCCAGCGCGCGCGGCGTGGGGACCAGGCCGCGGCCTGCCCGCACCAGCAACGGGTCGCCCGTCGCCTCGCGCAGTCGGGCCAGGGCCCGGCTCATGGCCGACGGGCTGAGCCGAAGGCGGCGGGCGGCCCTGGCCACGCTGCCTTCCGCCAGCAACACGTCCAGGGTGACCAGCAGGTTCAGGTCAGGCGGATTCATGGGGCCCGGCATATATGGCGTTTCATGCACGAATATAGTGTGACTGCTGCGCCTTCCGCCACATCAGACCGCCCCGTAGCGTCATCACGTCGAAGAACCAGCAGCGGAGCGGACAATGGCGGGTCAAGGTGAACAAGTGGAAGTGTCGGGTAATCCGGGCGGACGGTGGGTCCTGCCCGCCCTGTCGCTGTCCATCCTGCTGTCATCGCTGGGTACCAGTATCGCCAATGTCGGGCTGCCGACCCTGGCGCAGGCCTTCGCGGTGCCGTTCGCCCAGGTGCAATGGGTGGTGCTGGCCTATCTCCTGGCCACCACCACCCTGATCGTCAGCGCGGGCCGCCTGGGCGACCGGATTGGCCGGCGCCGCCTGCTGCTGACGGGCATCGGGCTTTTCACCCTGGCATCGGCCCTGTGCGGGCTGGCGCCGTCGCTGACGGCGCTGATCGCGGCGCGGGCGCTGCAGGGGTTGGGGGCGGCCATGATGATGTCCATGTCCATGGCCCTGGTGGGCGACACGGTGGACAAGGCCCGCACCGGCCGGGCCATGGGCATGCTGGGCAGCATGTCGGCCGTGGGTACGGCACTGGGCCCGTCGCTGGGCGGCGTCACCATCGCGCTGGCCGGCTGGCCCGGCCTGTTCCTGGTCAATGTGCCCTTGGGCCTGGCAGCGCTGGCGCTGGTCCGGACCCAGGTGCCGGCACCTGGCCGCAGCACGGCCGGTCAGGCGGGCGGTGACCTGCTCGGCACCCTGCTGCTGGCGGCGACCCTGGCCGCCTATGCCCTGTCCATGACCATCGGACAGCGTGCGGACGGGACCGGTCCGGTGCTGCTGACGGCGACGCTGCTGCTGGCCGGTCTGTTCATCCTGCGGCAGGTCAGCGCGGCCAGCCCGATGCTGCAGCTTTCCCTGTTCCGGGATGGGGGCCTGTGCGGGGGGCTGTTCGCCAATATCCTGATCTCCACCATCATGATGGCGACGCTGGTGCTGGGCCCTTTCTACCTGACGCGGGTCCTGGGGTTGAACCCGGCGATGACGGGGCTGGTGCTGGCGACGGGGCCCTGCATCTCCGCCCTGGCCGGGATGCCGGCGGGCCGGGCCGTGGACCGGTTCGGCCCCGACCGGATGACCCTGGCCGGCATGGCCGGTGTTGGTCTTGGCTGCCTGCTGCTGTTCGCGTCGCGGGTGGAATGGGGTGTCGCGGGCTATATGGGCCCCATCGCCGTGATGACCAGCGGCTACGCCCTGTTCCAGGCGGCCAACAATACCGGCGTGATGGGCGGGCAGCCGGCGGACCGGCGCGGGCTGATCTCCGGCCTGTTGAACCTGTCGCGCAATCTGGGCCTGATTACCGGGGCCGCCTGTCTGGGCGCCGTCTTTGCCCTGACTGTGGGTACATCCGATCTTGCCGCTGCCTCCCCCGGTCAGGTGGCGGACGGGATGCACAGGGGCTTTCTGGCGGCGGGCCTGCTGGTCGCTGCCGTGCTGTGCCTGCTCCGGTTCGGCCGCCTGGTCGCCACCCGTCGCGTGGTCAGGCCGGTACCGGGCAATGCAGTCCCGCCGGGGAAAGGGTGAAGATCTCCACCCCATCTTCCGTCACGCCAACCGTATGTTCGAACTGCGCCGACAGCGACAGGTCACGGGTGATGGTGGTCCAGCCATCGGGCAGGGTGCGCACGCCGGGGCCACCCTGGTTGAACATCGGCTCCACGGTAAAGACCATGCCCGGTACCAGCTTCATGCCCTTGCCGGGCTTGCCGAAATGCAGCACGTCGGGCGCGTCGTGGAAAACGCGCCCGATGCCATGGCCGACATAGTCGCGGACCGTGGAATAGCCCACCGCCTTGGCCGTGCGCTCCACAGCATGGCCGACATCGCCCAGATGTTTACCCGGCGCCACCTGACTGATGCCGGCCATCATCCCGTCATAGGTGGTGCGGACCAGATGCGCGGCCTTGGGCGTCACAGTGCCCACCAGATACATGCGGCTGGTATCGCCATACCAGCCATCGACGATGGCGGTGACATCGATATTGACGATGTCACCATCCTTCAGCCGCGTCTGCGCCGACGGGATGCCGTGATTGACGACGTGGTTGGGGGAGATGCAGCAGGATTTGGGATAGCCGTGATAACCCAGCGTGGCCGGGATGGCGCCGTGGGCCCGCAGGAATGCCTCCACCCGGTCATCCAGCTCGCCCGTGCTGACGCCCGGCACGACGAAGGGGGCCAGATGGTCCAGGCAGGCGGCCGCGACCCCACCCGCCCGGTGCAGGGCGGCGAAGGCCGTGGCCCCGTGCAGGACGACCCGCCGGCCCAGCGGGTCCAGCACGAAATTGCCCGGATAGGTCTTCATCCTGTTTTCCCTTGTTCGCTTGCGCCCTCACGCGCCGGGCGCCGCCATCCGGCGGCTTGGCTTGCGCCGCACGCGCGGCGGGGCGGCGGTCGCCGGCCTTGTTTCTGGCGCCCGCAGCCGCCGGCCTGTGAGTCGGTGCCTCACTTGCCGGCGTGCCCTGGTATCAGCCCTCCAGCTTGTCCAGCATCTCCTGCGTGATCAG
This sequence comes from Niveispirillum sp. FG148, assembly GCF_057809655.1. Classification (NCBI taxonomy): domain Bacteria; kingdom Pseudomonadati; phylum Pseudomonadota; class Alphaproteobacteria; order Rhodospirillales; family Azospirillaceae; genus Niveispirillum; species Niveispirillum sp. FG148. The sequence goes on from NZ_JBMDKJ010000006.1 coordinate 277,988, forward strand.
GACGACGCCACCTTCGGACCGGTAGAAGCGGCGGGCATCCTCCTCCGGGTTCTCACCTACCACCAGACCGGCGGGGATCACGCAGCCGCGGTCGATGACCACCTTGGTCAGCCTTGCGTTACGGTTGATCTCCACCTCCGGCAGGACGACGGCGTCCGTCAGTTCGCAATAGGAATGGATACGCACCTTGTTGAACAGCAGCGACCGGCGCACGATGGAACCTGAGGTGATGCAGCCGGCCGACACCATGCTGTCCACGGCCATGCCGCGCCGTCCATCATCGTCGAAGACGAACTTCGCCGGGGGCAGCTGTTCCTGATAGGTGAAGATCGGCCATTCCCGGTCATAGAGATCCAGGTCGGGCGAGACCTTGCACAGGTCCAGATTGGCTTCCCAATAGGCATCGACGGTGCCCACGTCACGCCAGTAGGCGACACCCGGCATGGCGCGGTTGCGCACGCAGCTGTCGCTGAAATGGTGGGCCATGACCTTGGAAGTCTGCACCAGATAGGGGATCAGGTCCTTGCCGAAATCGCGCGAGGAGGTCTGGTCGGCGGCATCGCGTTCCAGATGCGCGTACAGGAAATCGGCATTGAAGATGTAGATGCCCATGGAAGCCAGGGCCATGTCGGGCTTGCCCGGCATGGCGGGCGGGTCGGCCGGCTTTTCCAGGAAGCTGACGATGCGGTTGTCATCATCCACATGCATGACGCCGAAGCCCGTCGCCTCCATGCGCGGCACCTCAATGCAGCCCACGGTCACATCCGCGCCGGTGCGGATGTGGCTGGCCAGCATGTTGGCGTAATCCATCTTGTAGATATGGTCGCCGGCCAGGATCAGCACGAACTCCGCCTTGTGGGAGCGCAGGATGTCCAGGTTCTGGTAAACGGCGTCGGCCGTGCCCTGATACCAGCTGGTCTCGTTGATGCGCTGCTGGGCGGGCAGCAGATCAATGAATTCGCCGATCTCACCACGCAGGAAGTTCCAGCCGCGCTGCAAGTGCCGCAGCAGGGAATGCGACTTGTACTGCGTGATGACGGAGATTCGGCGGAAGCCGGAATTGATGCAATTGGACAGCGCGAAATCGATGATGCGGAACTTGCCGCCGAAATGCACCGCCGGCTTGGCGCGCCGGTCGGTCAGCTGCTTCAGCCGGCTGCCACGGCCGCCGGCCAGCACCAGGGCCAGGGCATGGCGCGGCGCCTGCCGCAGATCGCGGTCCAGACGCGGTTCGGACTGACTGGTCACCAATTCCCGATCCTCCCATCCATTGATGCTATGCGCCGCCGCTTCGCGTGGCGGCTGTATCGATGGCGTGATGCTCGCACAGGCCGCCCCTTCCGGTCATCCCCGGATACGTATGCACCGCCGCTTTTCCAGGCAGGGCAGGCAGCGAAATGGCGAAGACAGGGGGCTCCGGCCCCCGGTCCCCAGCGCGTGCATTGCCCTCAATCGATCTGCCTATTTTTTAGCCTGTCACATTTTTGACCGCTGATTCCTGTCCGACGGGGTGGGGGATTTTGGGGTAATACTTTGAAATAAATGAATATTGCTGGTTTTTATCCCATTTGGAATCGCCTAAAATTTATGCATTTTACCCTGTTCGGAGGGGGTTTGATGGGTGCGTGCGTGGATTCCGGTCACAGGCAGGCTGAGGGATTCCGCCGCTTTGCGCTGCGGCACGGACTTTGAATAAGGGAACATCGGCGTGTGCGGTGGCCCGGTCGGCCCCGTGCCCACAAGAATGGGGAGCCACATGAATCGTATGTTGAAGACCCTTATCGCGGCGTGCTTGGCGTTGGCCCCGAGTGTGGCGCTGGCTCAGGACGCGGCACCGACCCCGACCCTGGACACCGGCAACACCGCGTGGATGCTGACCTCGACAGCCCTGGTGCTGTTCATGACCATTCCCGGTCTGGCGCTGTTCTATGGCGGCATGGTCCGCAAGCCCAACGTCCTGACCATGGTGATGCAGTCCTTCGCCATCACCGCGCTGGTCACGGTGCTGTGGGTGGTCGCCGGCTTCAGCCTGGCCTTCGGGGCGGGCAATGCCTATATCGGCGATCTGTCCAAGGCCTTCCTGTCGGGAATGGAGGTCGGTTCGCTCTGGCCGGCCACGACGATCCCGGAATCGGTGTTCGTCACCTTCCAGATGACCTTCGCCATCATCACCCCGGCCCTGATCACGGGCGCCTTCGCAGACCGCATGAAGTTCTCGGCCCTGCTGCTGTTCATGGGCCTGTGGTCGCTGCTGGTCTACAGCCCGGTCTGTCACTGGGTCTGGGGCGGCGGCTTCCTGGGCGGTGACGGCGTGCTGGATTATGCCGGCGGTACGGTCGTGCATATCAATGCCGGCGTGGCCGGTCTGGTCACGGCCATCTTCCTTGGTAAGCGCAAGGGCTATGGCACGTCGGACATGAAGCCGCACAACCTGGTCCTGTCGCTGATCGGCGCGTCCATGCTGTGGGTTGGCTGGTTCGGCTTCAATGCCGGTTCCGCCGTGGCCGCCGACGGCCGTGCGGGCTTCGCCATGCTGGTGACGCAGGTCGCCACCGGTACGGCCGCTCTCGCTTGGCTGTTCGTCGAATGGGGCGTGAAGGGCAAGCCGTCGGTCCTGGGTGCCATCTCCGGCGCCGTGGCCGGTCTGGTCGCCATCACCCCGGCCTCGGGCTTCGTCGGTGTCGACGGCGCCCTGGCCATCGGTGTCGCCGCTGGCGTCATCTGCTACTTCGCCTCCACCACGCTGAAGCATGCCCTGAAGTATGACGACAGCCTGGACGTCTGGGGCGTGCATGGTGTGGGCGGTATTGTCGGCGCCATCCTGACGGGTGTCTTCGCCAAGGCCTCCATCACCGGTGCCTCCAGCCCGCTGGGTGCCCTGGAAGGCAATGTCGGTCAGATCTGGACCCAGATCTACGGCATCGGCGCCACGGTCATCTGGTCGGCCGTCGTCACGACGATCATCCTGTTCATCGTGAAGGCCATCGTCGGTGTCCGCGTCGACGAGGAAGCCGAGCGTGACGGTCTGGACATCGCCCTGCACGGCGAATCGATCCAGTAAGTCTTCGGGCATCAGCCTGAAATGGAACCGCCGCATCGGGCAACCGGTGCGGCGGTTTTGTTTTTGGGGTGTTGGGTGTTTGGGATGCCCTCGCCCTTCCACAGGTTGGAGCCAATGGGAGGGAGAGGGCGCGACCTCACCCGATCACTCCACCGTCAACACGACCTTGCCCGTGGCCTGCCGGCCCGACAGCAGGCGCAGGGCCTTGGCATAGTCGGCCAGCGGCAGCGCGTGGGAGACATGGGGGCGCAGCTTGCCCTGACCCCAAAGGGCCAGCAGTTCCAGCAGGCTTTGGCCCAGGCGCTGCGGGTTATGCTTGCGGTAATTGCCCCAGAACAGGCCCAGCACGGCACAGTTCTTCACCAGCAGAATGTTGGCCGGCACCTGCGGGATGCGGCCCGCCGCGTAGCCGATGGTGATGATGCGCCCGCACCAGGCGATGTTGCGCAGGGCCGCGTCGAAATAATCACCGCCGACGGGGTCGAACACGACATCCACGCCCTTGGGCGCCAGTTCCTTCAGCCGGGTCTTCAGATCCTCGGCCGTGTAATCGATCACCTCATCGGCACCATGGTCCCGCGCCACCGCCAGCTTTTCCGGCGATGACGCGGCGGCGATGACCCGGGCGCCCATGGCCTTGCCGATCTCCACCGCCGTCAGGCCGACGCCGCCCGACGCGCCCAGCACCAGCAGCGTCTCCCCCGCTTGCAGCTGCGCCCGGTCGGTCAGGGCCAGATGCGAGGTGCCATAGGCGACGGGGAAACTGGCGGCAATGGTGAAGTCCATGGCATCGGGAATGGGCAGGACGGCACCGGCCTCCACCACCGTTTCGCTGCGGAAGGCGCCCTTGGCCGACAGGGCCATGACCCGCTGCCCCAGCTTCAGGTGACGCACGCCGTCGCCCACTTCCGTCACGATGCCGGCGCATTCCATGCCGGGGGTGAAGGGGAAGGGCGGCTTTTCCTGGTACTTGCCCTCGATGATCAGGGTGTCGGCGAAATTCAGGGCGGCGGCCTTGATGGCAATCCGCACCTCACCGGCCGCCAGCGGCAGGGAAGGCACCTCGGCCAGCGACAGCTTCTCCGGCGGGCCGAACTCGGTGCATTGCAAGGCGACAGGCATTGTTTCCTCCCCATGGTTCGTTCAAACAATTGTTTGAAGGGTGCGGGGGAGGGAAGCCGCGGTCAAGTGTTTAGCGCTGATGCGCCTATCGCTTGATGCCCTCGTCCGTCAGCACCGTGACGGGATAGCCCCGATATTCGGCCGGGGCGCCATGGTCGGGGCCGGCGACGCGCAGATAAATGCGCCCCTCGCCAATGCCGGTGCCCACGACGGGGCGGCCCGCGTCGGTCAGTTCCTTGAACAGGGTGCGGGCGGCATCGGCCAGCGGGTGCTTTTCGGGGATCTGGGGCTCGGTCATGGGTCCGGACAATGTGGAAATCGACTGGTGCCACTGTGCGACGGAAGCGCGTGGCGGGTCCAGTCCGTCCTTTGCACGCAAGGGCTGGGCGCAAGGGGCCCCCCAGGCTTTCGCATGGCAAATCCGGCCTGCCGTTGGGAGTCTGCCGCGAATCCTGGCAAGCCGGACCTTGGTCGCAAGGGTGAGAATGTAGTTCCACTACAAAATCCGTCCGGCGCGCAGCCTGAAATTCCAGTCCTTGCAAAGGGTGGCCCGTGTTTCGGCATCTTCTGCATGTGAAACGGCGTTAGCAAACAAGGCTCCCCCGGCCCGTCGCGACCGCCAACGGAATTATCTGTCCGTGATCCCGGCACCGCCATTCCGCCTGATGGTCGGTCACTTCAACTTCATGACAAGGCAGCCCCGGAAAGCTTCACAAAGATTACCGGATGCGTCATCGTGCAGATGCAAAATGAACGGCCGGCATAATCCTTAAAGGAACCCCGGCCACCTGGGTCGCCTTACGGGCACGAGGACTTAAGAGGGGGAATCGGATCGCATGAAAATCGCCATTCCGAAAGAACGCCGGGCGCATGAAATGCGCGTCGCGGCGACACCGGACACGGTACGCAAATATATCGGCCTGGGATTCGAGGTGACCGTCGAGTCGGGCGCCGGCCTGGGCTCTGCCATCACTGACGACGCTTTTGCTGCTGCCGGTGCGACTGTGGCCCCGGATGTGACGGCCACGCTGTCGGGTGCCGACATCGTGCTGAAGGTGCAACGGCCGCTGTCGGCCGGCGAGGGCGAGGTCGATGAACTGGCGCTGATCAAGCCCGGTGCCATCCTGATCGCCGCCCTGTCGCCCTATGGCGCGCCGGAGACGGTGGCCGCCTATGCCACCGCCAAGATCGACGCGTTCGCCATGGAGTTCATGCCGCGCATCACCCGCGCGCAGAGCATGGATATCCTGTCGTCGCAGTCGAACCTGGCCGGTTATCGCGCCGTGATCGAGGCCGCGAACGAATTCGGCCGCGCGTTTCCCATGATGATGACGGCGGCCGGTACCGTGCCGCCGGCCCGCGCCCTGGTCATGGGTGCCGGCGTGGCGGGCCTGCAGGCCATCGCGACCGCCAAGCGCCTGGGAGCCGTGGTGTCGGCCACCGACGTGCGTCCGGCCACCAAGGAGCAGGTGGAAAGCCTGGGGGGTACCTTCGTTGCCGTCATGGATGAAGAGTTCCAGCAGGCGCAGACGGCCGGCGGCTATGCCAAGGAAATGTCCAAGGAATATCAGGCCAAGCAGGCGGCCCTGATCGCGGAGACGATCAAGAAGCAGGACATCGTCATCACTACGGCCCTGATCCCCGGCCGCAAGGCCCCGATCCTGGTCACCGATGACATGCTGAAGACCATGAAGCAGGGGGCGATCCTGGTGGATCTGGCCTGTGAACAGGGCGGCAATGTCGAAGGGGCCGTGGCCGGCCAGGTGGTGGAGAAGTACGGCGTGAAAATCGTGGGCCGCATCAATATGCCCAGCCGCATCGCCGTCGACAGCTCCGCCCTTTACGCCAAGAACCTGCTGAACTTCATCACGCCCTTCGTCGACAAGGAGACGAAGGTGCTGAAGATGAACTGGGAGGATGATGTGGTGAAGGGCACGGGCCTGACCCGTGACGGCGCCGTCGTGCATCCGTCGTTCAACAAGCCCGCCGCCTGAGGAGGAACGAATGATCCTTGCTGCCAATGCGGACAGCGGTGCTGAGCTGCTGAACAACCTGCAGGCTGCGCATGACAACGCGCTGCAGCTTACCGAACGCGTCGCCCAGTTGGAGGCGCAGCTTGCCAATGCCGGGGGCATGCCCTTCATCGTCATCGGGCTGACCGTCTTCGTGCTGGCCTGCTTCGTCGGCTATTACGTCGTCTGGAAGGTGACGCCGGCCCTGCACTCCCCCCTGATGGCCGTGACCAACGCCGTGTCGTCGGTCATCATCGTCGGCGCCCTGATCGCCACGGGTGCCGCCGATAACGGTTTCTCCGCCCTGATGGGTTTCCTGGCCATCGTGCTGGCCAGCGTCAACATCTTCGGCGGCTTCATGGTCACGCAGCGCATGCTGGCCATGTACAAGAAGAAGGCGCCATCCGGCGCCGCCAAGAAGTGATCGGGGAGGAAACATAATGCTCGTCACCGCATCGCTTCTCTATCTCGCCTCCGGTGTGCTGTTCATCCTGGCCCTACGCGGCCTGTCCAGCCCGGAAACCGCCCAGTCGGGCAACCGCTTCGGCATGATCGGCATGGCGCTGGCCATCGTTACCACCCTGGTGGCGCTGCCGGCCCTGACCGGCAAATCGCTGGAATTCACCCGCCTGGTCATGATCGTGGCCGGTATCGCCATCGGCGGTGCCGCCGGCGTGGTCATCGCCAAGCGCATCCAGATGACGCAGCTGCCGCAGCTGGTCGCGGCCTTCCACTCTCTGGTCGGTCTGGCCGCCGTGTTCGTGGCCGGTGCCGCCTTCTATTCCCCGGAAAGCTTCAATATCGGCAAGCCGGGCGACATCCATGTCGGCTCCATCATCGAGATGAGCCTGGGCGTAGCCATCGGCGCCATCACCTTCACCGGCTCCGTCGTCGCCTTCCTGAAGCTGGACGGCCGGGTCAGCGGCAAGCCGCTGGTCTTCGCCGGCCAGCATCAGCTGAATGCCGCGCTGGGCATCGGTCTGGTCGTGCTGATCGTCCTGCTCTGCCTGACGCAGTCGCCGCTGCTGTTCTGGGTCATCGTCGCCCTGGCCCTGGCGCTGGGCTTCCTCTTGATCCTGCCCATCGGCGGGGCCGACATGCCCGTGGTCGTGTCCATGCTGAACAGCTATTCCGGCTGGGCGGCGGCGGGCATCGGCTTCACGCTGCAGAACAACCTGCTGATCATCACCGGTTCGCTGGTCGGCGCTTCGGGCGCCATCCTGTCCTACATCATGTGCAAGGGCATGAACCGATCGATCATCAACGTCATCCTGGGCGGGTTCGGCGGTGATGCCGCAGCCGGTCCGGCGGGCGGTGCGGGCGCCATCGACCGCAGCTTCAAGGCCGGTTCGGCCGACGATGCGGCCTTCATCATGAAGAACGCGTCCAAGGTCATCGTGGTCCCCGGCTATGGCATGGCCGTGGCCCAGGCCCAGCACGCGCTGCGTGAAATGGCCGACCTGCTGAAGAAGGAAGGCGTGGAGGTGAAGTACGCCATCCACCCCGTCGCGGGCCGCATGCCCGGCCACATGAACGTGCTGCTGGCCGAAGCCAACGTGCCCTATGACGAGGTGTTCGAGCTGGACGAGATCAATCGCGATTTCGGTCAGGCCGACGTGGCCTATGTCATCGGCGCCAATGACGTGACCAACCCGGCCGCCAAGACCGACCCGGCCAGCCCGATCTTCGGCATGCCCATCCTGGATGTGGAAAAGGCCAAGACCGTGCTGTTCATCAAGCGGTCCATGGGTGCCGGTTATGCCGGTGTCGAAAACGAACTCTTCTTCCGTCCCAACACCATGATGCTGCTGGGCGACGCCAAGAAGGTGACCGAAGAGATCGTGAAGAACCTGTCGGGCAGCGGCCACTGATCGCTTGCCACGGTTGATGAAGAAAGGGCCGCTCCGGCGACGGGGCGGCCTTTTTCCTTGTTGATCGGCCTTATTCCGAAATCGTAACGATTATTGTGCCGCCGGTCGCGATGTTCCAGCAAGGGTGACGCGATCGCCCGGCAGCCAGAATTCGGAGAAGGTGCAGATCCGGCCGCCCAGGCGCGCCGTGCGTGTCATCAGCAGGCAGGCGCTGTTCGGCCCCAGGCTCAGGGCGTCGGCAATCTCTGGCGGCGGCAGGGTGGCGCGCAGGGAATGATCGACCTGTTCATGCGGGACCAGGATGGATGGGCTGGCATTCGGGGCCTCCGGCGCCAGCGCCGGCAGAATCCAGCGATCTTCCACCATCAGGGCCTGGCCGTCGATCCGGTGGCGCCAGCGGCCGCGGAACAGGGCCGTGCCTGCGGTCAGGCCGAAGATGGCGGCGACAGCGGCGGGTGCACGGGCGGGACCGGCAAGCAGCGTTTCCAGTTGGTGGCGCGAACCCCCGGCGATGGCGTCGGCTACCGGGTCGGGGATTTCCAGCACGGTGGCGGACGCGCGCTGCGGGGCGACGAAGCTGCCCAGGCCGGGTATGCGGAACAGCCAGCCTTCCGCCGTCAATTCCCGCAAGGCGCGGTTCGCGGTCATCCGCGATACCTGGAACAGGCTTACCAGCTCATGCTCCGATGGTACGCGGTCGCCCGGCCCCAATTGGCCGCGGCCGATCAGGCCGGCCACATGGTCCTTGACCCGCTGATAGAGCGGAGCCTCGCCGGGACTGCTGACGGGCGGCCGATCCAAGATGGCGTTTCCTTGTCGTTTCCAATATTGGATACGATCATATGCCTTTATGCAGCCCGGCGGAAGGGTTCAGCGGGCGCGTGATGTGGGCGGGGACACTTCTCGCCACTGACCTGGCGCCAGACCGTCCAGCGTCCAGTCGCCCACGGCCCGGCGGATCAGGCGCAGGGTCGGAAAGCCGACCGCGGCGGTCATGCGCCGGACCTGACGGTTCTTTCCCTCCCGCAGCACGATCTCCACCCAGCTGGTGGGAATGGCCTGACGGAACCGGACGGGCGGGTTGCGCGGCCACAGCCATTCCGGCTCCGGAATGGTGCGTACTTCCGCAGGCAGGGTGGGGCCGTCCTTCAGGGTTACCCCTTGGCGGAGGGCACCCAGGGCCGCGTCGGTGGGGATGCCTTCCACCTGCACGCAATAGGTCTTGGGCCATTTATGGCGCGGCTGGCTGATGCGGGCGATCAGGCCGCCATCATCGGTCAGCACCACCAACCCCTCGCTGTCGCGATCCAGCCGCCCGGCCGGATAGACGCCGGGCACATCCAGGCATTCGGCCAGGGTGCGGGCCGACGTGCCTTCATCCGTGAACTGGCACAGCATGTCGTAGGGCTTGTTCAGCAGGATGACGCGCGGCATGGGGGAACCTGTGCGGGAAGGGGCTTGACCGGTGGGCGGGGCCGTCCAGATTGTCAGATATCATGAGCCGCCTGAAACCTCTGCCGCCCGATCTGCCCCTTCCCGCACCTGCCAAACCGGCGGGAAGGTCATTGGGCGAATGCGGCCTGTGCGGGCGTCCCCTGATCGCCGGTCCCAGCGTGGAGGAGCATCATCTACTCCCGCGCAGCCAGGGCGGCAAGCAGACCGTGCCGCTGCACCGCGTCTGCCACCGCAAGATCCATGCGGAACTGTCGGAAAAGGAACTGGCGCGCGGCTACACGACGCTCGACGCGCTGCGCGCCCATCCCGACATCGCCGCCTTCATCCACTGGGTGGCGCGCAAGCCGCCAGAATTCACCGCTGTCACTTTCCGGGCCAAGGATCATGTGAAGGCGGGGAAGAAGTACCGGGATTGAGGTGAGGCCCGGCCAGGGCAATTTCCTTCAATACGCGCAGGCCGGTGGACGGCGATATGGACGGACCCCTGTCCGGCCGGAGACCACCCCATGATTGCATCCCTGTTCACGCTCGACCCCGCCCTGCTGCTGGCCATGGCCAGTTTCGCGCTGGTCGCGTCCATCACGCCCGGCCCTGTGAACAGTCTGGCGCTGGCCAGCGGGGTACACCATGGGTTCCGCCGCTCGCTGGCCTATGTCACGGGCGCCACGCTGGGCTTTACCGTCCTGCTGCTGCTGGCGGGGCTGGGCATGGCGGAGATGGTGGCGCGGGTGCCCCTATTGGACCTGCTCATCCGAGTCGCCGGCACGGGCTTTCTGCTCTATCTCGCCTGGCGGCTGTGGGGAGCCGATGGCGGGATGGCGGTGGGCGGGGCGGTGACGCCGCCGTCGCTCTGGGCCGGGGCCAGCCTGCAATGGCTGAATCCCAAGGCCTGGATCGCGGCGCTGGCCGGCATGGGGGCCTATGGCCTGTCGGGCGGTATGCCCGCCATCCTGGCCTTTGCCGGGCTCTATTTCCTGATCTGTTATGCCGCCATCGCCCTATGGGCCTTCGCCGGTGCGCGGATGGCCGTCATGCTGGCCCGGCCGGGGCGCATGCGGCTGTTCAACCGGGTGATGGCGGCCCTGCTGGCGGCTGGTGCCATCCCCCTGCTGTCGGGCGGCTGAAGCGGTGAACTGCCCCGGCGTGGCGGCCACATGCGCCTTGAATACCCGCTGGAAATGCGCCTGATCGGCAAACCCCGCCTCAAGCGCTACATCGACAATGGGCAGGCCGCGGCGCAGGGCCTCACGGCTGAAGCGGATGCGCCGGTCCGTCTGATAGGCGTGCGGGGTCAGGCCATAGCGTGCCTTGAACGCCCGCACCAGATATGATGGGGAAAGCCCGCTGGCCGCGGCCACCATGTCCAGCGGCAAATCTTCCGTGCAGTGCCGGGCAATGTGATCGGCGGCCCGGTCCAGGGCGGCATGATCATCCGGCCGGGGCGGATAGGGGCCGTCGACCCGCGCCGAAAGGTCGGTGAAGAACTGGACGGCCGCCTTTTCCTTGGCCGCCGCATCCAGATCCGCTGCAAACAGGTGGTCGAACAGGGCCATCAGGTCGGCAAAAAGCCCGGCATCGGTGGACAGAACGGCGCCATAGGGCCGGAACCCGGCCTCCCCCTGCACCCGGCCCAGCCAGGTGGCATCCACATGCAGCATGCGATAGGACCAGGGCTGGCCATCGATGGGGTTGCAGGCATGCACCGCGTCGGGATTCATCAGCACGGTGGTCCCCGCCATCACCAGATGGCGTTCGCCCCGGATGACGAAATCACTGTGACCGCCGGTAATGGCGCCGATGGAAAAGGTGGCGTGGGAATGGGGGACGTAGCAGACCGTGCGCCCGTCCGCGACGGCCCGTGCTTCCAGATGCGGCAGCGCGGGATGACGCCAGAACACATGCGGGTCGACGGGACGGCGGGGCATGGGCAATTCTCCTGCGGCACGAAACCCGGATGATAACCCGACCCCGGAAAGACCAAAAGCCGCCCGCGGGTATCCCCAGGGGCGGCATTCAATCCCGTGGCCGTCAGGCCGACTGGAACCCCATCCGAAGATGGGGTGGGCTATTAGTAGCCCTCGCGCTCCAGACGCTTGCGCAGCAGCTTGCGGGCGCGGCGGATGGCTTCAGCCTTCTCGCGAGCGCGCTTTTCCGACGGCTTCTCGTAATTGCGGCGCAGCTTCATTTCGCGGAAGATGCCCTCACGCTGCATCTTCTTCTTCAGCGCGCGCAGGGCCTGATCGACGTTGTTATCACGAACCAGAACTTGCACGGGACATCCACTCCAATGGGTGCGCTGACCGGACGGACCGGCGCCACGCGACTAGGGTTGAGAACAAAGAAACGGCAACGCGAGACCATGAAGGTCGCGCCATCGCCCGATCCAGTCGGCGGGTTTATACACAGGCAGGGGGGGCTTGTGAAGACCCGCAGCGTCGGAATGTGACGATTCATGCGGAATGGCCGACATGCGGGCGGCTGGGACACGGTTTTCCTTGCCTTGCATCGGCTCCGTCGGGGCCGCAGAATGGGGGAGAAACCCGAATCGCCCCCTTTGGAGCCCTGGTCCATGGCCGTTCTTCCCATTGTCCGCATGGGCAATCCCGTGCTGCGCCGTGTCGCCGATGCCATTGCGGTCCCCCACACGGGGGGATTCCCCGATGATCTGCGCCAGCTGGCTGCCGACATGGTGGACACGATGTTCGATGCGCCCGGCATCGGCCTGGCAGCGCCGCAGGTGGATGTCTCCCGCCGTATCATTGTTTTCCGGGTGCCGCCGGAGCGATCGACCGGCATTGCCGGTGATGCGCCGACGGGTCCGCAGGTGCTGATCAACCCGGAATTCCTGCCCATCGGGTCGGAGATGGTGTTGGGCTGGGAAGGCTGCCTGTCGATCCCCGGCTTGCGCGGCGTCGTGCCGCGCTACCAGCGCATCCGCTACCGAGGCTATGATCTGGACGGCCATCTGGTGGAACGCGAGGCCGCGGGCACCCATGCGCGGGTGATCCAGCATGAACTGGACCATCTGGATGCGGTCCTTTATCCGGACCGCATGGAAAGCCTGGCCACGCTGACCTATATCGATGAGCAGAAATTCTTCGGCGCAGAGGTTCTGGCCCCGCGCTGATATGCCCGATCCGGGCCAAAGGGGATGTTGAGATGATCGAGACCGCCGCCGACGCCGTTTCCGGCCCCGCCCCGCAACGCGACGCCTATGCAGAGGCGCAGGCGGCCCTGGCCGCGCGCCGCGACGCCATCCTGCTGGCGGCCCTGCCTGATGTGGCCTTCGATGGCTGGACCTGGGGCGTTCTGCGTCGGGCAGCCGATGCGGCGGGGTTCCATACGGGGGAAGCCGAGGCCGCCTTTCCCGGCGGTCCGGTGGAGGCCGTCTGCTGGTTCAGCCAATGGGCCGACCGGCAGATGGCGGCGTCGCTGGCCCACACGGACCTGAAGGCCCTGAAGGTGCGGGAACGGATCACCCTGGCCGTGCGCCGCCGACTGGAAGCGCTGGTCCCGTACCGGGAGGCCGTGCGCAGGGCAGGCAGCCTGCTGGCCCTGCCGCCTTATGCCGGCCGCGCGCCACAGCTGGTCTATGATACGGTTGATGCCGCCTGGCGGGCCGTGGGTGATGGCTCCACCGACTATAATTTCTATACCAAGCGGCTGCTGCTGGCCGGCGTCGTCACGTCGACCACGCTCTACTGGCTGGATGACCGGTCGGAAGGGCTGTCGGACAGCTGGTCCTTTCTGGATCGGCGCATCGCCAATGTCATGACCCTGGGCCAGGGGATCGGCCAGTTGACAGGGCGGATGGACAAGGTGGGCACCCTTCTGTCCCACGTCCCCTCGCCGACACGGTTCATGCGCCGCCTGCGCGGGGCGGCGACGCGCTGACGGGGCTTATGCCCGCCCCCTCAGACGCCGGGCGCCAACATTCGTTGGCTTGGCTTACGCGGGCACGGGCCCGCGCGGCGGCAGTCGCCGCCGTACCAAGGTTCATGAATTATGACCCTTGGTTTTGGGTCAGGCCGCCACGGGGCCGATGGGGCGGGCGGCCTGGATCTGTTCGTTCAGCATGTCGCGCACGGCACGACCGCGGTGTGTCAGCTGTACCGTGCGCAGCCGGCCATCGCGTGTCCAGGCCTTGCGTTCCACCAGCGGGCCGGCCTCCGCGCCCTCATTCTCTCCGGCGGACAATTCATCGATGGCGCGGCTGATGGTGCAGGGCGCCTCGCCCATCAGATAGGCCAGTTCCGCCTGACTGATCCCTTCATTCTCGCAGATGGTCAGCAGGGCCGCCGCCGTGCGCAGCGACATGCGCGGGTTGATGGTCAACAGGGCCCGGGCGATGGCCAATGCGGTGCTGGGATGGCGTTCCATGGCGCAACCTCCCGTCAGGCGATGTCGGCATAGGGCAGCAGGCGGCCCGTGCGGGTTGCGGGGACCTGACGCTTCGTGCTGTTGCCCGGCGTGGCGCGTTGGCGCATTTCGCGCAGGTCCAGCGTGCAGTCCGGGTAATGGCGCCGCACCTCATCCAGCAGATGCATCAGCTGTCGCTGATGGTCACCGGCTTCCACGAAGTTGCTGGTCTGGAATTCGATGGTGATGCATGCCTTCAGGCGGAGTTTCCCGTCCTTCATTTCCTGTCTCCAAAGCGGGTGATGACAGGAACGGCGGAACCGGGGGGCGATACTGGGGCGATGGTTCCGCCGCCCTGTCGAGACCAACTATTGCTGGTCTGCATCGATCCCACCATGATGGAGACCTGATTATTGGCTGAGTGGCATCCATCAGCCGTGAAACCCTGCTAACATATTGATATTATGTGGGGAAACTCCTTCCAGCCGGCCGGGTGCGGCAGATGATGGAAAGATGATGGAGCCGACATTCCAGGGATGGTGGCCTGATTCCAGCCGCTGTCGGCGTGCGGGCAGAGGCCCCGCCCGCATGCTGAAACATCCGTCGCCGCTGCCCGGCCTGGCGCTCAGTTCGGCAGGATGGGGGTCAGTTGGATGATGTCCGACTGCTGGTCGATATATTGGGTGGTCAGGACGCTGCCCTTGGCGCAATCGACGGACAGGCGGCCATCGGGTGCGATGCGGGGGATTTTACCCAGCAGCTTCTCCACGCCCGTCCGGCGGTCCATGGCGATGATCTCGCCGGAGGGAGGGTCCAGCCGTACGGCATAGATCATGTCGGCACAGACCCCCACATTATGATCCCTCAGGGGCACCGGCAGTGCGACTGTGCCGCTCTCCTTCCCGTCCAGGCTGGTCCAGGTGAGCTGGCGTTCGCCGATCTCCCCTGTCAGCAGCCGGGAACGATCGGCCGAGAGTTCGACATATTCCCCGGCCTGTCCCGTCGGGACCGGTGCGCCGCCCTTGCCGTCCAGGGCCCAGATCTCCCATCGGGAGCCGATGCGCACGGGTACGCGGATGCTGCCATCCGGCAGCCAGGCCGGTGGGGTCTTGGTTTTCCCATCCTGGGTCAGGCGGATGGTTTCATCCTTGTCCACCGAGACGCGGTAAAGGTCGGAGGCCAGCCCGACCTCCGCGATGAACAGCAGTGATCGGCTGTCCGGCGACCAGCGCAGGCTGGACAGGGCGGCGCCGCGTAAATCGGTCAGGGGTCTGGGCGGATTGCCACCCTGGCTCAACCACACCTGGGCGTCGCCGGTCCGGTCGCTGATGAAGGCGATGTCGCGCCCGTCGGGCGAAACCTGGGGTTCATATTCATTTGCGGCCGAGGGGACGGGCAGGTCGCGTTCCCCGCCGGCACTAAAGCGGACGATGTCCGCATGGCCGGAATAGATCTCCATAGCGATATTGCCGTGGCTACGCGCGACGGAAAGACGGCCCATGACGCCGATGCCGGGAATGATCTGCTGCCATCGGGCCGACTGGATATCGACATACCAGAGACCGCGCCGCCCCGGCCCGTCATGCGCCAGATAGAAGCCCTGGCCGTCCGCCGACCAGTCGTAGTAGAAGCGCATCGTGTCGATGGGCAGCCGGTTCAGTTCCCGCCCGCTGGCCGCGTCCAGCACCAGGATCGACATGCGGCCGTCCGGCCAGCTGCGGGCGATGGCCAGCTTTTTGCCATCCGGGGAATAGGTGGGCATGGTGTCGCTGACATCCTCACCCGGCGGCACCGGCAGCAGATAGGGCTTGCGCCCGTCCAGGGGCATCACCTTCAGCTGCGCCAGGCGTGTGGCCGGGTGGGGCATTGTTGTGTAGACCAGGGCCTTGCCGTCGGGCATCCAGGCCATGCCGGGCAGCATGTCCCCTTCGCAGTCTCCCAGGCGTCTTTCCACACCGACCGAGACGTTGGCGACGTAGAAGGCGCAATTCCACTGGGCGTCGCTGCGCAGGAACGCGATGCTGTCATCCTGTGGCGACCAGATGGGTGACCGGTCCTGATCGGGGGTGGAGGCCAGGGGCACCGGGCGGCTGTTGGCCGCGGTACCACGCAGCATGATATCGAAATTCCCCGCGGCGTTGCGGCCCGCATAGGCCAGCCGGCGCCCGTCGCGCGACAGGGCGGGAAACAGTTCCAGCCCCGGATCGACTGTCAGCGGAACAACATCGAAGGCCGGCGCCGCCGTCAACGCCCGCCCGGTATTGGCATTCCGGGCATGGAAGAAGTAGGTGCCCGCCGCACCCAGCAGCAGCGCCGCCATCAGGGATGCCGCCAGCATCAGCCGCCGCGGCCGTGGCGACCTTGTCACCTCCTGGGCGTCGGCGGCGGGTGCGGGGACCGCTGCCGGGGCCGCCGGAGGGGCCGCATCCTCCCCTTCCGCGCTATCGGATGGGGGATCGGCGGGAGGCGCATCGGTAACGCCGGCTCCGGCTTCCACGAACAGGGCGTAGCCGAATTTCGGAATCGTTTCCACGCGGACGCGCGTGCTGCCGACATCGCGCAGGGCGCGCCGCAGCTGAAAAATGGACCGGTTCAGGCTGTCTTCGGCCACGAAGACGCCGCCCCAGCACAATTGCAGGATCGTATCGCGGGGCACCGACTGTCCCTGATACTGCGCCAGCAGCAGCAGCACCTGCATGATTCGGGGTTCGACGCGGCGCTGCCGATTGTCGATGGCGATCCGGTTCAGGGAAGGGGAGACAAGCACATCGCCCAGCACGATGTCCTGGTCCGGGCGAAGGTCAAGGTTAGGGGCAAAATGATTCATTCCCGCGTCCCACGCTACGGGTGCCGCACGCATGCAATAGCTTATGCCTCGCGGCCAAACATGGCTGCGATCAGCGTCGCCTTCGATGGATCGTCGCCCCTTGCCCGTCGATCCTTCCGCATTCTAGCTGAAATGATTGTGGCCGGGCCAGTCCTTAGGGACCGGTCCGGCCACAAAGTTGTAGGAATATCCCCTTATACCAAGAGCCATGGGACATGGCTCTTGGGTCAGTTCATGTTCCCTCAGTCGCCGGGCGCCGCCATCCGGCGGCTTGGCTTACGCGGGCACGAGCCCGCGGGCCAGCGGTCGCTGGCCTCCAAGGGGCATATTTCATGCCCCTTGGTATACCCCCCCCGGCGCCCGATCAGAACCGGACGTTCATGCCGATGCTGAACACGCGACCCAGCGGGTCATACATGCTGGGATAGGTGTTGCCGGAATTGGCCGTCGTGGAACCGGTGGTGTCGCCGATGATCGGTGGGTCCTTGTCGAAGACGTTGGTCACGCCGGCGCTGATCCGCACTTCCTCCAGCACCTGATAGGAGGCCTGCAGGTCGATATAGTTGTAGGCCTTGATATGTTCGAACTTGTCGAAGGTATTGGCCTTCTGCGTGTCCTCCAGCTCTGACCCGCCGATATGCCGCCAGGTGTAACCCAGCGACAGGTCGCCGACATTCCAGTTCAGGCGCTGCACCCAGCGCACCTTGGGCAGCGGGTTGCCAAGGCTGCTGCCGGTGCCGCCCGGGCAGCTCTTGCCGTAACGGCCCAGGCAGTCCAGCACAGGGGTCTGCACCGAGCTTTGCGATTCCTGGGTCAGGTAGTAATTGACGTTCATCTGGAACGCCAGCTGACCCCAGTCGCCGGTGGCGCCCAGATCCTCCATGTCGACATTGAAGCTGGTGCCCAGTTCCAGACCTTCGGCCCGCAGATAGTTCAGGTTGGTGGTATAGGCCTGGATGCCGGCGCCCGGCAGGGTCAGGGTGCCACCGATGCGGATGATCTTGGCGCACTGCGTCGCGTCACCGGCGATATAGCAGGCGTCCAGGATTTCCTGCGGGGCGAAGGCGCCGATCACGTCCTTGATCTTGATATTGTAGTAATCAAGCGAGATGTAGCCGTTCTTCAGCACGCCCAGGTCGGGGGTCAGCACAAAGCCGATCGTCGTGGTGTCGGCCCGTTCCGGCTCGGGCAGGGCGGTAAGATCGGTGCCGCCGAAGACATTGACCTGGCCGGCGGCGATGTCATTGACCTTGCCGACCTGTGCCGCGGACATGCCCGTGGACACGCAGCGCTGACGCAGAGTGGCGTCGGTTGCCAGGGCGTTGGCGTTGGCAATGGAGCAGGGGTCGATTTCGGCGTTCTGCAGCGCCGTCACCGACGGGGCGGCCAGTTCACCGACATTGGGCGCGCGCGCGGCGCGCTGCTGTGAACCGCGCAGGCGGACATTGTCGATCGGGGTCCAGTTCAGACCCAGCTTCCAGGTCTTGTTGACGCCGGTCGGATCATAGTCGGAGTAGCGATAGGCCGCTTCCAGGTCCAGCGACTCGAAGCCCGGCTTGTCAGCCACCAGCGGCACCAGCGTTTCGGCGAAGATCTCCTTCACATCGAAGCCGCCGGAGACAGGCAGGATATTGCCGCCGGCGCCGCCCAGGCAGGAGGCGGGCTGCAGGCGCCAGCATTCGTCGGGCGTGCGCGTGCCCTTCTCCTTGCGGTATTCGGCACCCAGGCTGATGGCCACCGAATCGTTGGCCAGCGGGCTTTGCAGCCCATGAATGGGGCCGCTGACGGAGCCGGTGACGATGGTCTGGCTGTAAGCCTGCTTTTCGATGGCGCTGGCGGTGGCGTAGGGCACCATGTCCGGCGTGATCGTGCCATAGCCGCCGAAAAGGTTGATCGGCACGCAACCGGCGGCACCGCTGCGGCATTCGGTCTTGCTGACCGCGTCCAGCGCGTTGCCGATATTGGTGACGTTGGTATAGCCCGCGGACACGTTGGTGCGGTGGCTTTCGCCATGCTGCACCGACAGATCATAGGTCCAGCCGTCGGTGATGTCACCGCGCAGCCCCGTCAGGAACTGGAAGCTGTCATTGCTGTAGGAGGTGCTGCGTGGCCCCAGTTCCTCCGTCCGGCGGCTGATGGCCAGCATGATGTCGTCGGCCTGATCGACCACACCATTGCCGTTCACGTCGCGCCAGTTGGGGAAGTCGCCACTGGTCATCACGGTGCCATCGGCGCGGCCGGCATTGGCGGCCGTGATGATGGTGTTGCGGGCGGCTGCCGACAGGAACGGATTGGCCAGCGGCACGAAGAAGGCCGAGCCGAAAATCCCCGACGGGGCGACCTGCTGGGTGTTCTTGGTGCTGGAATAGGAGAAGCGGCTGTAGCTCTCCACATGTTCATTGATCGTGTATTTGCCGGCCGCAAAGCCGCCAAACCGCTCCAGCGGTGTCTGATAGTAATTATAGGGGCTGTAATTGAAGACGGAGCAGTTGGCACCGATGGAGCCATCTTCACGGAACTGGCCCAGACCCGGACCGCCGGCAATGCCGACGCGGGTCGGGATCGTGGTGGGCGAACCACCGGAGACCACGGCGTTGGGGCCGCCGCAGCCGGCGGGTGCCGGGTCGGGCGCCTTGCCGTCCAGATAGTTCTGCAGGCCGGCACCACTGGCGCTGGCGATGCCCAGGCGGCCCAGCGGGCGGTCGCCCAGCTTCACGGCGTCGCGCTTGGAATAGTTGATGCCCAGCACGACATTGCCGCGGCCGCCATCCAGGTTGGAACCGACGGTGACATCGGCGGAATGGACGCGGCCATCGCCCTTGCCCGTGACGGAATGGTCATAGTTGGCGTCAATGCCTTCGAAATCATCCTTCATGATGAAGTTCACGGCGCCGGAGATGGCATCCGACCCGTAAACGGCCGAGGCACCGCCCGTCAGGATGTCGACGCGCTGGATCAGCGCCGTGGGGATGATGGAGACGTCGACCAGACCGTTGACATTGTATGGCGTCAGGCGCTTGCCGTTCATCATGATCAGGTTGCGCTGGGCGCCAAGGCCGCGCAGATCGACGGTCGACACGCCGGCCGTGCCGTTATTCACGTTCTGGCCATCACCCGGCACCGTCACCGGCAGCATACGGAAGATCTTCTCCACCTCCGGCTGCTGCATCGCGTCGATCTCCGCCGCGCCCACCGAATAGACGGGGCTGGTCGAGGTGTCGTTCGGTCGCGCGATGCGCGAACCGGTGACCACGATTTCCTCAATCGCTTCCTGGGCCATTGCCTGGGGCAGGGGGGCCAGTGTGGCGGCCAGGGCGGCGCCCAGCAGCAGGCGGGTGCGCATGGATCGACGCGGATTTGCGGTGGGTGTCATGATTGCCTGTTTCCCTTGTTCCGGAACGGCATCTCCTTTTCTGTTTTGTGGAGCATGCCGCGTAATAGTCGTGCCATTCGGCACCGAAGGGAGACTGTTATATGAAGATGGAGTGGACAATATATAATCGAAACAAATCCGTCGTATTGCTGGTTGTTGTGGCAAAACGGACATGACGATTTCATCTTCACTATTTTGGTCTGATGTTGTTTCTGTTTTGAGTTCATTGCATTCACGCAATTTATCTTCTAGTTGATATCAGGCCGGCTTCATCGATGGAGGCTGCATCATCGGGTTCAGTTGGTGTTTTGCAGATAATAATGAGTTGCATTTGTATGTGTGGGCGCATAGGGTGCCGCCGATTTCAAACGGGGGCAGAGAATGCGCAAAACCCTTTCCGTCCTGATGGCGGGCGCCAGTCTGATCGCGGTTCCGGCCTGGGGCCAGGCGATGGCACCGGATGTTGCGGTGGAAGAGATCGTGGTGACGGCGGCCCGCACCAAGCTGCCGGCCAATGCCCTGCCGCTGACGGTCGATGTCATCGGCAGCGCCGATCTGGCGCAGCAGGCGGCCATCGGCGGGTCGGTGGTGGATGCCGTGGCGACGCTGATCCCGTCCTTCTCTCCCACCCGTCAGAAGTTGTCGGGGGCGGGGGAGACGCTGCGCGGGCGGTCGCCGCTGTACGCCATCAACGGCATTCCGCAATCCACGCCCCTGCGTGACGGGGCCCGCGACGGCTTCACCATCGATCCGTTCTTCGTGGACCGGGTGGAGGTGATTTTCGGCTCCAACGCGCTGCAGGGCATCGGCGGCACGGGTGGCATCGTCAATCAGGTGACGGTCGGCGCACCAAGGGCCGATGGCACCAGCGGCCGCGTCCTGGTCCAGGGCACGGCCAATGACGGGTTCGAGGGCGATAGTTTCGGCGGCAAGGTGGCGGCCCTGGTCAGCCACCGCGAGGGCCGGTTCGACGCCACGGTGGGTGCGGCCTACGAGACGCGCGGCGCCTATTACGATGCCGACGGCCGCCGCGTCGGCATGGACAGCACCCAGGGCGAGACGCAGGATTCGCAGAGCACGAATTTCTTCGGGCGCTTTGGATATGAAGTGTGGGAAGGCGCCCGCCTGGACCTGACGGCCAGCCGGTTTGAGCTGAAGAGCGATGGCGACTATGTCGCCACCCCGGGCAACCGCGCCACCCATCTTTCCGGCACGTCCATCAAGGGCACCCCGCCCGGCACGCCCGCGGCCAACCGTACAGAAAGCGTGGCCCTGTCCCTGACCGATGATGATCTGGCCGGCGGCACCCTGACCTCCCAGATCTTCTTCAACCGGTCGCGCGACACCTATGGCGGGGAACCGGAGCCCATCGCCACCTTCCAGGATGTGAGCATCGCGCCCAAGAACACCCTGTTCGACCAGTCGCAGAACCGATCGCGCAAGCGTGGCGGCAAGATCGCCTATGAACGCGGCATGCCGGGGTTTGAGGATCTGACGGCCACGGTCGGTTTCGACGCCATCTGGGACACGACCGAACAGCGCCTGATCGCGACGGGCCGTTCCTGGGTGCCGCCCACCGATTTCCGCAGCCTGGCGCCGTTTGCCCAGGCCAACCTGGCCCTGTTCGACGAAATGGTGCGTCTGGCCGGTGGCGTGCGGTCGGAAAATGCCCGCATCACCATTGATGATTACACGACGCTCGCCTCCTACGGTTCCCGCTTCGTGTCCGGCGGCAGCCCGACCTTCAGCGATACGCTGTGGAATGGCGGCATCATCGTGGAACCCGTGAAGGGCCTGCGTGCCTATGCTTCCTATGCCGAGGGCTACACGGTTCCCGATGTGGGCCGCATCACCCGGTCCATCACCAAGGCCGGCATCGACCTGGACAGCTACCTGGATATCAGCCCCATCATCTCCAACAACAAGGAGATCGGGGTGGAGGGCGATTACGGCCCCTTCAAGGGCAGCGCCACCTATTTCTGGTCCAGTTCCAGCAAGGGCCAGTTGCTGGTGCTGCTGAACGGCGTCTATGAGGCGCAGCGCCAGCGCATCGAGATCGAAGGGCTGGAACTGAACCTGTCCTATGCGACGCCGCTGCCTGGCCTGACGCTGTCCGGCGGCTATGCCCACCTGAAGGGTCGCAATGACAGCGACGGGGATGGCAAGGTCGACAGCAGGCTGGACGGGGCCAACATCTCCCCCAACCGCGTCAATCTGGCCGCCACCTATGTGGCCGACAAGATCACGGCACGGCTGCAGGCGCAGACCTATCTGTCCGGCGATGTCGGGGGTGGCACCACCTTCGCCAGCTTCGGCGGCTATACGGTGGTCGACAGTTCCATCCGCTATGAACTGCCCGTGGGCGGGGTGACGCTGTCGATCCAGAACCTGCTGGACCGGGACTATATCGACTATAACAGCCAGACCCAGCGTCTGACCGACAGCCAGCGCTACTATGCCGGACGCGGCCGGACGCTGACGCTGGGCTGGGATTACAGCTTCTGATGAAGACACTGGACCTGCTGCATCGCTGGGCTGGGGGGATTGTCGGGCTGGTCCTGATGATCCTGGGCCTGACCGGGGCCTTGCTGGTCTACAAGGATGACTGGGTCACCGCACCCGGTGCCGGCGATGCGCTGGTCGGCGATCCCGCCATCGTCGGCCGGACGGTGACGGGGCTGCTGTCCGATCCGGCCGTGCGGCCGGACAGCATCGTCTTCGCCAGTGATGATTTCGGCCTGCACCGGCTGCGGGTGAAGGACGGTGCGGGGGCCTATGCCGATCAGGCGGGCACCATCGTCGCCCGCTGGGACGGGATCTGGGACCGGCCGGAACTGTGGTTGTTCGACCTGCACCATTACCTGCTGGCGGGTGAGGTGGGGGAGACCTTCATCGGCATCGTCGCCCTGATCGGGCTGTTCTTCGTCATCTCGGGCGTCATCCTGTGGTGGAAGCTGCGCCGCACCTTCCAGTTCAAGCTGTGGCCCGCCCGGATGTCGCGGCCGGCCATCATCCGCCATCACCGCGACCTGGGCGTGGTGGTGGCGCCGATCCTGTTCCTGTCCTGCCTGACGGGGGCCATGATCACGCTGCGGCCGGTCGCCGACCTGCTGCTGCGTCCGCTGGGTCCGGCGGCGGAATGGCGGGCATCCACCGCGGCCCCCAAGGTCAAGGGCGGGCCGCTGGCCGAGGCGCCGGACTGGGCCGCCATGCTGTCGGCGGCGCGGGAACGGTTCCCTGATGCGCAGTTCCGCATCCTGTCCCTGCCGCGCCGGCCGGGCGACCTGATTTCCCTGCGTCTGAAACAGCCGGCGGAATGGCTGCCCAATGGCCGCACCCTGGTCTGGTTCACGCCCGAGGATGGCCGCATGGTGGAGGCGCGATCCGCCCTGGACCTGCCGGCCGGCATGCAATTGTTCAACAAGGTTTATCCGCTGCACGCCGCCAAGGTGGGCGGGCTGGCCTGGAAACTGGTGATGACCCTGTCGGGCTTGGCCATGGCCATGCTGGGCAGCTTGGCCGTCTGGACCTTCTGGTTCCGCCGGCCCAAGCCGCAGCGGTAGGAGAGGGCAACGCTGACGCCCGTTCTTCCCGTCACCCCGGCGAAAGCCGGGGCCCAGGCGCAAAGCGGCGTCTGCCGCGATATTTGTCATATCGGCGCTGACCGCGCCTCACGCTGGGCCCCGGCTTTCGCCGGGGTGACGGGAGATAGTGACGGGGGGATGCTTCACGGGCAATCGGACAGAGCCTGGTCGTGTGCCCCTATCGCTACCCACCCCCCCGCTCAGATATGTCCAACCCCTGCCGCCCAATCATCGCGCAGGATGGCGTAGAGCAGATGGTCGGCCCATTTCTCGTTGATGCGCAGATAGGCGCGGGCATAGCCTTCGCGTGTAAATCCCACCTTTTCCAGCACGCCGCTGCTGGCATCGTTCGTGGGCAGGCAGGCGGCTTCCACCCGGTGCAGGCCCAACTGGCCGAAGGCGAAGGACAGCAGCAGCCGGGCCGCTTCCGACGTATAGCCGCGCCGGGCAAAGGGACGGCCCACCCAATAGCCCATGCTGCCCATCTGGGCCACGCCGCGGCGGATATTGGTCAGGCCGATGCCACCCACCACCTGTTCGCTGTGCTGTTCGAAGGTCAGAAAGCTGTAGCCTTCATCATCGCGCCATTCCCCGGCCTGCCGGCGCAGGCGGCGGGTGAAGGCGGTCTGGGACAGGGCGTCGGGCGGCCAGGTCGGCTCCCACGGCACCAGGAATTCGCGGCTGGCCTCCCGCAGATCCGCCCAGGATTTCCAGTCCCGCGGCTGGGCGGGGCGGATGAAGACATTGGGGCCGTCGACACGCAGGGGCGGGGGGCTTAACAGACCGTCAGGAATCAAGCGGATCATCCTGTTGCCGTCTCCCCGCCCAAGCTGTTTGTGGTTATGCCGTCAGCATAGGCGCGAACGGCCTATGCCGCCAGACGGCTCGTGACCTGATCCAGGCTTTCCAGCCCGTCCAGCGGCCCCAGCGCCGTCAGGGTCGGCGCACTGCTGAACAACCGTTCGGCACAGGCGGCCACGGCGGCCAGATCGACGGCATCCAGCTTCGCCACCGTTTCGGCCGGCGGGATGGGACGGCCATAGACCAGCAATTGTGACCCCAGCTGTTCGGCGCGGTTGGTGGTGCTTTCCAGGCCCATCAGCTGGCTGGCCTTCAACTGCGCCTTGGCGCGGACCAGTTCGACTTCCGTCAGGGTCCCGGCCAGCTTGCGCACTTCCTCGCAGATGACGGGCACCAGTTCGGCCGTGCGATCGGGCCCTGTGCCGGCATAGATGCCGAACACGCCGCTGTCGGCCATGGACCAGTTGAAGCTATGGACGGAATAGACCAGGCCCCGCTTCTCCCGCACCTCCTGGAACAGGCGGGACGACATGCCGCCACCTAGAAGGGTGGAAAGCACCATGACCGTGTGCAGGTCGGGGCTGTTATTGGCGATACCGTCAAAGCCCAGCAGCACATGCACCTGTTCCAGGTCGCGCTCCTCCCGGAACTCCCCGCCCTGGTACAAGGCCTGTTCGGCCAGCGTCGCTTCACCCGTCGGCAGGTCGGTGAACAGGCGTGCGGCCAGTTCCACCACCTGTTCGTGGGTGATATTGCCGGATGCCGCCACCACCATGTTGGCCGGCACATAGCGGCCGGCCACATAATCGACCATGGCCGCGCGCGGCAGGCTTTCCACCACATCGGCCGTGCCCAGCACAGGCCGGCCCAGCCGCTGGCGCGGGAAGGCGGTGGCCAGGAAATGGTCATAGACGATGTCGTCGGGCGTATCTTCCGCCTGGCCGATCTCCTGCAGGATGACCTGGCGTTCCTTTTCCAGCTCCCCTTCATCGAACAAAGGATGCTGCACCATGTCGGCCAGGATGCCCAGCGCCAGACCCAGATCCTCCTTCAGCACCTTGGCGTAGTAGCAGGTCTGTTCGCGGCTGGTATAGGCGTTCAGATGGCCGCCGACATTCTCGATCTCCGCCGAAATGGCGAAGGCGTCGCGCGTCGGCGTGCCCTTGAACAGCATATGTTCGACCAGATGCGCCACGCCATTGGCCGTCAGCGGCTCATGCCGGCTGCCGACGCCGATCCAGACGCCGACCGTGACGGTTTCGACATGGGGCATGGCGTCGGTGGCGACGCGCAGGCCGTTGGGAAGGATGGTGACGCGGGTGCCGGGGGCGGCGGGGAAGGGGCTGTTGCTCACGTAATCTCTGTTCCGGTTCAGGCCTTGTCGCGCGCCACACGGGACCGGGCGCGCACATAGTCCTTCAATATCTGGATATCGTTGGGAAGGATATCCATACGTTCCGTCCGTTCATAAAGATCGGCCAGATGGCGGGGCAGGGGCGGACGCACGCCCGTGGCCCGTTCCACCGCGTCGGGGAACTTGGCCGGATGCGCCGTGCCCATGACGATGACGGGAATGGCCGGGTCCAGATCGCTGGCCAGGGCCGCCGCCACGCCCACGGCGCTGTGTGGATCGACCAGATAGCCCGACCCTTCATAGGCGGCGCGCATGGTGGCCAGCGCTTCGTCGGTGTCGCAGCGATAGCCCGTGAACAGCTCCCGCACGCGGGCCAGCTGGCCCTGGCTGACCGCGAACCGGCCCGTTTCCCGGAACCCGGCCATGCAGGCGGCCACGGCCGCGCCGTCGCGATCCATCAGGTCGAACAGCAGCCGTTCGAAATTGGAAGAGACCTGGATATCCATCGACGGTGACAGGGTGGGCACCACCCCATCGGCCTTCATCTCGCCCGAGGCGAAGAAGCGGGCCAGGATGTCATTCTCGTTGGTGCCGACGATCAGGCGCGCCACGGGCACGCCCATCTGACGGGCGGCATAGGCGGCATAGACATTGCCGAAATTGCCCGTGGGCACGGCGAACGCCACCTGCCGGTCGGGCGCACCCAGGGCCACGGCGGCCGCCACATAATAGACGATCTGGGCCATGATGCGGGCCCAGTTGATGGAATTGACGGCCGACAGGTTGAGGGCGTCGCGATAGGCCTGGTCGTTGAACATGGCCTTCACGGCGTCCTGGCAATCGTCGAACGTGCCCTGCAGGGCGACATTATGGACGTTGGACGACAGGACCGTCGTCATCTGCCGGCGCTGCACCTCCGATGTGCGGCCATGGGGATGCAGGATGACGATATCCACGCGTTCGCGGTCGCGGCAGGCCTCGATCGCGGCCGAGCCTGTGTCACCGCTGGTGGCGCCGACGATGGTGACGCGGCTGTCCTTGGCGGACAGAACATGGTCGAACAGCTGCCCCAGCAGCTGCAACGCCACATCCTTGAAGGCCAGGGTGGGGCCGTGGAACAGCTCCATCATCCAGGTGCGGGCGTCCAGCTGCACCAGCGGCACAATGGCCTTGTGCGCAAAGGTGCCGTAGGCGGCGTTGACCAGGCGGGTGAAGTCGGCACGGTCGACGGTGCCGCCCAGGAAGGGCAGCATCACCTCAACCGCCAGCTCACCATAGGTCAGGCCGCGGAATCGGCGCAGATCGTCGGGCGTCAAGGTCGGCCATGCCGCGGGAACGTAAAGACCGCCATCGCGGGCCAGACCCGCCAGCAGGACATCGTCGAACGCCAGGGCGGGCGCCTGGCCGCGCGTGCTGATATAGGACACCTTTACCTCGACCCGATGCGGCTGGAATTCAAGGCGCACACCCTAGCCAGGGGCAGCCGGCCCCGCAAGGGGACGGGGCCGGCTTCGGGGTGTCATTGGCTCATGCCTGCCCCGACGGGGCGGGGACAGGGGGGCTCATGCCTGCCCCGACGGACCGCGGAGGCGCGCGCGGGCCCGATCCAACGCGCCGGGGCACCGGGTCGGGCACCACCAAAAGCGGTATGGTTCGGTGACCAGCATGTCGCATCCCTGCGCTTAGGTGGTACCAGATCGTGGGTTTCCTTCGCGGCCGCGAACGTTTATCTTAAATGCCAGATAGAGTTTGTACCTTCAGGTTGCATATTTATTGCGCAAACGGGCAGGGGTGGCGGCACGATGGGATGGACGCAGGCCTTGATGATGGGGATGATGATGGGCTTTGGCGCCTATCTCTTCACCTATCTTATGGGGCGCTACGCTGAAAGCTCCATCCAGTCCGGCCATGACTTGAAACGGATTGAGGAAGTTTTGCCCCGCCGGTCGATGCTGGAGGCAAAGTTTGATCTGCGCCGCAGCGACCGCAAGACCCTGCTGACCCAGCTGCAATCTGAACTGGCGGAATTGCGGCGCCGCCGCTTCCTTCAGGAAAAGGCCCTGGTCGACGCGCGGCGGGAGGCCAACTCGCCCGTCCGCATCGTCGGGCCGGAGGGGCAGACGGTCGTGAAGTTCCGCGCCTGGATGGTGAACCGGCAGGTGCAGCAGGCCCTGACCGATCGCAAGCGCCACCCGACGCTGGACATGGAATGGGCCAATCCGCAGGTGGTGGAGATCTGGGCCGACAATCTGTCGGACGCCAAGCGTGAGGCCGGGCGGATATACCCGATGCCATTGGGCTATAGCCTGTTGAACATCACACTGGAAGTCAAGGAGCCGGCGGCCGAGGCCGTCGCGGGCTGAGGGAACCGGCGATGAGCGGGCCGATTCTGCTGGTGGTGATGATCGTGGCGATGGCCTTTGCCCTGGCGCTGGAACAATCCATGCGCCGCGTGCGCGGTACCCGCCGGCGTGTCAGCCAGTTGATCACCAAGAAGCAGCAGCAGGTGGACCGTCTGCGTTTGGCGGGGCGTGAAAGTCTGGCCCTGGGCCGGGAAGTGCGCAACCAGCAGCGCACCGTCGACCTGCTGATCGAGGAGATCAGCCAAGTCGATGCGGAGTTGCAGCGTCTGGCCCATCCCGCCAACCGCACCTTCGTGCTGGAAGAAAAACGCGGACCCGCCGATGCCGGCTGGCATGTCACGGTAGAGGCGCCTTTGGTCGCCGTCGGCCGCGACCGCCCGACCTGGGAAGGACAGCGCCGTTTCCGCGTCTGGGCCCCCGACGAACATGCCGCCCGCGCCAAGGTGCAGAAGCGCTATGGCGTGGAACAGGGCTATAACGTCGTCGCGGTCTTCCCGGCACCGCCGCCGGTGGCCAACCGCAATGGCGACCCGGCCATGGTGTGATTGCCCCGGTGTGATTACCCCGCCGCCTTCGCCTCCAGCACGGCCTGGCGCAGTAGGGGCAGCCGGTCATTGCCGAACACCATCTCCTTGCCGGCCACGACGAAGCTGGGCACACCGAAGCAGCCGGCGGCCACCGCGGCCTGCACATGGCCGTCCAGGATGCGCTGCGTTTCCGGATCATCCAGCATGGGCTGGAACAGATGTGGCTCGATGCCGGCCGTGTCGTTGGCGATCCTGACGCACAGGGCATCATCGGCCGGGCTGGTGCCGTCGACGAAGATGGCCTTCATCAGGGCGCGGGCGAACACCTGTCCCGCATCGAAACGCCGGGCCGCCACACAGGCCAGCGCCAGACGCGGCGGGTTGGGCATGACCACGTCCTTATAATCGCGGAAGGGCACGCCATAGAGCCGGGCGAAGCGGGCCAGGTCGGTACGGCGATAATCGGGGCGGAACTGGCCCGAATGCGGCACGGCCTGTTCAAGGTCATAACCGGCGGCCTTGATCAGCGCGCGGGCCGACACGGGATACCAGTCGACCCGGCAGCCGTTTTCGACCTGCAGCTTCATCATCTGCGTACCGGCCAGATAGGCGAAGGGGCTGGCCGGCGAGAAATAGAAATCGACGGTGACGGGACCCGGCATGGCGGCTATTTCTCCCTGGGGCGATTGCGTCTGCTGGCGGCAAGGCTTGCCAGCCTTGACGACGGGATGCAAGCCCGCCGGGGCCGCGCGCACCACAGAAGCACCGGCCCGACAACGGAAAAGGTGAAAACCCGGCCACGAAAACCCGTATTGCCATAGGGCGGTGCTTTAGGGCATTGTGCCGCCCCGCACATGGTGGGGGCCTGTAGCTCAATGGTTAGAGCCGGCCGCTCATAACGGTCTGGTTGGGGGTTCAAGTCCCTCCGGGCCCACCAATCTTTTCAAGGGGTTAGCGTCGCCACGCTGGCGACGCTAACATTCCGTAAGTGAGCTGTAAGTGCAAAGGGCGTTGGCGGACGCTGGCGAACCGGGATGGGTGATTTCGAATCTTAGCTTGATCAGATTTAGGCAGGTGGTTTGTCAATCGAGTTCGTGGCATCGTCTGTCGACTCACGAGCGGATAATGAACGCCAATCCGATCTTTCAACAGTTGACCGTTCTTGTTCCCTCCTGCCGAACCCTATTAGCTGCGATGGCGTCCCATCCGAGCGCCCGTGTAAGGTGTCAGGGAAGCTGCGGCACCGATGTAAGAGCCCGTCCGGAAAGTTTACGTTTTCCTGCATAAGCGTCGGAGCATGAGGCGGATTGAGGCGAGCTTCAGGAAGTTGAGTGCCTGCGGGTTGAGATTTTCCCAATCCTTGGCAAGGCGTCTGCAACGGTTAAGCCATGCGAAGGTTCTTTTGACAACCCAGCGCTTGGGGAGCATGATGAAGCCCTTGGCCTGATCGGATCGCTTGACGATCTCGACCTTGACCTGCTTGAGGGCGGCTTTCAGACCGGTCTGGAATTTTTCGCCCTGGCACCCCCCACCGGCGAAAAGCTTCAGCAGGAAGGGGTAGAGACCGAACAGGCTGACCATCAGCACGACGCGCCATCATGATCTTGCATGTCGGCGGCATGGATGATGGCGTGCATCAGGAAGCCCTGGGTATCGACGACGATGTGCCGCTTCTTGCCCTTGATTTTCTTGCCCGCATCGTACCCTGCCGGGGCAATGCAGCGCCCTCCTTTTCAGCGCTTTTCACGCTCTGGCTGTCGATGATCGCGGCTGTCGGACTAGCGTCGCGGCCAGCCTGCTCGCGGCAGCGGAAATAGAGTTCATGGTGAAGGCGGTCCAGCGTCCCGTCCCAACTCCACAGGCTCAGATAGTCGAAAATCGTGCTGCGCGGCGGCAGGTCCTACGGGATCGCTCGCCGTTGGCAGCCAGTACCCAACACACACTTCAGACCGTTGACCACCTCCCGCAGGTCAACGCTGCGTCGGCGGCCACCACGCTTAGCCGGAGGCAACAGCGGCGACACAAGCGCCCATTCCGCATCCGTCGGGTCGCTCGGGTAACGAAGGTGATCCCGGTTATAAAGGGGCGATTCTGGGGCGTCCACATCACCGTTGTCCAGAGGATGACGCTCATGTAAAAAATCGCGCCAGCATCACCGCCCGCAACCCATTTCACATCTCCCTCTCAACTTATTGGATATCTTCTCGGAAGTACACTTATTGGAATAATAGCAAGGAGAGGATTGCTGGTATTATATGGAATAATATAAATTATTCCGATGGTGATGCCCTAGCCGTCATAAACAGATCTTGGGTATTACCCCCTTGGGGAGGAGTAACTTTTAAGTCAGCTCTGACACGAACACGTACTCCTAAATTTTCTGCCGCTTTGATGGCCAAATCTTGAATCAACTCCTCAATGTTTCGTATGCTTTGATCTGAATTTATACTTCTGTATTTGCAGATCAGCTCCTCAAGCCACTCTAATGGATACGCCACGCCCTTTGGTCTGTACGCAAGCGATATCGTTGATCCATGAAGTGGGTTACCTGAGTACGGGCAAATCCCATCTATATTTATCTTGTGTACAATGACACCTTTAACCTCACTGAGGCATGAGATTTTAACCAATGCAACCTCCACTCTTTTCTGCACAATCTACGAGAGATTTTTGTTGTTCATTGGGTGGTTGGTATATTAGAGTTCAAAAAGTCGATGCTAACGACCGGTGCTAGGTAATAGAATCTAGCTCGTTGAGCCAATGTACTCCAAACTGCAAGTTATTGTAAATCTTCAATCCATGGCGTACTATAGAAAATGGCAACCACCTGAAATTAGGAAAAAGGGAGATTACCATGGGCAGCACGGGCGGAGGGCGATTTTCTGATTACTCTAATACGCCACAGTCACCTGGGGGTGGGGGGGGTACAAGTGGGGAAGACCCATGTGGTCGGGCTTTCCAGTGTGCCTTGGAGGACGTGGCTCTCTGCGAATATTATTCCAATAATGGCACTGTCCCGGGAGTTGGGGAAGTTTTGACGATATCGTTTGATGTAAGATTATTTGCTGTTCATTCAAATGGTGAAAGAGTTGGCGTTCTTCCTACTTCATATAACTACTTGGCTGCTTGTATTAGGAGTGGATTTGCTTATCAGGGATTGGTCTTTTCGTCTGCAATTTCTCTAAGCCCATCCGTTGTGGTGGATTTTGCTCCGAGGCAATCATGAAGACGTTAGAGCCGATGCTCATTGTGGGTGAGTTAATAGTAGATTATACCCTGCCTAAACCCGGCATCAAGTGTAAGCTTCGCCTAGGTGGAGTTGCGCATGCGGCCCGTGGCTCGTGGGCGGCGGGGATTAGATATGCTGTTGCTGCCGTGTGTCCAAAGTATTTGGTGGATCAGGCTGCCGAATATCTTATTCACCATGGGTGTGAAGAGTTTATCTGGCTGGGAGAAGTCACTGGAGCCCCAAATGTAATATCTATAGTCGATGTAACTGAAGTGTCAGATCAGGGATACGAAGATATACTAAGAGATTCTAAGGAGATTGTGATCTTTAATGAGGGGGAAAGGTTATCGAAATACAAAAATGTAATAATATTTCCAGGAAAATTTGACTTGTCCTTAATAAGGTCTCAATTTTCGAAAGAGGCAGAATTTAGCTTTGATATTGCATATGATTTGTCTGATATAGATAAACTATTGGCCTATTCCGGGAGTATAAAGTGTATAATTTTATCAACATCTTCTGGGATTTTTAATAAATATGGGAGATATTCATTAGATGATATGATGTTATATTTATCTTCTATAAAATTTGAAATCTTTCTACTAAAAGAAAATAGAGGCGGTAGTAGGTTATTTATACCATCCAGTGGTGTAATTGAAGAAGTTAGTGCGTTTCTAAGCTCAACTGTTAATTCTGTTGGGGTTGGCGATGTGTATTCATCTGTTATGGTGGGTTTAAAGCACCTCGGGTGGGTTGATGCTGCTTGGAGAGGCGCGAGATCTGCGATGTATTATGCCCAAACAACTTATCCTGATGATTTTAAACTGTCAGTTTCTAGGGATTATAATCTTAGTGTTGATGAAATAAAGGGATTGAATGGTGTAGTTCTTCCTTGGCATGATAGAAAAAAATATAGCGTATATCTTGCTGCGCCTGATTTTTCTTATATTAAAAAACCTGAGATTGATCTCGCAATACAGTCTATGGAATATCACAATTTTAGAATTCGGCGACCAATTTTGGAAAATGGAGAGCTTAGCTTAAAATCAAGTCAGCCCCTGCTACTGGAAACCTATCATAAGGATGTGGACCTTTTAAAAGAATGTGATTTTATTTTTGCGATACCTCTAAATCGCGATCCAGGAACATTAGTAGAAATTGGAATGGCAATTTCTCTTGGTAAGCCGGTCATAACATTTGATCCAAGAGATGAAAATGACAATACAATGGTTATTTCTGGAAGTTATGTCTATTCAAACGATTTTGATATTTGCTTGAACGGACTTTTCCGTGCAATTTCAGATTTTAGGGGGCGGTAATGAAGGAAGTTATGCTGCTTTCATCTGGTGGACTGGATTCTACGACAGTAGCCTATCTTTTGCATTCGAGGGGGACTTTGGTACGGCCATTGTTTTTTGATTATGGTCAGCACTGTGTGGATATGGAATGGGATAGAGTTAATGAGGTTCTTCCTAAAGGTATGAGGTCGCCAGAAAGAATTAATATATCAGACATATTTCGCGGATCAAATTCCATTATGATAAGGCAGGCAGATTTATGGAACGAGAGCGTTGAAGACGACGATTTATATATTCCTTACAGAACAATGCTGTTTTTTGCCGTCGCTGCCGCCAGGGCTCAGACAATTTGTTTAGAGGAAGTATATACGGGATTTATTAACAGTAATCACGCTAAAGAAATAGACTGCACCGCCGAGTATATGAATGGGTTGGGAAATTTGATAGAAAGTATAGGTTCAATTAGATTTATTTCACCTTTCCGCTATTTTTCAAAGGCGGATGTCGTTCGTGAGGCCATCAAGCTTGGTGTTCCGATCGGGAGAACCTATTCATGTCAAGCCGCTAGTTTATTCCCTTGCGGCGCTTGCCCGAACTGCGTAGAACGCTTGGCTGCCTTGGCAGGGGTCGGGCTTTTATGATTCTTAAAAGCGGTGCAGGAGTAGGATTCGATGGCTGCAGTTGCTTCAACCACCGAGATACTGCTTGCGGCGCGCCGCATTGCAGATCGCGCGAAGACTGAAGGTGCGTTGGTCAGGCGCATTCGAGGGCGAGTTAGCTGCACTCATATGGGAGCGGTCCTTGCGGACGCAGTTCTTCAGGCGGGGCTGAACTATAACTCGGTGGTGCGGCCGAGAGTGGAAAGAATTATCCGGAAATTTCCAGAGATGGATAATATTTCGACTATTATTGATATGATGCTGCGGGGAGATACGGGGTTTTTTTTGGATTGGACTCATCAAGATAAAATAAATAGATTTCACAGAGTTGTATATTTCCTAAGAGATAAGAACATTGAGACAATGGTGGAATTAAGATATTTTTTGAAAAATAGTAATTTAAAAAATGATCTTCTTAATGTCAACGGTGTTGGTCGAAAGACAGTTGACTATCTGTCTTGTCTTGTTGGTATAGACTCTTTCGCGGTGGATAGGCATGTGCGAAAGTTTGCTAAAAGAGTTGGCGTTCCGTGGGAAGATTATGATTCTTTGCATATGTCTTTCTGCTTCGCAGCTGATCTTCTAGAGCTCCCTCGCCGTGATTTTGATGCTTGGCTCTGGCAAAAGGAAACAGATATAGCGTCAAAACAGCTGAGTCTTGCAATTTAGAATGCAACCCTTTCTCAATCGTGGCCGGTGACCACGACACACGGCGTCAACCGTCGGCCTAGGGAGGCTTAGGTTGGATGGCTAGACCGGTCCTTCGTCATCCCGCCTAATCGTTATCTTACTCTATGCAGGTCGGATGCCGACTCACGCTGGCGATATTGTCGTAGCGGGCGCGGCGTCAAGCTGATAGCGCCTCAATCTTCCTGAACAACAGCCCTCTCAGCTCCCGCAGCTCCTCAAACGCCGCATCGACCCTCTCCGCCGGCACCGCCTCGCCCCGGCGTTCAGCCAGCCACAGCTTCAGCAGGCCGCCGATGCGGCCAAGGTCGGCGTGCAGGCGGATCAGCTCCATGATGGCGTCGTAGTCCAGCGTGCTGCGGATCGGGTGGTTCAGGCCGGCGGTGCGCAGGTAGGCGGACAGGGAGAGGCTGGCCATCTTCGCCATGGCTTCGATCCGTTCCCGCTCATGGTCGTTGACCACGACGCGCAGGGTTCGTTGCCGGTCCCTGGGGGCCTGGGCCGGATCGTCGAGCCGGTCTTTCATGGTCATGTCCGTCCTTCTCCCGCTCTTCGCCCGGCGGATGCCGGATCGCGTCGAGCTGTCGGCGAGTAAGCTGTAATGTTGGGCTGTTGGCCAACATTACCTATCCTGCCCGGTCACGCATATAGTTCAAGTGTTCGTGAGAATACTGATTTATTCGCAGCTATTCGATATTAGTCTGAAGTATGTATTATTGTTCGTCTCTGCTCGTACTGGTTCTGAGCATTTTTTAGACTATTCGCGCCGATGTGATTTTACGTTACCGACTGTTCTTGCCGATTCGTATCGGTAAGCCAGAGGTGATTACATGACAGCAAGACGACAATTGACGGCGGGCAGGGTGGCGTTCCTGGCCCGCCGCGATGCCATCATGGCGGAGTTGGAGAAAGGCTGGTCGATATCGGCCGTCTATCGCCAGTTCGATCACGTCCCCGTGCGTGGTGTAGGAGCGCTGGCGCCGGGTCAGACCTGGAGGT
>NZ_JBMDKJ010000060.1:0-8019 GCF_057809655.1 Niveispirillum sp. FG148
ACAATGCCATTGTAGCGCTCTCCCAGCTGAGCTATGGCCCCGTAACTCGTTCGCGCCGTCTGGGTGACCGTCGCGGTGGGCGGCTTTATGGACAAAGTCCGACGCCGACGCAAGCATAAAATTTCAGGGGGCGATGATTTCCGGATCGCCGCCCCCTGACGGCCGCTTACGGCTCCTCGTCGCCCTGGACATCGACGACTTCGCCCATGTCGTCGCCATCGTCCAGCTCGTCGGCATCTTCCAGCAGGACGTCCTCGTCCTCGCCGACGCCGTCATCCACGTCCTCGGTGTCCAGCTCGTCGGCGACATCGACATCGTCACCGACGATCTCGGCGGCTTCGTCCAATTCCTCCTCGACTTCCGTATCCAGCACTTCCTCGTCATCGCGCGGGGCGACCACCTTCTTGGTGTCTTCCGTCGGCATCGGACGGGCGCGACGCGACTTCAGCAACGCCTCAGGATCGAAAATCGTGCCGCACGACGGACAGGTCGGCGGATCCTTCTTCATATCGTAATAGCGCGAGCCACAGCTGGGGCAGATGCGCTTAATACCCCACTCGGGTTTGGCCACGGCAGTCCTCCGTCAATAACGCGCGCCCAAGAAATTGCGCCGCGGTTCCGGCCGCATCTGCCATGACAGGCGGCCCCTGTCAAACGGAAGTAACAGTACCCCCGATTGTTTTCGCCGCTGGACGGCGTTGAATGGGGGTGCGGCTTTCCGGCTGGCGATCCCCATGCTATGTCGCAATGGATGATCTGTCGCGCCCCTTCATGGATGGTCCTGATCCCATGGCAGCGATCCCTGCCGATCCCTTGTTGATCTCTTGTCCCGCCCCGGGTCCCCTCCATGGCCGCTGGGAACTGCCCGGCGACCGGACTGCCGGCTTGTCGGCCATGGCCTGTGCGGCGCTGGCACTGGGCAGGTCCACCCTGTCCGGCCTGGTCGACACGGCGGAAGTCCGGGTCTTCAGGCGTGCGCTGGGCGCATTGGACGTGCAGACCTGTCCGCTGGACAACCATGGGGTGACCGTGCAGGGGCGGGGCGTCGGCGGCCTTGCCGAACCTGACCGGGTGCTGGAAACCGGCGGCAGCGGGGCCGTGGCGGCGCTGCTGTTGGGGATGGTGGCAAGTCAGTCAATCGTATCTACCATTGATCGCTGTGAGAGCTATGATCCAATAAGGGCGGACTTGACGGCGGCGCTGTCGCGAATCGGTGCCCGACTGGTTTTGCGCTCTGGCGGGCGTCTGCCGGGAACGGTCACGGGGGCCGCCCAGCCATTGCCGGCCAGCCATGGGGTGGACGGTGGATGGGAACGGGCCGCCTTGCTGCTGGCCGGGCTGAATATTCCCGGTCGCACATCGGTCCGGGGCGCCGGGACCGGTCCCCACGCCATTGACGGGCTGCTGGCCCATTTCGGCGCGAGGGTCGATGTCAGCGCCAGTGAAACAGGCGTCATGGGCTATGCCGAACTGTCGGCGCGCACGGTCCGCCTGCCTGGTGATGCCGATCTGGCCTGCATGGCACTGCTGGCGGCGCTGGCCCGGCCGGGGGGATCACTGTCCTTGCCGCGCGTGGCCATGGACCGGATCGGTCTGACGCTGCTTCCGGCCCTGCGCGCGTTGGGGGCGGATGTCCATGCGACCGGTGCCGGAACGTGTGACGGGCTGTCGGTGGCCGACCTGCATCTGCACGCGGTCGGGATGACCGGATCGGTCATTGATCTGACGCCCGCCATGCCATGGCAGGATGTTCTGCCCTTCCTGCTGGCGGCGGCGGGCATGGCGGTGGGGCAGACGCGGCTGACCGGTGCTGCGCGGATGTGGGATCATCTGACCCCGCGGATGCCTGCGCTGCTGGCGGCCGGCATTGGGATCCGCTGGGAAGGCGATGATCTGCTGGTGGGCGGCGGCCATCCGGCCAAGGCTTCCCCGATAATGGTGCAAGGCGATGTGCCGCTGGCGCTGGCCTTGCTGGCATGGGGGTGTCGAGGACAATCGCCCCTGTCCCTGCGCGGGACGGGCGCCGTGATCGACCGCCATCCCGGACTGATCGCCGGCTTCAACACCCTGGGCGGCGTCCTCCGCCTGGCTGAATAGCGCTGTTTCCGGTCGACCGGAAATACGCTCCAGTCCCGCAGACCCGGCGGCCAAAGAAAAAGCGCGGCGCTCCGAAGGTGCCGCGCTTTCTGAATCAATCCGATACCCGCTCAGATCAGGCGGAGATATTCACGAAGCTGCCGCGCGTCCGACCAGCGCTCACCGCTTCCTGACGCTCATTGTCGGTCGGGTTGGTGTTGGTCTGCTGCTGGTTCTGCGCAGAGGCCGTACGCTCCGTCTGCTCCTCTGTCGAGGGGGGCACGGGCTGCACGCGGGTACCCGTCGTGTTGTCCGGCGGACGCACACCCGGCGTCTGGAACACGGAACTGCTGTAGGAGGAAACGCCGCTGATCGCCATCGCACACCTCAATCGTTGTGGATAAAATAGGCCTCGCAGGCGTTTCCGTCAATCCGCAGTGCGCGCAAGGCAAAATTGCCGGCCATGCGGGCGTCGTCATTTCCGTAAAGGAATCGTCACGGGTGCAGACCATCGCCGTCCTGTCGGCACCGATGGGCTTGCCGCTGCCACCCGCCCGGGGTTATTGCTTGAAAAATCGGACAAAATGACCCTCCACGACCGGTTGGTCCGGAAACGGGGGCGGCACGAGGGGTACGGGCACTTGCAATCCAATGACAATGCCGGCGCCGCCGCCGGCCAGTGGTCGTCGCGTTTCGCCTTCCTGATGGCGGCGATCGGTTCCTCGGTCGGGTTGGGCAATATCTGGAAATTTCCCTATATGATCGGTACAGGCGGCGGTTCCGCCTTCATGCTGGTCTATCTCATCTGTGTGCTGGCCGTCGGCCTGCCCATCCTGATGGCGGAACTGACCTTGGGCCGCATGGGGCGACAGGGCCCCATCGACACGCTGGTCGCGC
The DNA here is from genome assembly GCF_057809655.1 of Niveispirillum sp. FG148. Classification (NCBI taxonomy): domain Bacteria; kingdom Pseudomonadati; phylum Pseudomonadota; class Alphaproteobacteria; order Rhodospirillales; family Azospirillaceae; genus Niveispirillum; species Niveispirillum sp. FG148. The sequence goes on from NZ_JBMDKJ010000060.1 coordinate 2,974, forward strand.
TGGGGCGCCGTTACACGGGGCGCACCTTCTGGGGGGCCATCGGTGGTATCGGTGTGCTGGCGGCGGTGCTGATCCTGTCCTTCTATTCGGTCGTGGCCGGCTGGTCTCTGGCCTATATCCCCAAACTTCTGACGGGACAGATGACCGGCCTGACGGGGGATCAGACCGGGGCTGTCTTCAATGCGCTGCTGGCCGATCCCTGGGCGCTGACCTTCTGGCACGCTCTGTTCATGCTGCTGACCATTGTGCCCGTTGCCAAGGGCATCCAGGGCGGCATCGAAAAGGCCGTGGTCTGGATGATGCCGCTTCTGTTCGCGCTGCTGCTGGTGCTCTGCATCTATGCCGGGATTGAAGGCGATTTCGCTGCCGGCATGGCCTATCTGTTCAAGCCTGACTTCAGCGCCGTGACGGTGGATGTGGTGCTGGCCGCGACGGGCCAGGCCTTCTTCTCGCTGTCGATCGGGTTGGGTACGATGCTGGCCTATGGTGCCTATCTGCCGGCCCATGTTTCCATTCCCCGCACCTCTGTCGTCATTGTCTTCGCCGCCATCCTGACGGCGGTCCTGGCGGGCGGGGCCATCTTCCCCATCGTTTTCGCCAATGGGCTCAATCCGTCGGCGGGGCCGGGGCTGGTGTTCGTGACCCTGACCGTGGCCTTCGGCGCCATGCCGGGCGGCGCGATTTTCGGTGCGGTGTTCTTCGTGCTGCTGGCGATCGCGGCGCTGACCTCCTCGGTCTCCCTGCTGGAACCGATTGTGGCCGCTTTCTCGGGCCGCACGGGCCTGTCGCGCGCGGCCTTGTCCTGGACTGGCGGCATCATCGCCTGGATCGTCGGTTTCCTGACCCTGTTTTCCTTCAATATCTGGTCGGATGTGCATCCGCTGGGCGGCACCCGCACCTGGTTCGACTGGATCGACTATCTCACCTCCAACATCCTGCTGCCCTTCGGCGGGGTCTGTCTGGCCCTGTTCGCCGGCTGGGTGGTAACGCGGGAGGACGCGATGAAGGCGCTGGGCTTTGAAAGCCCGCTGCTGTTCAATCTCTGGCGCCTGCTGGTACGGGTGGTGGCACCAGCCGGTGTGCTTGCAGCGGTCATTTCCAACATGGCCTGATCGTGCACAATGGCCCTGGTCGGGAAAGCCCCGTACCAGGGCCTGATTTATCGGGCATAGGAGGAAGGGTCGATGATCAATCTGCTGATGAATGTGCTGTGGCTGGTGCTGTTCGGCTGGAATGCCGGGCTGGCCTGGTTCGCCTCGACCATCCTCATGGTCGTTTCCATCGTGGGCATTCCCTGGGCGCGGGCAGCGTTCAATATCGGCCTGTTCATGCTGTGGCCCTTCGGCCGCGTGGCCGTCAGCCGCGAAATCCTGACGGGGCGGGAAGATATCGGTACCGGCCCTCTGGGCTTCATCGGTAACGTGATCTGGTTCCTGTTCAGCGGCGTCTGGCTGGGCCTGGGCCACCTGATCCTGGGCGCGCTCTGCTGCCTGACCGTGATCGGCATCCCGTTCGGTCTGCAGCATTTCAAATTCGCCGGTCTGGCCTTTGCCCCCATCGGCAAGACCATTGTCGACCGTGAAGTGGCCGACGCCGCCCGCTATCGATGACAGGGCGGCGTCCGGCGGCGCGGTCTCTCAGAACCGCTGCGATAACCAGATCGCGGTCCGTGACCCGGCCTTGATCAGGGCCGACAGCACGGGATAGCCCGTGGCCAGTTCCGCCTCGTGCGCCAGGCCGATATCGCGGTGCTCCAGCTCCTCGGCGCGGAACTGCTCAATCGTCGCCTTCAGCGCGGCCTCCTCCGGGCCCAGCTGTTCGGACTGATGAGCGTAATGCTCGTCGATGACCTCTTCCACGGCGACGGTGCAGGCCATGGCGGCGCGGCTGCCCAGGGCCGCCGTCCCGGCTCCCAGCGCCCAGCCCGCCACATGCCAGAAGGGTTGCAGCACCGTTGGCCGCACGCCGCGCGCGCGCGCCAGATCATTGAAGGTCTTCAGGTGGACCTGCTCCTGTTCCGCCATATGGCGGATCATCGGCCCCTTCTCTCCCTTGCCCATCACCGCCAGTTGCCCCGCATAGATGCGCGTGGCCCCATATTCGCCGGCCTGATCGACGCGGATCATCCGTTCCAGCGACGCCCCGGCATCGCCCGGCAGGTGTCGGGGCCGGGCATAGATGGGTGCCGCGTCGCTGTCGGTCAGGTCCGGCTCCGACAGGGGGCGGGGGGCCAGGACATGTACAGGCAGGCCAGGATTATGGTTTGTCATCGTGCCGACTCCGCGGAATAGGCTGCCTTCAGGGCAAACAGGGCCAGCAGCAGGCTGGCAATGGCGCTGTAGCCGGCAATGGAAATGCCGAACAGCGACCAGGGTATCTCGTCACAGCGTACCGCCGGTGCCGCCAGGATGGCGGCGCGCAGATCTTCCAGCCCGCCGGCGCTGACCGGGGCGGTGCAGGCCGTGAAGCCCTGCCACCATTTCTGTTCCACCCCCGCATGGAAAAGCGACAGACCCGACCCGACCAGGAACACCGCAGCGCCGGCCAGCAGGCTGAGGCGCCGGGTACTGCGGTCCAGCACCAGCAGGGCCGACGGCAGCAGCGGCAGCAGGGCGGCCATATAGGCATAGCGCTGCCACCAGCACATTTCACAGGGGTTCAGCCCGCCCCAATACTGGGACGCGAAGGCCGTAGCCAACGCACCCGCCGCGGACAGTGCCAACAGCAGCGAGGGCAGGCGGGGCGCGCCCGTCAGGCGGGCGAGGATGGTGTCTGTATGGTTCATCATGCCGCCGACTATATGATGGTGTGGAACCGTCGCAAAGCGTCCGTCGCCTGGGACGGATGGCCGCGCCTGTCCCTATGCGCGCCAGGGTGCAGGATTTCATTGACCGCGATCACATCATCACTATAGTGCCGCCTCGCGTTGATGCGCTCGGTGCCTCCGTGGCGAAATGGTAGACGCGGCAGACTCAAAATCTGTTGCCCGCAAGGGCGTGTTGGTTCGAGTCCGACCGGGGGCACCAATCCTTCCCAGACATTGCCGGTAAGACAAGCCCGCTCCGCCATTGGGGCCAATATGGGCATGTCTATCCGGTCCATCTGCCGGATAGGCCGAACGGCTGCTTGGTGCCGCCGCGTCCCATGGTTAACCTTGCCCGCATTCCGGATGCCGTCGGCATCCGCAAGATCGCGGAAGGAAAGCCCATGCGTCACTCCCTGCTGAAGCCGCTGCTGCTGACGGCGGCCCTGGCCCTGCCCCTGTCACCGGCAATGGCCGCCGATTCTGCGGCCGCGACCCAGGTCGCCGCTGCCGGGTTGCGCGATGCGCTCGGTCCCGTTCTGGCCGGCGATCAGCGTTCCCCGGAGAACAAGGCCCGTGACCCGTGGCGTCACCCTGTCGAGACGCTGGAATTCTTCGGCGTGGAGCCGGGGATGAAGGTGGTGGAGATCTGGCCCGGTGGCGGCTGGTACACCGAGGTGCTGGGGCCGCTGCTGAACGCCAACGGCACCTATATTGCGGCGGGGGCCGATCCGAACGGCGCCTCTCCCAACACGCTGGCCGCCATCCAGCGTTTCAAGGACAAGCTGGCGGCCAAGCCCGACCTCTATGGCAACACCCAGGTGGTCGGATTCGGCCCCAAGGCGCTGGATTTCGTGCCGGCCGGGTCCGTCGACCGCGTCCTGACCTTCCGCAATGTCCATAACTGGATGGGCGCCGGCTGGGCGGAGGATGCGTTCAAGGCCATGTTCAAGGCGCTGAAACCCGGCGGCGTGCTGGGCGTGGTCGAACACCGCGCCAACAAGGACCAGCCGCAGGATCCCAAGGCCCCCAACGGCTATGTCCGGGAGGATTATGTGATCAAGCTGGCGACCGATGCCGGCTTCAAACTGGTGGCGACGTCGGAGATCAATTCCAACCCGCGTGACACCAAGGACCATCCCAAGGGTGTGTGGACCCTGCCGCCAACCCTGACCTTGAAGGATCAGGACCGCGATAAATATCTGGCCATCGGGGAAAGCGATCGCATGACCCTGCGATTCGTGAAGCCTGCCAACTGACCTGATATCCGGATCCCGGGGGAGAGATCATCATGGACATTATCCTGCACCATTATGATGCCTCCCCCTATTCGGAGAAGATGCGTGCCTATCTGGGCTTCAAGCGGGCGGCGTGGAAGTCGGTGCTGGTTCCGTCCGTGGCGCCCAAGCCCGACCTGACGCGGCTGACCGGCGGCTATCGCCGCACGCCGGTACTGCAGATCGGGGCCGACATCTATTGTGACACCAGCCTGATGATCGAGCGGCTGGAACAGGTGTTGCCCGGTCCGGCCCTGGCCACGGGGCCGGCAGCCGCTGCCCAGGCGCTGACGGGCCTGTGGGCGGAGGCCGATTTCTTCTGGCGGGCCGCTCGCCTGGCGCTGGCGGTGAAGGCGGACGAGTTGCCCGACGCCTTCCTGGCCGACCGCGGCGCCATGCTGGGGGCCGTGCTGGACCGCACCCAGATGAAGGCGGCCCTTCCGGCGCTGGCCGGCAATGTCCGGGCGCTGCTTCCCATCATCGAAAACGGTGTCGCCCAGGCCGGCGACTTCCTGGGCGGGCAGGGACCATCGATGGCCGATTTCCAGCTTTATCATACGCTGTGGTTTCTGGGGGGAGTCGATGGCCTGACCCGTCTGGGGCTGAAGGCCGGCCCGCTGACAGCCTGGCTGGACCGGATGACCGCCTTCGGCCATGGAGACCGGCAGGAGATCCCGGCCGCCACCGCGCATGACGTGGCGGCTGCCGCCACCCCGAACGATCTCCCCCCGCATCTGGATGTACCGGGGACACCGGCGCTTGGCCTGCCCATGGCTGTACAGCCGGAAAGCTTCGGGAAGGAATCGTCGCTGGGAAATCTGGCCGCGCTGTCCGCTACCCGCATCGCGCTCGATCATCAGCCTGATGGCTTGGGCCCCGTCCGCGTCCATTTCCCCCGTCTGGGCTATGTTTTCCGTCTGATTTCAAGAAAGTGACGATGCTGTGAAGAATCTGGTTGCGTTGTGT
>NZ_JBMDKJ010000061.1:0-7431 GCF_057809655.1 Niveispirillum sp. FG148
CCGGCCGCGCCCCCCCCCCCCGCCAGTTTCGGGCTGCGGCTGGTGGAACTGGCCGTGGCGGGCCGGCCGGGCGGGCAGGCCCGGTTCGACTGGCAGCCGCAGGGCCTGCGCGCCACGCTGATCCTGCCCGGCGCCGTACGCCCGGCCATGGGCCCGGTAGGCCTGGATGACCCGACCGACCTGCCGGCCGTGACGGACCCCCGCGCCCTGGAAGGCTGCCGGCTGCTGCTGGTGGGACAGGATGCGCTGCTGCTGGCGGAACTGCGCGCCATCCTGGAGCCGGCTGGATGCCATATCATCGGCACCAGCAACGGTATGGCCCCGCCCGCGGACCTGCTGTCGCCCGACGGTCTGGACATGGTTCTGGCCGATAGTGACGGGCTGGAGGAGCGGGCTTCCTGGCTGGCCGAGCTGCTGGCCGAGGGGCGGGTGCCCGTTGTCCTGACCGGCAGCCATGGGCATGACACGGGTGCGGCCTGGCAATCCGCCATTGCCGTGCCCAAACCTTATGCCGCCCGCGACATCATCGGCGCGCTGTCCGCTGCCCGGCCGCATGTATCGGCCCAACAGGTGGCTTGACCTGGATCATCGCGGGGTTTTCCGTTCCGGCGCATGGTGGAAATATCATTTCCACACATATGACGGAGGGCGCGCATGACCCCCACCCATCCCGCCATGGTCCTGGACAGGACCGGCCAGCCGCTGGTGCTGCACTGGCTGGCGGAAGCCGTGCCCGGCCCCGGGCAGGTGGCCCTGCGCGTCTGCGCCTGCGGCGTCTGCCGCACCGACCTGCATGTCGTGGATGGCGACCTGCCCGACGCCGCCCTGCCCATCGTGCCGGGGCATGAGGTGGTGGGGCGGGTGACGGCCCTGGGCGTCGGCGTCACCGGCATGGCGGTGGGCGACCGGGTCGGCGTGCCCTGGCTGGGCTGGACCTGCGGGGTGTGTGACCAGTGTCGGGCGGGGCGGGAAAACCTGTGCGAGAAGGCGCGCTTTACCGGCTATACGCTGCAAGGCGGCTATGCCGGACACATGCTGGCCGATGCCCGCTATTGCCTGCCCATCCCCGACGGCTACAGCGATGTGGAGGCGGCACCGCTGCTCTGTGCCGGGCTGATCGGCTATCGCGCCCTGCGCAAGGCCGGCGATGCCGCTACGCTCGGCCTCTATGGTTTCGGGGCGGCGGCCCATATCATCGCCCAGGTGGCCAAGGCGGAAGGCCGCACGGTCCATGCCTTTGTCCGGCCGGGTGATCAGGCGGCGGCGCAGTTTGCGCTGGCCCAGGGGGCGGACTGGGCCGGACCGTCGGACCGGCCGGGCCCCATGCCGCTGGACGCCGCCATTCTGTTCGCCCCCGTGGGCGATCTGGTGCCGGCGGCCCTGGCCGCCGTGCGGCCGGGCGGGCGCGTCGTCTGCGCCGGCATCCACATGAGCGACATTCCCGCCTTCCCCTACAGCCTGTTGTGGCGGGAGCGGGAAATCGTGTCGGTCGCCAACCTGACACGTCAGGACGGGCTGGATTTCATGGCGCTGGCGGCACGGGTGCCGCTGCGCCTGTCCACCCACCCCTATCCGCTGATCCGCGCCAATGAGGCGCTGGACGATCTGCGCGCCGGCCGTTTCGGCGGGGCGGCCGTGCTGTTGCCGTAAGGAGCAGGCTTTTCTGCCCTGACCCTCCCAAGCCCGCCAGGGCTTGGGAGGGAGGGATCGACCGTTGCCCAACGCCCCCCGTCAGACCATCCCATCCAGCATCGCCGCCAGCGCATCAATACCCAGCCGGGCACAGGCGCGGCGGCGGTAGGTGGCCACGCTGTTGACGGACAGGCCCAGGGCAGCGGCCGCCTGTTCAACGGTCATGCCTGACAGCAGCAGGGCCGAAACGGTGCGTTCGCGCGGGGTCAGGGTGGGATAGGTGCGGGCCAGGCGTGTTTCCAGCCGTGCGGCCAGGGGCCGGTCCGCCATCCGGCCGGCAGCGGCATGGCGCAGCAGCACGCCCATGCACAGGCTGCCGAACCCTTCCAGCCCGCCCAGATCGGCCGGGGCCGGGTCGGTCAGATAGAAGCTGAGCACATAATCATCCGTGCCGTCGCGCCAGCCGAAACAGAGCTTTTCGGCGAATCCCGGCTTTTCAAAACAGTGCCAGCGGTAATCGCCGCGCCCGATCTGCGCCGTGGCCACGCGCGTGGCGAAGCTGCCGCCGGCGGGCGTGCGGGCGCGCGTGTCGCGCACGGGATCGGCAATGTGGAAATGGCTGGCAAAGGATCGGACGCGGCCGTGCGCCTGCCCGTCCAGCCCGTGCGACAGCAGGGGGCGGGGGGCGGCCCCGTCGCGCCCCGCATAGGCGAAAATCTCCACCGCCGGCAGCAGGGTCCGCGCGGCATCCAGCATGCGCGGCGCCAGCCCATCATTACCGATGGCATCGATCAGGCCGGAAATCCGGTCGGGCGTCAGGTTGACCATGGCGGCGGGCTCCAGGGGTGCCGATCCATTCCCTATGGCTATCATTGACCGACCGGTCTGTCATCCATTCCGGTGACAAGCGATTTGGTGGGAAGCGCTATCGTTCGGATCAGCCAATCAAGAACGAGGAAACACCATGGCCAAGGCATTCGCATCATCGGCCGATCTGGGGGAGAAGCAGGAGACGCTGGAGGTGTTGGCCGACGGGGTCTATGCCCTGACGGCGGAGGGCGACCCCAATGTCGGCGCGGTGGAGGGGGAGGATTTCCTGGTCGCCATTGATGCCCGCGCCACGCCGTCGGCGGCGCGCGACTGGCTGGCCAAGCTGCGCCAGCACACCGACAAGCCCGTGCGCTATCTGGTGCTGACCCATTATCATGCCGTGCGTGCCCTGGGTGCCGCCGGCTTCGGGGCGCAGATCGTGCTGGCCAGCGCGCCCACGCGCAGCCTGATCCTTGAACGCGGCCAGGCCGACTGGGACAGCGAACAGGGCCGCATGCCGCGCCTGTTCAAAGGCGCCGAGGAGATCCCCGGCCTGACCTTCCCCGACCTGTCCTTTGACCAGGGCGTGGAGATCGATCTGGGCGGCGCGCGCGGCACGCTGGAGTTGCGCTTCTGCGGGCGCGGCCATACGGCGGGCGACATCGTGGCCTGGCACGGCCAGTCCCGGTCCCTGTTCGCGGGCGATCTGGTGGAGGCGCAGGCCGCACTCTACACGGGCGACGCCTTCCATAGGGAATGGGCGGCGGCCACGCTGGACCGGGTGAAGGCGTTTGGTGCCGACAAGCTGGTGGGCGGGCGGGGCGCCGTGGCCATCGGGCGCGACGCCGTGGATGCCGCCATTGAACAGACGCGCGGCTTCCTGACCGGCATGATCGACAATGTCGGTCCCGTGCATGCCGCCGGCGGCACGCTGAAGCAGGCGTTCGAGGCGACACACAAGGCGCTTTCCCCGCAATTCGGCCATTGGCCCATCTTCGAACATTGCCTGCCCTTCAATGTGCAGCGCCTGTGGGACGAGATGGACGGCATTGACTGGCCGCGCATCTGGACCATGGATCGCGACCGCGCCGTCTGGGCCCAGCTGCAGGGGTGAGCGCCATGGCGACCGCAACCACCATCCCCGTCTGGCGCCCCATCGGCGCCAGCCCCCGGCCGGCCCCGGATCAGGCCGACAGCCCCATCACCATTGTCGGCGGCGGCCCCATCGGCCTGGCCATGGCGCTGGATCTGGGCCGGCGCGGGCACCGGGTCCTGGTGCTGAACCGGCTGGATTTCATTCCGGGCGGGTCCAAGGCCATCTGCTTTTCCAAACGCTCGCTGGAGATTTTCGACCGGCTGGGCGTGGGCGATGTCATCACCGACAAGGGCGTGGTCTGGAATATCGGCAAGGTGTTTCGCCGCGATGCGCCCGACCCGCTCTACCAGTTCGACATGCTGCCGGTGAAGGGGCAGAAGCGGCCGGGCTTCATCAATATCCAGCAATATCATGTGGAAGAGTATCTGTGGCGGGCCGTGGCAGCCCTGCCCAATGTGGAAATCCGCTGGGGCCACGCCGTCACGGGCGTAACGCCGGACGAGGGGGGCGCCGATCTGACGGTGGAGACCGCGCAGGGCGCCTATGGGTTGCGCACCGACTGGCTGATCGCCTGCGACGGCAACCGCTCGCCCGTGCGGTCCCTGCTGGGCCTGGATTTCGACGGTCGGGTGTTTGAGGATCATTTCCTGATCGCCGACATCACCATGCAGGGGGAGCGGCCGGCCGAACGCTGGTTCTGGTTCGACCCGCCCTTCAATCCCGGCCAGTCGGCCCTGCTGCACCGGCAGCCCGACAATGTCTGGCGCCTGGATTTCCAGCTTGGCTGGAACATCGACCGGGAACAGGCGCTGGACCCGGCCAATGTCCGCCGGCTGGTGTCGGCCATGCTGGGCGACGGGGTGGAGTACGAGCTGGTCTGGACCAGCCTTTACACCTTCCAGTGCCGGCGCATGCGCCGCTTCCTGCATGGGCGCGTGCTGTTCGCAGGCGACAGCGCGCATCTGGTCTCGCCCTTCGGCGCGCGCGGCTGCAATGGCGGGCTGGCCGATATCGACAATCTGGGCTGGAAGCTGGATCTGGTCCTGCGCGGGCAGGCGGGGCCGGACCTGCTGGAAAGCTATGATGTGGAAGCGACCGCGACGGCGGATGAGAATATCCTGAATTCCAGCCGGTCCACGGATTTCCTGACCCCGAAATCGGCGGTCAGCACGCGGTTCCGCGACGCCGTGCTGGATCTGGCCGGACAATTCCCCTTCGCCCGGCCCATGGTCAATTCCGGCCGCCTGTCCACGCCCGTCAGCTACCCCGACGGGCCGCTGAACAGTGCGGATAGGGATGTCTGGACGGGCGGCGTGCCGCCAGGGGCACCGGCCATCGATGCCGATCTGGGCAGCGGCTGGCTGCTGGACAGGCTGGGTGGGGACTTCGTGCTGATGGCCGCGGACTGGGACGGGCCCCTGCCCGACGGGGTGCGGCTGCTGCCGGTATCCGCGACGGGGGTCCTGGCCGACCGTTACGCCCTGACGCCGGGGGCGGCGTACCTGTTCCGGCCCGACCAATATGTGGCGGCCCGCTGGCACCGGCCGACCGCCGACGCCATCAACGCCGCGCAGCGCAAAGCCATGGGGTTTGCCGCATGAACGACCTGATCCTGACCCCCAACATTCCCGACCCGGACGGGTTCTATGCCGAACTGCTGGCGGTTCACGAAGGGCGGGACGGGACCGACAGCGACGCCCTGAACGCCCGCCTGATCCTGATCCTGGCCAACCATATCGGCGACCGCCGCGTGCTGCGCCAGGCGCTGGCGGCGGCGGCGGGGTAGGGGAAGGGGGGGTGGCACACTCCCTCCCGACGTCCGCCCGCTGTTGCTGGTGTCTGTCAGGTTCTGACTGAAACGATCCACTCCCGTCATCCCGGCGAAAGCCGGGACCCAGGGGCCAAAAGCCCTACCTTTCAGCCATCCTTTATCCACGCGGCTTCGAGAGTTGATCCTGTGGCCCCTGGGTCCCGGCTTTCGCCGGGATGACGGGAGAAGTGGCTTCAACCTGCATCGGACGGACCCTGTCCCCCCAACCCTCAGCCGAACGGAAAGTTCGGCTTGCGCTTGTCGCGGAAGGCGTCGCGGCCCTCGATGAAGTCGGGGCCTTCGATGGCGTCCAGGAATTCGGTCACGGTGACCGCATCATCCTTGATCTGGCCGGCCAGGACGCGGTTGATCATGCGTTTGGTGGCGCGGGCGGAATATTGGCTGGCGGCGGTCACCTGGGCGGCATAGTCCAGTACCGCCGCCTCAACCGCATCGGGTGCCTCCACCTTGTTGACCAGCCCCATGGAAAGCGCTTCGGCAGCCCCCAGCAAGCGGCCCGTGAACAGCAGGTCCTTGGCATGGCTGGGGCCGACCGTCTGCACCAGCCGCTTGGTATCGCCCAGCGGATAGACCAGGCCCAGCTTGCCCGGCGTGATGCCCATGCGCGCGTCCGACGCGGCAAAGCGCAGGTCGCAGGCCAGCGCCAGACCCAGCCCGCCGCCCACGCACGCCCCCTGGATCAGGGCGATGGTCGGCTTGGCGAAATCGGCCAGCCCATCCATGGCTCCGGCAATGTCGCCGGCATAGGCCGCGGTACTGTCGCGGGTTTCATAGGCGGCTTCGAATTCGGAAATGTCGGCCCCGGCGGCAAAGGTGCCGCCTTCACCCTGCACGACCAGCACGCGGATAGCGGGATCGGCCGCCGCTTCGGCCAGCCGTTGCGGCACCAGCCGCCACATTTCCTGCGACAAGGCGTTGCGCTTGGCCGGCTGGTTCAGGATCAGGCGGCCGATGCCGGCGCCGTCACGGCGCAGGATGACTTTGTCGGACATGGGTCTCTCGGATTCTATTGAATTGGAATCGACTTGGGTCTCACAGCCGTCACCCCGGCCTGCGCCCATGGGCGCCAAATCAGCGCCTTATCAACCCAACCTCACCCTTCCGCCCGCCATTGGCTGCTGCCCTTGCGGCTGGAGCGCATATGGTATTTGAAGCGGTCGGGGCGGTAATGGGCGTAGATCAGCTGTACGGCCCTGCCGGCCTTGTCGCGCATCACCCGTTCCACCCGCAGCAGCGGCGCGCCCGGCGCCATCTCCAGGGCGGCGGCGATGGGCGGATCGGCGGCCACGGCGGTGATCCACTGTTCCGCCTCATAAGGCGTGGCGCCGGCCCGTTCCAGCAGGACCAGCATGGGCACCGTCTCCATATCCGCGCGGCTGATACGGGCGGCGATGTCGCCGGGCATATACTGGATCAGATAGCTGAACGGCTCCCCAGTCAGCTTGCGCAGGCGCACGCCACGCTGCACCTCTGCCCCCGGTTCCAGATCCAGCAGGGCGGCCACGGCGGGCGGGGCCGGCATGTCGGACAGTTCCAGCACCTGCACCTGCGTTTCCAGGCCCAGGGTCTTCAGGCTGTCGATCAGATTGTCGAAACTGCCATGGACCTGGGGCAGGGTCGCCGACGCCGTCACCACCGTGCCGCGCCCGCGATGCCGGCTGACCAGATCATGGGCCGCCAGTTCGTTCAGGGCGCGTTTCACGGTGATGCGCGACACGTCGAACAGCTTGGCCAGTTCCTGTTCGCCCGGCATCACGGAATTGGCCGGAAACTCCCCGCTGCGGATCTTCTCCCGCAGCACCAGATAGATCTGGTGATAAAGCGGGGTGGGGGCGGCATGGTCCAACTGGTCCGGGCTCAGTCCTGCGGTCTGGGTGGGCTGGTCCATGGATATCCGTCCGGGGGTGAAGGGTAGCGTTGACTAAGGCTTTATCAACATCTTGGGGCTTGCGCACAAGGTTGACGTTTGGGGGGGCATCGGACCGCATGAGGGGCAACCGCCCTTTTCCCGTCACCCCGGCGAAAGCCGGGGCCCAGCGTGAGGCGCGGTCAGCGCCGACAT
>NZ_JBMDKJ010000062.1:0-7067 GCF_057809655.1 Niveispirillum sp. FG148
CTCCAGGTCTGACCCGGCGCCAGCGCTCCTACACCACGCACGGGGACGTGATCTCAAAGGGCGCGGTCACCGGGCTTGGTAAGGGCGCGATCCGCTATCGGTAATGGTGGAAGAAGCCTACTTGTGCTTTCGCAGCTTCAGGAGGCGGCTGACATAGCTCTGTTGTCTGCGGCGGCGCAGCCAGTGGTCGACACAATGGTGCCGCGACAGGTCGTCTTCGGCGAGGACCAAACCGAGTTCACCGATGGCGACACCAGCCTGACCACCAGCATGGCCGTGCTGGTTTCCGGCGAGGCGCATGGCGAAGTCCGCCGGCTATCCCTGACCAATAGCGCGCCGGTCGCGCGAGATCGAACTGACCTCCTATGCCGAACTGGTGCTGACCAGTCCGGCGGCGGACAATGCCCATCCGGCCTTTGCTAGGCTGTTCGTGCAGACCGAGTATCTGGCAGAGTTCGGCGCGCTGATCGCCACCCGCAGGCCCCGTTCCCCCGGCGAACCGCAGATATAGGCCCCCCATGTCACCGTCGTGGAGGGGGAACGCGCCGCCACACCGCGATATGATTCTAACTGGTCCCGGGGGTGTATGCCGGGCATCCGCCGCGAGGTCGGCACCCTGATCGTTGATCCCTGCCTGCCCGCAGGCCGGCCAGGGTTCAAGGCGGTTGTGACGACGGCGGAACCCCGGCTCGACATCCGGGGGCGATGCAGGTTCCAGCCTTGATGGCTCTACCATCGTCCCCAAGCCCGGGGGTGGCGTCCGCCTTGCCCTGGATGGGGCGTCGCACAACCTGCTGCTGGCGTTGCGTGATGCGCAGGCGATAAAAATTCCCGTGGGCGAAGATAGACAAAATCTGTCGCTGCCGGAGGTCGTTCAAAAAAATAAGAACCTGACCAGGCTTTCGGAAAATACTCAAATCCGCATTCAACGAGCATTATCCGTCCTTTGAGTGACATTGAACAATGGTCGCCATGATAGAGTAATCCTGACGCTGGCAATGGGCTTGCGAATATTTCAAGGCGATATGGCCATGGCCTCCCCTGATCCGCAGCCGTCCGGTATATACCCACCAGGGCCAGTCGATCATACGCTGATCGATGTCACAGGCTTCTTCTGTGATGCCCCGGTGTTCGCCCTGCTAGCGGCCACCACCATTCCCGACCTGACCCGTGCGCGGGTGCCGGACAATCATCTGCGCCTGTGGGTAGCGGGATGCGGTATAGGGGCGGAAGCCTACTCGCTGGCCATACTGCTGCTGGAACAGATGGCGGCGTTGGGTCCAACCCTGAAGGTGCAGATTTTCGCCTCCGACATTGATGCTGACGCCGTGGCGATGGCGCGCGAGGGGCTGTATCCGACCGGCATCGCCGGCGCCGTGTCCCCCCAGCGGCTGGCCCGGTTCTTTACCCTCGAGGATGGCGGATACCGGGTCAGGCCGGAACTGCGGGCGCTGGTGGTGTTCACGGTTCAAAATGTGCTGGCCGACCCGCCATTCTTCCGACTGGACTTCATCTCCTGCCGCAACCTGCTGAACCGCCTGCTGCCCGAAGCACAGGCCCGTGTGCTGACCCTGTTCCATTTCGCGCTGCGCGACGGGGGTTATCTGCTGCTGGGCGGGGCAGAGATGGTAGCGCCAGTCGGGGCCGAACGGTTCGAGCTGGCATCGGAGACTGCTCAGCTGTACCGGCATGTCGGCCGCAACCGGCCGGCAGATTCCAGCTTCCCGCCGAGCGCAGGCGATGGGGTGCGGGCTCAACCCGGCCCGTCGCGGCAGGCGACCTTGGCCGATCTCTGCCAACGGCTGGTCACCCGCGACTATGCCCCGGCGGCGGTACTGATCAACCGGCAGCATGATTGCCTATACTCCCTGGGACCGACCGAGCGCTATCTGCGGGTGCCATCAGGCCACCCCACCTATGATCTGCTGTCCATGGTGCTGCCGGGCCTCTCGACCAGGCTACGCGCCGCCATCCAGCAAGCCCACCGTGACCAGGCGAGGGTTACCTTCGCCGGCGGCGGATCGGGCGGGGACGGCGACATGCTCCCCTTCAGCATCGCCGTACAGCCGGTGCGCCATGAGGACGAGGAGTTGATGCTGGTCTGCTTCATCGACCCGCTTCCCCTTGACCGGCCAGCCGATGCGCCGGTCCAGCGGCCGGTGAACGCCAGCATACAGGCGCTGGAGCGCGAGTTGGACCGGACGCGGGCGGAACTGGAAGCGGCTGTGCATAGCCTGGGAATGGCCGGGGAGGATCACAAGGCCATCACCAGGGAAGCGCTGGTGATCAACGAGGAATACCAGTCGGCAAATGGGGAGTTGCTGACATCCAAGCAGGAATTGCAGTCGCTGAACGGGGAACTGACGGCGCTGAACAACCAATTGCATGAAACGCTGGACCGCCAACGCACCACCTTCAACGACTTGCAGAACGTGCTGTACAGCACGGATGTGGCGACGATCTTTCTGGACCCAGCCCTGGCCATTCGGTTCTTCACTCCGGCGACGCGGTCGCTGTTCACCATCCTGCCTGGCGATGTCGGGCGGCCGCTGGCCGATCTCGACTCCCTGGCTGCCGACGGGGGCCTGCTGGCCGACGCGCAGACGGTGCTGCGGTCGCGGGTGCCCATGGAACGGGAGATCGAGGCGCGGACGGGGGCCTGGTACTTGCGGCGTGTGCTGCCCTATCGGACCCAGGATGATCAGGTGGAAGGCGTGGTCATCACCTTCGCCGACATTACCGAACGCCGGCATGTCGGCGATGCGCTGGCCGCGGCCAAACGCGCGGCCGATATGGCCAACCAAGGCAAGTCGCGCTTTCTGGCGGCGGCCAGCCATGATCTGCGCCAGCCTTTGCAGACGCTGACCCTGCTGCAGGGTGTGCTGTCCAACATGGTGAAGGGGAACCGGGAACGCGAATTGCTGGACCGGTGCGGCGAAACGCTGGGGGCCATGTCCGGCATGCTCAACGCCCTGCTGGACATCAACCAGATCGAGGCCGGCGTCGTAACCACCGACATCACTCGCTTTTCCATCCATGACCTGCTGGCCCGGATGCGCGATGAATTCAGCTACCACGCCCAGGCACGCAGCCTGGCCCTGCATGTGGTGACCAGCAATGCCGTGGTTTTCAGCGACCGGCGGCTGCTGGAGCAGATGATCCGCAACCTGCTGTCCAACGCCCTGAAATATACACGCAAGGGGAAGGTGCTGATCGGGTGCCGTCACAAGGCAGGCGGGATCAGGATCGAAATCTGGGATACCGGCATCGGAATCCCGGAAACCGAGCAGCAGGTGATCTTCGAGGAACACCACCAGATCACGGAGGTGGACGCGCAGTCCCGCAACGAGTTGGGCTTGGGCCTGGGTCTGTCAATCGTGCGCCGGCTGGGCGGTCTGCTGGGCCATCCCGTCCGCGTGCGGTCACAGCCCGGGAAGGGATCCGTGTTCACCGTGGATATCCTGCACCATCCAGGCACCATGGCGCCGCCGCCATTGCCGGCAAGGGCCAACACGAACACTGCGAAGATCCTCACCGGCGCCGTCCTGGTGGTGGAGGATGATCCCGAGGTCCGCGATCTGCTGGAGATGCTGCTGCGCGATGCCGGACACAATGTGGTGTCGCAGGCCGACGGGCCGTCTGCCCTGCATCTGATGGCGACCGGGACCTTCCGGCCCGACGTGATCCTGGTCGATTTCAATCTGCCCGGCGGCCTGAACGGCCTGGACCTGCTGGCCGCCCTGCGCCGAACCCTGCGCCGGCCCGTGCCGGGGCTGTTGCTGACCGCCGACATCTCGACCAGTACGCTGCGCGCCATCGCCCTGCGCAATGAGGGGCAGTTGCACAAGCCGGTGAACCCGGCAACCCTGCTACGCGCCATCGGGCGTCTGCTGTCGGCACCGCCGCTGGTCGCTCACATGCCGCTGGATGCTGCCCAGGCCGCCACCGGCATCGCCATCATCCATGTCATCGATGACGACGCCCTGTTGCGCGACAGCATCCGCCAGGCCCTTGCCGGGGATGGGCGGCGGGTGGTGGATCATGCCAACGCCGAGGAGTTCCTGACCCGGTTCCAGTCCGGCACCGATGTATGCCTGCTGGTCGACGCCTATTTGCCGGGGATGAGCGGCCTGGACCTGCTGCGCCGCTTGCGGCAAGCCGGCGAAACCGTGCCGGTGATCATCATCACCGGCAGCAGCGATGTGCCCATGGCAGTGCAGGCCATGAAGGAAGGGGCCGCCGATTTCATTGAGAAGCCGGTCAGCCGCACCGACCTGTTGGCCAGTGTCGACCGGGCGCTGGAGCACGCCCGCGACGGCGGCAAGTTGCTGGCATGGCGCAAGGATGCTACCGATCATGTCGCCGGGCTGACAGCGCGGCAACGGCAGATCATGACCATGGTCCTGGCCGGCCATCCCAGCAAGAATATCGCCGCTGACCTCAGCATCAGCCAGCGCACCGTGGAGAACCACCGCGCCGCCATCATGCGCAAGACCGGGGCACGATCCCTGCCGGCCCTGGCGCGCCTGGCCCTGGCGGCGGACTGGAACGGAACCGGGGACGGCGAAAATGAAATACAGGATAAATGAAACAATCATGAGAACACTGAAAAATACTCGTCTCAATGCCGTGAGTATTTTCCGGGGCTTCCGCAAACCCCTTATTTTTAACTACTATCCATTTGAAAGAATTCGGAGTCCTCTTGAACTTCGAATGCAGGAGTATATATCATGCTTAAGATCACCATGTTGCGGGCATTGCCGTTCAGCCTGCTGTTGCTCGCCGGATGTGCCGCCACCCCCCATCATGCCACCACTGGCACCGCGCCCGAAAATAATGTCGGCGTAACCTCGCCGGGATATGTCGCGCTGAAGGCCGGCGACTACGGCACCTCCACCCGGTTGCTGGAGGCATCCAACATCAAGTGGCCGAACAGCCCCTATGACGAACTGAACCTCGGTGCCTCCTATCAGGCCCAGGGACGGATGGATCTGGCGGAGCCGTTCCTGCGCCGGGCCATGACCCATGGCCACGGGCTGATGCCAGCCGAATCCACCCAGGCCTGGGCCAAAGGCATGACGGTGGAGCAGGCGGCCTGTCAGAACCTGGCCATCGGACTGGCGCCGGCCACCATCGAAGGCACGGCGACGCCCTGCCAGACCACGCTGGTCGTGGCCGTGATCGCAGCACCGGGGCCGGTGGCAGCCGTCTATCAACAGACCTCTTACAATACCTATTTCGACTTCGACAAGGCGACGCTGACCATGGATGGCGAGGCCATCCTGCGCGAGGCCGCCAAGGAAATCCGCTCCGATCCGGCCCGGCGCGTCGCCTTGGTCGGCAAGGCGTCCAGCGGCGGCACCGACTATTACAATATGGCCCTGTCGCAGCAGCGCGTGGAGACGGTGCGCAACGTCCTGATTGCTGCCGGAGTGCCATCGTCGCGGATCGATGTGCGGTGGGTTGGGGAGCGTGAATTGCCGGTACCGCAGCGTGATGGCGTGCGCGAACCGCTTAACCGCGTGGTGGAAGGCACGGTCAAGTAACCGACCAACCCAAAAGATCCATAGCTGTGGCCGGCTGCGATCCTGCGGCCGGCCACAGCTATGCGGCCCAGACAGAAAGCCCCGATCATGCCGATTGAGAACACCGACCTGGAACGACGCGTCCTGGCGCATGAGCGCATTCTCCAGGTGCTAATCGCCCATATGGCGGAAACCGAGCCGAAGTTTCTGGAACGTCTGTGGGAGAAATTCCCCGAAAGCCACGATCTCGGCGCCAATGAACACGACTTCACCGGGACCCACGAATATGCCCGGTTCTTCATCGGGAAGGTGGCGACCATGGGAACGGACAATAATTAATGCCGCTGCTCCCATGATCGCGCCGGTGCTCTTGCCTAGTTGAACAGGCCCAGGATAAACACACCGATGACTGCCAGGGCGATGGACATAGGAACGACCATCCGTGGCGTGAACAGCCCGAACCATGTACGTTTGCTGCGGGTGCGGATATCGTCCATGATGGCCACCGCATTCGTGACAGGCTGTGCCACGGCGGACAAAGCGGCGTCGGCCTGAACCGCTGCTTCAAGCAGCGCTGGATCGATGCGGACGGACTCCGCGTGGCCCCTCGCCTTGTCGGTCAGATACAAGGTCGTGGCGACCCGACGCCAGGCGCCAAAAGACAGATCGTCAATAGTTTCCTCGTCCGTTTCAACCTCATACCGGCCAGCCGGCCAAGGACCATCGGTGTCCGCCAGAACGAACGAATGGTTGAACTGAACGGTGGAGCGAACGGTGCGGGTGGTCATTGAGGTCCCTTTCGGCGATATCACTTGGGCACAAGCCTGAGATTTGCCCGTCGCCGGATATTACCGACGAATGAGGCGGTGCAGCGGGACTATCATGGGCCAATATTTATTCGAAATATACGCCCAATTATACCTATTTACCTTCGCAGTTGATTTTAGATTTCATGAAAAATAGACCCGTAGGTATTTTCCGATTCTGTGAATTATTCGGAAGCAATGTAAACTCCAACCTTCTTTCTGGGGCCTGTTTCAAGCCGACCAATGAAAATTGGCATCGAAACCCGGCACCATCCCCAGACCCACCCATATTGATCGAAAGGCCAAGCCATGAGCCTCGGCACCCTATTGCTAATCATCCTTATCATCATCCTGGTCGGAGCCTTGCCGCGCTGGTCACATAGCTCAAACTGGGGCTACTACCCCAGCGGGGGTGCCGGGCTGGTGCTGGTCATCGTCCTTATCCTACTGCTGCTTGGCCGGATCTGAGAGCTGGTCCCCTGTGAGCGGACAGTTTGCTAAGCTTGGTTCGCCCTTATTAAAGGACGACCGACATGACGGGACAGAGGAAGCGGTATTCAGCGGATTTTAAGGCGAAGGTGGCGCTGGAGGCGATCCGGGGCGAGTTGACGATGGCGCAACTTGTGTCGAAGCACGGTGTTCACCAGACGATGATCAGCGCTTGGCGTAAGCAGGCGATCGAGGGAATGGCCGCCTCGTTTTCCGGCAAGGCCGAGGCTGCGCCGCTGGTTGATGG
>NZ_JBMDKJ010000063.1:0-5699 GCF_057809655.1 Niveispirillum sp. FG148
GATCATTTCCAACGCCGACGTGTCGGGCGGCGAAGCGGTGATAGCGACCGGTCAGGTCAACAACCTCGTCACCCGGTAACGGCGCGTCTCAAGCAAGGAGCAAGGGCTATGCCGAAGTGGTCGAAACTCCGCATTTCGGGATTTGTTAAAATCCTACTGATGGCGTCCTCGGCCACTTTGGCGGCCTGCGCCAATACCAGCACCTTTCCCCGGGACTTTGCTGTCGACCTTCCGCCTCCCGTCGTGCGCGAGACGGATACATATGCCAGTACCCGGCTGAACTGCATCTCGAACAAGCTTGCCGCCTACAACAAAAGCCACCAATACAAGGTCGTCGTGGCTCCCGTCCGCAATGACGGCCCGCCCCAGGTGGGAGATGTTGTTCTACCCACCAATCTGCACCAGCGCGTGATCGGTGCGCTGTCCCGCATCACCAACGTCTTTTCTGCCTATGAGACGGAAAACCTCACCGGCGTCCGCGGCTATACCCTGACGCCCGGCGTTCCCGAGCGCCTGGCCATTGAAAGCGCGCTGGCCGGCGTGATTTCCCCCGCCATCGTGATCAACGGCTCCATCCTGGGAGCGGAACAGCGCACTGTGCTGCAGCAACAGGCCGAAGTCGGCATCGGCTCGGGCACCAAGGCCAAGGTCTATGCCGTCACCATTCAATTGAATGCCTTGGTGGCCAAAGATAACAGAATGATAACCAGCGTGTCGGGTGAGGTGGAGTTCTACGGTCAGGAAGCTGGTGTCTCAGCCTTTATCGTAATGGGTAAGAATTACGCAAAAGGCGAGACGTCATTTGTTCGCAACGCCCCCGTCGGGTACGCGCTGCAACTCCTGACCGATCATCTGGTATCGGAAATCATCACGCGCATTGCCAAATCGAATATTCAGATCTCCCTGGAAGAGTGCGCCTCGCTGGTCCCCTTCACGGACATGACCCGGGCTGCCGACACGACCGCCGTGGGTATCGCGGAGCAGGTAACCATCAACGTTCTCAAGGAAGGCGGCGGGTATTGCGCCTACATCGACCGCAAAGGGACGGCAGGTCAACCGGCAATCGTCAATCTGGTGCAGTACAAGGACGGAAATATCGCGATCAAGAGCAATAAAGGAGGCCTGAAACCCCATCTGAATACCACCTGCTTTCCAGCACACATCCTCGACCCCCTGACCAGCCATATGGAGCTCGCATATGAAATCGACGGCAAGATCCTGGCTAGCGCGTACATCACTCGCTAGCGCGGGCTTTGCGATCCCCATCCTGGGAGTGATGCCCGATACCGGGGCGCAGGAGGTGATCGGCACGGAGCGCTACACACAAGCCGACCGGTATGCCGATGAGATCATCGGAAATGCAAAGTCGCCCCGCATTGCGCTTCCGACCCTCAACAACACCTACCTCGATGTCCCCGTCACCGTGAAAAGTCCAAGTCCGGTCACCATCGTGACCAACAACCTGGCCGTCAATACCCGGCACGTCGCGGACAGCATGGTGAGGGTCGAGTGCACGCACGCCCATCAGCGGGTGCTGCTGATGGGCAACCGTGTCATGAACCTCGGAGAGATTGAGGCGTCCGGCGGCAACGGCAGTTCCATGGTCGTTATCGACTGCTCAAACGCCAATTCGGCAAGTATCGACGTCGTCGGCAATGTCGTGTTCAACGGCGGCGAAATAAGTGGTGATTAACCATCAGAACCGGAGGATAAAATGAAACAGTTCCTTATCTGGATCGGCTTCGGCCTTCTGGCGATCACGCTGACCGGGTGCTCGAACATCATGACCGAAGCGCGATCCACCTATGGTCCCACTGGTGGCGGTCTGAAGGACTTCAACATCGCGCTGCCTTTCCGGTCGGAAACGGCCAAGCCGGCACCTGAGCCGGTGCAGCAGACGGCACAGGCATCCACCACGAAGCCGCAGCCCCGCCAGAAGAGTTTCGAGGAGGTTCAGCTCGAGAAGCTGCGAACCATCGCGGAGGGAGACATCGCCGATGTCCGCCAGGTGTTCGCGTCCCGATACGAGCCGCAATATCCCGGCAGCAAGTTCGACGCCAAGGTGCAGGTCAACCGGAACTCCATCGAAGTGTCGTATCGCTGGGAAAGTCCCCGGACTTTCTTTCCGAACGGTGGATACCTGCTCTTCACCTCGGACAAGGCCGGTGGCCGTGAGGGGCTGGCCTATTCCGACCTGGTCATGACGCATATCGAGCAGATGGTGCAGCGCCTGAAGACCGATGCCTTGAATTTCAGCCTGCAGATCACCTATGGCGGCTCGGCGGACGCTTCGCCTCCCCGCGGCAAGGGCATTCCCTACAAGGGTGAGTTCGGGGAAATCAGCATCCCCGCCGCCATTGCGAGCATCAATGCGCAACCCACGAATATTCACATCGTTCCCGGCCAGTGGGTCAGCAATGAAGAGCTGGCGCTGCTGAGAGCCTACAGCCTGCGGGACGTCGTCCATCACCGGACCGCAGCCCAGTACATCTCATCGGAAATTTTCGAAGCACAGACGGCATCCCAGGTCGGCCGCGAATTCCGGTATGCAAAGCTCACGATCTCTCTCGTGCCCAAGGCCAAGGTCACATCTCCCAATAGCTGACATCGCAACGAAGCCCATGCCGAGGGGGAAGTCCCCCTCGGCCTCCCTCCTCCCCCCGTCCGTTCCAGCCGCACCGGAGATCGTCATGTGCCCTTGCCGCCAGGCCCGCACGCTCCTCGCTTCGATACTGTTCGCCGCGCCACTGCTCGGCGGTTGCGTGACGCCCCAGCCGGTGGCGGCAGACGCTCCGTCAGCCACCACCCCAACCGCCGCCGCGCAGAATCCGACGAAGGAGGCCAAGTCGAAGGCCGCACGCAATGCCTCCGAACCGGCAAGCGGACTCGGCGGCACCTACATCCAGATGCCGCCGCCAGCCCTGCCGGCGGAACCGGGCACCAGCTTGGGCGACAGGCACAAGATATTCTATTTCGTCAACGCGACGTCAACGACCAGGACGGCGCAGCCACCTGCCACGCCGAAGGACAACATTAAACCGGGTGCCGTGTCGCCGGAAACCGGTGATGGCAAAACCCCGGAGAAGCAGCCCTCGGGTCCCGTTCCTCCGCCCATCATGGTCACGCGGACCGTCCACAGTGACGGCATGGCCCTCGCGCTGGGAAAATCGGGCAAATCCTGCCGCTATCTGACCGCCGCACATGTCGTCGCCTCCGCCGATTCGATCAAGGTCGGCGCCTGGTCGGCAGCCGAAGGCAGCGTGACAAGCCGGCCTGCACATCTTGAATGGCAGTCCCCGTCGCTGGACATCGCCCTGCTGACGGTGCCCGATGACGGTTCCGAAACCTGCGAGGCCTCGTTCACCTTGAACGAGCATCCCAAGATCATGGAAAGTGTCTACGCTGTCGGACAGCCGGACCACCTGCGCGGCGCCGTCACGAAAGGCATCGTCAGTGCCTTCTGGGCAACCCCGGAGCGCGGGCCCATGATCATCAGTGATGTCCTCGTCCTGACCGGATTTTCGGGCGGCGCCCTGTACAACAGTTCAGGCGAGGTGCTGGGGATCATTACGGATAAATCCAATGATTACCGGTCATTAACCTTTGTTCTGCCTATTCGGGCCGCTTTGAACTCCCTTCCGTCGGCAGGTGACAAGCAGGTGGCCGCTGTGCTGATCGAGTAATGACCTGACAGTTATGACCACACCGGCGCTCGCGAGGGCGGGTGTGGCCATGTCGCCTCTGGTGAGGTTTGATGGAGTTGCTATCCACATCAACCCTATGACCGGAGCACGTCATGACCACGGCAGAGAAGGTAGCACGCCGCAAGCTGAGCATGCTGCAACTTGCATCGGAGCTTGGGAATGTCAGCAAAGCCTGCAAGGTGATGGGCTACAGCCGACAGCAATTTTATGAGATCCGCCGGAATTACCAGACCTATGGGGCGGCAGGTCTGATCGACCGGCTGCCGGGCGCCCGCGGCCCGCATCCCAACCGTGTATCGGCGGAGGTGGAGACGGCGGTGCTGGATTATGCCCTGTCCCATCCCTGCCACGGGCCGCTGCGGGTGGCCCAGGAACTGGCGCTGCGCGACATCCAGGTATCATCGGGCGGGGTGCGCGGCGTGTGGCAGCGCCACGGGCTGCTGACCAAGCATGAACGCCTGCTGCGCCTGGAAAAGAGTACGGCGGAACGCCAGATCACCCTGTCGGAGGAACAGGTCCGGCTGCTGGAACGCTTCAGCCCGGAATTCCGCGACCGGCATATCTGTCCGCCGTCAGCCCCTGTGGGACAAAATGGGCTGATTGTGTAAGGGAGGATTTCTGGCTCATCGTAGTGACCGAAGGGAACGCAGATGAGGCAGAAATCCATGGCGCCGAAATCGGGTGCCGAGCAGGTGGTCCGGGATATCCGGCGGCAGACGCGCAAACAATACTCGGCGGAGGAGAATATCCGGATTGTGCTGTCGGGCCTTCGGGGCGAGGACAGCATCGCGGAACTGTGCCGGCGCGAAGGCATCGCAGAGAGCCTGTATTACAGCTGGTCCAAGGAATTCCTGGAGGCCGGCAGGAAGCGTCTGTCGGGCGACACGGCCCGTCAGGCCAGCACGGGCGAGGTCAAGGACCTGCGGCGGGAGATGCGCGACCTGAAGGAAGTGGTCGCCGAGCTGACCCTGGAAAACCGCCTGCTCAAAAAAAGCATGATCGCGGATGGGGGCGACGAGGAATGAGATACCCCGCGTCTGAAAAGCTGGAGATCATCCGCCTGGTCGAGGCATCGCACCTGCCGCTGCGCCGAACCCTGGACAGGCTGGGCATTCCCGCCACCACCTTCTATCGCTGGTATGCGCGCTACCGGGCGCTGGGCGAAGGCGGCCTGGCCGACAGGACCAGCGCGCCGGGCCGGGTGTGGAACCGCATTCCCGACAAGGTCCGCCAGCAATTGATCGAACTGGCCCTGGAGGCGCCGGACCTGTCGCCGCGTGAACTGGCGGTGACATTCACCGACACCAAGGGCTATTTCGTCTCGGAAGCCTCGGTCTATCGGCTGCTGAAGGCCCATGACCTGATCACCAGCCCAGCCTTTGTGGTGATCAAAGCGGCCGAGAAATTCCGCGACAAAACCACCCGCCCCAACCAGATGTGGCAGACCGATTTCACCTATCTCAAGGTCATCGGCTGGGGCTGGTTCTACCTGTCGACCATCCTGGATGATTATTCCCGCTATATCGTCGCCTGGAAGCTGTGCACGAACATGCGAGCCGAAGACGTCACCGACACCTTGCCCCTGGCACTGGAGGCCTCGGACTGTGATCAGGTCGAGGTCGCGCATCGGCCCCGCCTGCTCAGCGACAATGGTGCGTCCTACATCGCCGGCGATCTGGCCGAATGGCTGGAAGACAAGGGCATGGATCATGTCCGCGGCGCCCCCAACCACCCCCAGACCCAGGGCAAGATCGAGCGCTGGCACCAGACCCTGAAGAACCGCATCCTGCTGGAAAACTATTTCCTGCCCGGCGACCTGGAAGCCAAAATCCAGGGCTTCGTCGACCATTACAACCACCGCCGATATCATGAAAGCATCGGTAACCTGACGCCGGCCGATGTCTATTTCGGCCGTGCCACCGCCATCCTGGAACGGCGCGCTAGAGCGTCGCGCTGTAAGTCGGAATCTGGGATTCCCTTTTGGTGCTGGATGTG
>NZ_JBMDKJ010000064.1:0-5317 GCF_057809655.1 Niveispirillum sp. FG148
GCCATCAATTGATGCCCGCCGACCAGGCTGGGAATGGTTATTTCGACGGGGGACGCCCACGGCGCCGCCGGCCCTTGGTTTCAATCGGCGCTGTCGGTGACGGGAGCGGGGCAATGCAACGCTGCAGGCCCGCATAGGCCGACTGGATCACCGTGGACAGGTTGTCTGCGGGGGTCGGGTTGGCCCGACCATAAGCGCTGGCGATCTTGGCCGCCAGACTCCGCAGTTCCAAAACGGACATCTCGGTCATCGCAGCGAAATCCTCCCGATCAAAGATAACTTTAGAGGGGGAGTGTGGAACCCGGCGCATGCCAAAGTCCATGCTTCCCAACGCCTAAATCTTCAGACGTTGGGCCTATGCCGTTTGTCGGGGGCAATGGATTGCCGCCCCCGACGCCCTGCGCATAATCAGAACTGGTCGTCGGCCAGCGCCATCACGGCACGATGCCCGTGGGTAACGACCTTCAGCAGCCCCCGCACCGACGGCAGAATCTGGTCGGCATAGAAGCGGCCAGTGATCAGTTTCCCGTCCAGGAACTTGGCGTCGGCACCCGGCTGGCCCAGCAGGCCATTGGCGGCGATCATGGCCTTGGCGGTCAGATAACCGCCGATGGTGACGCCGAACATGCGCAGATAGGAGACGGCGCCCGTGGCCACGGCCACCGGATCGGACTTGCCGGTCAGCAAGACCCAGTTGGTGGCTTCCTCCAGCGCATCGATGGCGTCGGTAAGGTTGGCGGCGACGGTTGCCATGTCGTCGCCGGGCAGGGCGGCAGCCGCTTCGGCCACCGACCGCATCTGACCGATCAGGGAGCGGGCAGCTTCACCACCGTCGCGCAGCACCTTGCGGAAGACCAGGTCGTTCGACTGGATGCCGTTGGTGCCTTCATAGATGGGCGCGATGCGGGCGTCACGGTAATGCTGGGCTGCGCCCGTTTCCTCGATGAAGCCCATGCCGCCATGGATCTGCACGCCCAGGCTGGTCAGTTCAACGCCCAGGTCGGTACACCAGGCCTTGGTGATCGGGGTCAGCAGGTCATTCAGGGCGGCCGCGGCCTTGCGCAGTTCGGTGTCAGGGTTGCGATGGCCATTATCCAGGGCCGACGCCGTCAGATAGACCAGCGCGCGCGCCGCCTCGATCTGCGACTTCATGGTCAGCAGCATGCGGCGCACGTCGGGATGGTTGATGATGGCGACGGGGGCGGGGTCCTTGCCGGTCAGGGCACGGCTCTGCACGCGGCCCTTGGCATATTCCACAGCCTGCTGATAGGCGCGTTCGGCGATCGCCATGCCCTGAAGACCCACGCCCAGACGGGCGTTGTTCATCATGGTGAACATGTATTCGATGCCGCGGTTCTCCTCGCCCACCAGATAGCCGATGGCGCCGCCATTGTCGCCATAGGCCATGACGGCCGTCGGGCTGGCATGGATGCCCATCTTGTGCTCCAGGCCGGCGCAGCGCAGGTCGTTGCGCTGACCCAGGCTGCCATCCTCATTCACCAGGAATTTCGGCACGACGAACAGGCTGATGCCCTTTACGCCGGCCGGTGCCGTCGGCGTGCGGGCCAGCACCAGATGGATGATGTTGCTGGTGAAGTCGTGCTCACCAAAGGTGATGAAGATCTTCTGGCCGGTGATCAGCCAGCTGCCATCGGCGCCCGGGACGGCCTTGGTGCGCACGGCCCCCACGTCGGAACCGGCCTGCGGCTCCGTCAGGTTCATGGTGCCGGTCCATTCGCCGCTGATCAGCTTTTCCAGATACAGCTTCTTCTGCTGATCCGACCCGTGGGCCTGCAGCAGTTCCACGGCACCCTGATTCAGCATCGGACACAGGGAGAAGGACATGTTGGCGGACGTCCACATTTCCTGGATCGGCAAGGCCAGGGTCCATGGCAGGCCCTGGCCCCCGTGATCGGGGTCAAAGGGCACGGCATTCCAGCCGCCTTCCGCATATTTCCAATAGGCGTCCCTGAAGCCGCTGGCGGTGGTCACGACGCCGTTTTCAAGCTTCGCTCCCTCCTGATCACCCACCCAGTTCAACGGAGCCAGCACGTCGCGCGCCAGCTTCGACGCTTCTTCCAGAACCTGGTCGACCAGGTCCGGGGTAACGACGTCGAACCCCGGAAGCGTGGCGACCTGTTCCAGGCCGACGACGTGGTTCAGGGTGAAACGCATGTCCTGAAGGGGTGCGTTGTAAGCGGTCATTTCGCCTTAATCCTCCCAGAGGTTCCGATAGGTCGGGATCCAGCGCCCGTACCGGAGCACAAGATTGCCCTTAGCGCCCCCACCGGCAAGCGTTCCCATGCAAATGCACGGACAAAATTTTGCCCGCCCGCGCGGTGGATAGAATGGGCCTTACGTTAACGTAAAAGGAACCGGCTGTCACCCGGCTCGATGATTCTCAACTTGGCATGACGTTTGCTTAAGCCCTGGTGCAAATCAGTACCCGTGGAGTCAAGCCGTGACCACCAACTTTGCCAACCTGAACCAGGGCCGCATCAGTGAAACCCAGGGAACGTCGCGCAATGCGCCGGCCCAGGTTATCCGCGCCGTGCAACAGGCCAGTGCAGCGACAGGGGTCGATTTTGCCTATCTGATGGACAAGGCGGCGGTGGAAAGCGGGTATCGCACCGACGTGAAGGCATCGACCAGCAGCGCCACGGGCCTGTTCCAGTTCACCGAAGGGACATGGTTGAACATGGTGGAACAGCACGGGGCCAAGCACGGGCTGGGTGTCTATGCGGACAAGATCAGCGTCGGGTCCGACGGTCAGGCCCGGGTGTCGGATCCCAAAATGCGTCAGGAAATCCTGAACCTGCGCAAGGATCCCAGGCTTTCCGCCATTTTTGCGGCCGAATTGGCCAATGACAACAAAACCTATCTGGAAAACGAACTGGGACGCCCGGTCGGCAATACCGAACTGTACATGGCCCATTTCCTGGGAGCGGGCGGGGCGGCCAAGTTCCTGAAGGCCATGGACAAGAACCCCAACCAGTCGGCAGCCGCTCTGCTTCCGGAAGCAGCCAAGGCCAATCTGAACGTTTTCTATGATGGCACGCGGGCCAAGTCGGTCGGCCAGATCTTTGACAATTTCGCCGCCAAGTTCGACGATGCCCCGGCACAATTTGCCGGGTCCACCACGCTGGGCACCGTCCAGGTGGCTGCCGACAGCCCGTCACAACCCTGGTTGACCGGTAACCGCTCCGCCGTCACAGGCAAGGAGCCGATCTCCACCTTCACCATCATGATGCTGGACAGCCTCGCCCTGCCGACCGATGACGAGGAAGAGAAGAAGCGGTCCACCGGAGCCGCCGCCCGTGACGGCCAGGGCCAAGGAGAGGAAGAAGGCAAGCGCTACAACCCCTTGAGCGCCAAGGTCGGCCCCAGCATCTCCGCCGGCAACTTGATCGCCGCTTGATTTTGACCGGCGAGGTTGGATCGGACCGGGCCTAGACGGCCCTGCTGCCGCCACCAAACAGAATGCCGGATCCCACGACGAATCCCAGATCGTACCAGACACCATCATTGGGGAAGGCGTACATCCGCACGTCCAGGAAAATACTGCCTATGAAGGAAATGGGCGCGATGAAACCGTGCAGCAGGCCCCAGAGCAGACCGGGCAGGGCATGCGCCGTCTCCGGTGTCGGTTGATGGGCACAGGCCGATACGGCCAGGATGACCAGCACGGCCAGCGCCACGCGCCAGGTTCGCTTGTTCAGGGATGACATCACAGGCTCCGATCCGTCGTGAGAGGGAAGGGGCAAGCATAGCATCCGCCGGTGCAGACCATGGGTCCGAAAGCGAAAAGCCCCGCCGGAAGAATCCAGCAGGGCTTTTAGATGGTGGCACCGGCGTGATTTGAACACGCGACCAAGGGCTTATGAGTCCCCTGCTCTACCGCTGAGCTACGGTGCCGAAGCTCGGTGTCCGGGGCAGTCCCGAACGGGAGCCGCTATTTATGAAAATGCGCCGGGCCTGTCAACACCTGTTTTCAGATTTTTTGTGGTTTGGACCGCATCGGGTCAGTGGGATGGTTTCGGGACAGGGGGTGCGGTCGGATGCAATGCCGTATCTAGCGTTGCCGGCACCAACCACCACAAGACTTTGCGTGGTCGGCCTTGCTAGGATGCGCAATCAAATCCTGTGCCCGGTCGAATGCCATGATCCGATTCCTGCTGACCCCTCTGCGCTGGCTGTTCCGTTTCCTGCTTTACACGACAGTGGTCGCCTTCCTGCTGGTCCTGCTGGCCCCCTTCGCGTTCGATGTGCCTGGGCGCGCTGAGCGGGTGCTGACCGCCGTGAATGGGGGGGGCGTCCGGGGCATGCGGGTGATGGCAAAGCCAGAATCAGTCAGCGGCTTTCCGCCGGAACTGGAGATCAGGGACCTGCGGGTCACTGTGGGCAGCGGGTCAGCCACGACGACTGCAATGACCGCGGCAATCGTGCGTGTCGGCGTCAATGTCATGGAAAGTGTTCTTAAAGGCCGCGTCGTCCTGGTCGCCATGGTCCAGGATCCGGTGATCTATGCCAACCAGCCGCTGAATCTGGGGGCCATAGCGACGGCCATCAGCGCCGCTACCGGGTTGCAGACGCAGATCCAGCTTCTGGGGGGCCAGGTCATCAATCCGGTCGGTCGTACGGTGGTGGCGCTGGGCGATGACACATTGACCAGCATCAAGGGCCGCACTGAGGATGATCAACAGGTCGCCGAATTGACGACGCAGGACAATGGCGCCTCCTCCGGACTGGGTGGCGGTGGTGCGACGGGGTCGACGGCGGCCGGCGTCAGCGCCGGTGCCATCGCGCCCGGCGTGGCGGCCGGTGTCGGTGGCGTTGTTGCGGGTACTGGCGGCGGCGGTCATGGCAGCACCGGTGGTAACACAGGCGGCGGTAACTCAGGTGGCGGCAACACAGGTGGCGGCAACACAGGTGGCGGCAACACTGGTGGAGGCAACACGGGCGGCGGTAACACCGGTGGCGGCAACACGGGCGGCGGTAACACCGGCGGCGGTAACTCAGGTGGCGGCAACACCGGTGGCGGCAACACGGGCGGCGGTAACAACGGTGGCGGCAACACCGGCGGCGGTAACACCGGTGGCGGCAACACAGGTGGTGGCGTAGGTCCCGGCGGCGGCGGCGGTGGCGTACCTGGCGGTGGCGTCATTCCCGGCGGCGGCGGTATCGATCCTGGTGGTCTGAACCCCGGCGGTGGCGGCACGAACCCCGGTGGCGGCGGTACAGACCCCGGCGGCGGCGGCACGAACCCCGGCGGCGGCGGCACGAACCCCGGCGGCGGCGGCACGAACCCCGGCGGCGG
>NZ_JBMDKJ010000065.1:0-4082 GCF_057809655.1 Niveispirillum sp. FG148
GGTCGTCGTCAGCTCCGACAGATCCGTCGTCTCCATCGCCCCCAGCTGGGTGGTGGTGAAGGCGCTGATCTGGGTCGAAGAGAAGGCGACGATGTTGGTCGAGCTGATCTCGATCAGGTCGGTCGTCTCAATCGCCCGGATCTGCGTCGAGGTCAGCGCATTCAGCTGCGTCGTTGTCAGGCTGGCAACCTGCGTCGTCGACAGGTTGGCGATCACCGAGGTCGACAGGCCGCGCAGCGTCGTCGTGGTCAGCGAAACCAGATCCGTCGTTTCCAGGACACCGAGAGCCGTGGTGTTCAGGCTGTTCAGCTGCGTCGTCGTCAGGCTGGAAACCTGCGTCGTCGTCAGTTCAACCACCTGTGTCGTCGACAGGTTATTCAGCGCCGTCGAGTTCAGGCCGCGCACCTGCGTCGTCGTCAGGGCCACCAGATCCGTCGTCTCCAGCGCCTGCAGGTTGGTGGAGTTCAAGACGTTCAGCTGTGTCGTGGTCAGGCTGGCAACATGCGTCGTCGTCAGAAATGCCATCTGCGTCGTCGACAGGTTGTTCAGCGACGTCGAGTTCAGACCGCGCAGCTGGGTCGTCGTCAGTTCCGCCAGATCCGTCGACTCGATGGCCTGCATGTTGGTAGAGGTCAGACCGTTCAGCTGCGTCGTCGTCAGGCTGACAACCTGCGTGGTCGTCAGCGAGGCGATGTTGGTCGTGTTCAGCGCACTGACCTGCGACGTCGTCAGCGAGGCGATCACGGTCGTGCTGAGCACGCTGACCTGGGTCGTCGACAGCACATCAACCTGGGTCGAAGCCAGACCGCGAACCTGCGTCGTCGTCAGACCGCCCACCTGGGTGGAGGTCAGGATGCCGACCTGCGTCGTCGTGAAGCCACCAACCTGCGTGGAGGTCAGACCGCGGATCTGGGTCGTCGTCAGCTCCGCCAGATCCGTCGTCTCCATCGCCCCCAACTGGGTGGTGGTGAAGGCGCTGATCTGGGTCGAAGAGAAGGCGACGATGTTGGTCGAGGTGATCTCGATCAAGTCCGTCGTCTCGATCGCCCGGACCTGCGTGGTCGTCAGCGCATTCAGCTGTGTCGTCGTCAGGCCCACGATCTGAGTCGTCGACAGGTTGGCGATCTGCGAGGTCGTCAGGCCGCGCAGCGTCGTCGTGGTCAGGGCCGCCAGATCCGTCGTCTCGATGGCCCCGAGGGTCGTGGAGTTCAGGGTGTTCAGCTGCGTCGTCGTCAGGCTGGAAACCTGCGTCGTCGTCAGTTCAACCACCTGCGTCGTCGACAGGTTGTTCAGCGCCGTCGAGTTCAGGCCACGCACCTGCGTCGTCGTCAGAACCGCCAGGTCCGTTGTCTCGATGGCCTGCAGGTTGGTGGAGGTCAGACCGTTCAGCTGCGTCGTCGTCAGGCTGACAACCTGCGTGGTGGTCAGCGAGGCGATGTTGGTCGTATTCAGCGCGCTGACCTGGGTCGTCGTCAGCGAGGCAATCACGGTCGTGCTCAGGACGCTGACCTGCGTCGTCGACAGCACATCAACCTGGGTCGAAGCCAGACCGCGCACCTGCGTGGTCGTCAGACCGCCCACTTGGGTGGAGGTCAGGACGCCGACCTGCGTCGTCGTGAAGCCACCGACCTGGGTGGAGCTGAGGCCGACGATCTGCGTCGTCGTCAGCACCGCCAGGTCCGTCGTCTCCATCGCACCCAACTGGGTGGTGCTGAAGGCGCTGATCTGGGACGAAGAGAAGGCGACGATATTGGTCGAGCTGATCTCGATCAGGTCCGTCGTCTCAATCGCCCGGATCTGCGTCGTCGTCAGCGCGTTCAGCTGCGTCGTCGTCAGGCTGGCGAACTGCGTCGTCGACAGGTTGGCGATCACCGAGGTCGACAGGCCGCGCAGCGTCGTCGTCGTCAAGGCCGCCAGATCCGTCGTCTCAAGCGACTCCAAGTTAGTGGAGTTCAGGCTGTTCAGCTGCGTCGTCGTCAGGCTGGAAACCTGCGTCGTCGTCAGTTCAACCACCTGCGTCGTCGACAGGTTGTTCAGCGCCGTCGAGTTCAGGCCACGCACCTGCGTCGTCGTCAGAACCGCCAGGTCCGTCGTCTCAATGGCCTGCAGGTTGGTAGAATTCAGACCGTTCAGCTGCGTCGTCGTCAGGCTGACAACCTGCGTGGTGGTCAGCGAGGCGATGTTTGTCGTGTTCAGTGCGCCGACCTGGGTCGTCGTCAGCGAGGCGATCACCGTCGTGCTCAGCACGCTGACCTGCGTCGTCGACAGCACGTCAACCTGGGTCGAAGCCAGACCGCGCACCTGCGTCGTGGTCAGACCGCCCACCTGGGTGGAGGTCAGGACGCCGACCTGCGTCGTCGTGAAGCCGCTGACCTGCGTGGAGGTCAGACCGCGGATCTGGGTCGTCGTCAGCTCCGACAGATCCGTCGTCTCCATCGCACCCAGCTGGGTGGTGCTGAAGGCACTGATCTGGGTCGTCGAGAAGGCGACGATGTTGGTCGAGCTGATCTCGATCAGGTCGGTCGTCTCAATCGCCCGAATCTGCGTCGACGTCAGCGAACTCAACTGCGTCGTGGTCAGGCTGGCGAACTGCGTCGTCGTCAGGTTGGCGACCTGCGAGGTCGACAGACCACGCAGTGACGTCGTGGTCAGCGCCGTCACATCCGTCGTCTCGATGGCCCCGAGGGTCGTGGAGTTCAGGCTGTTCAGCTGCGTCGTCGTCAGGCTGGAAACCTGCGTCGTCGTCAGTTCAACCACCTGCGTCGTCGACAGGTTGTTCAGCGCCGTCGAGTTCAGGCCACGCACCTGCGTCGTCGTCAGCACCGCCAGATCGGTCGTCTCGATGGCCTGCAGGTTGGTGGAGTTCAGGCCGTTCAGCTGCGTCGTCGTCAGGCTGACAACCTGCGTGGTGGTCAGCGAGGCGAGGTTGGTCGTGTTCAGCGCGCCGACCTGGGTCGTCGTCAGGGACGCGATCACCGTCGTGCTGAGCACGCTCACCTGCGTCGTCGACAGCACGTCAACCTGGGTCGACGCCAGACCGCGCACCTGCGTCGTGGTCAGACCGCCCACCTGGGTGGAGGTCAGGACGCCGACCTGCGTCGTCGTGAAGCCGCTGACCTGCGTGGAGGTCAGACCGCGGATCTGGGTCGTCGTCAGCTCCGACAGATCCGTCGTCTCCATCGCCCCCAGCTGGGTGGTGGTGAAGGCGCTGATCTGGGTCGAAGAGAAGGCGACGATATTGGTCGAGCTGATCTCGATCAGGTCCGTCGTCTCAATCGCCTTGATCTGCGTCGTGGTCAGGGCATTCAGCTGCGTCGTCGTCAGGCTGGCAACCTGCGTCGTCGACAGGTTGGCGATCACCGAGGTCGACAGGCCGCGCAGCGTCGTCGTGGTCAGCGAAACCAGATCTGTCGTTTCCAGGGCACCGAGGGCCGTGGTGTTCAGGCTGTTCAGCTGCGTCGTCGTCAGGCTGGCAACCTGCGTCGTCGTCAGTTCAGACACCTGCGTCGTCGTCAGGTTGTTCAGCGCCGTCGAGTTCAGGCCGCGCACCTGCGTCGTCGTCAGTTCCGCCAGGTCCGTCGTTTCCAGCGCCTGCAGGTTGGTGGAGTTCAACACATTCAGCTGCGTCGTCGTCAGGCTGGCAACCTGCGTCGTTGTCAGCTCAGCCACCTGCGTCGTCGTCAGGTTGTTCAACGCCGTCGAGTTCAGGCCACGCAGCTGCGTCGTCGTCAGGGCCGCCAGATCGGTCGTCTCGATGGCCTGCATGTTGGTGGAGGTCAGACCATTCAGCTGCGTCGTCGTCAGGCTGACAACCTGCGTGGTGGTCAGCGAGGCGATGTTGGTCGTGTTCAGCGCACTGACCTGCGACGTCGTCAGCGAGGCAATCACCGTCGTGCTCAGCACGCTGACCTGGGTGGTCGACAGCGCATCAACCTGCGTCGAAGCCAGACCGCGCACCTGCGTGGTCGTCAGACCGCCGACCTGGGTGGAGGTCAGGACGCCGACCTGGGTCGTCGTGAAGCCGCCAACCTGCGTGGAGGTCAGACCGCGGATCTGGGTCGTCGTCAGCTCCGACAGATCCG
>NZ_JBMDKJ010000066.1:0-3370 GCF_057809655.1 Niveispirillum sp. FG148
GCGACTGTCAGGGGATTACCGTATCTGTACATATATTCTGGCATCTGAACCAGAATCATATAAAATGACATACTACCACCCCCGCATTGCACTCTGCGGCAGATTTTTGTAACGAGGATATTGTGAGCGGTACCATTACCTATCCTACCGCAGGCGGATCAATCGATCTTTCTGAACGCGATGTGGCATTCGACAACGAGTCTCTCCCGATACCAAACAGGTTAAAAATAATACAAAAGATTACCAAAACAAATGGAACATATTGGAAAGATCCGGAGATATTGAAATCCAGATGGTCCAATTGGATAAACAATCGTAGCCCTGAAAGCGCCATTTATTTCACACAAAGAATCATTACTCTTATGGAAGAGGTAGGTTATTCTGCAGATGGTGATTTTCTGGAGGCGAGTTGCCCGGACATTTTGACTTTCATTAAGAAAATTCGCGTACATGGCCATGCGGTCTGCCTGCACAAGGAAATGGCTGACCCCACATCCATATCAACCATCTATGATGATGTTATCGAACCGCTGGCAAGATTCGGCCAAACCGAGGGCAAGCGGTTAGCAGGCATCGTCAGCCGTGACGGCTCGTCCGCCAGAGGGCTGCTCCAGACGTGGCTTGGCAGCGAGAGCTGTCGCCCCTCATATGAATACATGCATTTGAATGCACAGAACTACAAAGACTCCAATAGCTTGATCAAGAAAATAGCGGAAATATTACAAGCAAAAACAAGAAAAGTTGCCACCAACAATCTTTCCTTCATTAAAGAAATCGCAGCGGAAAGAAAATTCATACTTATAGTAGAGAATTATGATAGCTTCCAAGATGTAGACAGAAAATCAGCCTCAGATTTTTTTCGTATATATGACGATAATCTATATATGCTGATGCACAATGCCTTCCTTCCTTCAGGGCATGTGGAGGCAAAAATGCTCATAACGAGCAAGTTGCCACTATTTTCCATATGTCTAGAGTATCCTACGATCTACCTGTCGGCACATCATTATTCTGCGAATACGAATTCGTCGGGCACTGAAATTGTCCGCGATACGGCATATGTGACCGCAGAAATTGAAGGAATTGCATATCTCGAACAACAATTCTCCCAATCCTCCATCGAGGCCGAAAGCAGGAAGCTGAGGGTCTATAATACCACCATAACTCATCCTGCTACGACATCGGATAGAAGACCGGTCGAAACATGGAATGCTTTGGATAAACTGACCTTGACCAGCCTGTCGACGCTGAGGCTCATCGCGTCCTCCGTTGATGGTGTGCGGATCCGTATTTTCAATGATCTGGCTTTGGAACTTAGGCCGGAATCACATAAAGCGATTTACAACTATGGTAGAATTCCAGGTTCGCCCATGGAGGCTATCGAACTTGTTCGCGCTTTGATGGTAGAACATGTCGAGATATCCCCGGACGGGACGGAGGAGAATAAGTTTATAGTTCTGGACGAGTTCCTGCGGAACGAGATCCTGAGGCATTGGGAACTGAAGAACATAAGGGAGGCCCGCGCAGTCTATACCAAATTAGCTTCACTTGCCTTGCAGGCCGCTTTGGGATTTCAGCGACAGGTGGAGAAGATATTGAAGGACGAGCCGGCCACGCCCAAAGGCGCCTTATTCTTTCTGGACAAGAAAAATGTGGAGAGGTTGATCCAGGGAACCCATGCGCTGTTGGCCAGCGCCACGGTCTCCCCATCCACGCATACGAAGATATCATTGAAGGATGACACCTCAGACCGTGATCAGTATGGCGCGATCATTTCGCTCGATCAATTGGTCCAGATTCTGGAAGAATGCTCACGCAACGCCGAAAGCCTGCCGACGCGGGATATCACTGCCGTCGCCTTCTACAGGCTGTGGCGCATCAGCCTGGAGGGAAACCGCAAATCCGGCCCTTCCTCCCATTTCCGGCTCATCAGCAAATATGGAATGTATGAAACACGCTATCGGCTGCTTGCCAGTTTCCTGAATTTGGGGAGCGCCGTCACCGCCTATTCCTTCGATCCGTCGGATATTAAATCGAAGGTGGATAGCCTTCGCGATTTCCTGAAGCCTGCAGCGCTGAGTGATCTTTCCTTGTCACTAGCCATTTCTGCCATGCAGACCGGTCGAACGAAGGTAGCGCTGGAAATCACCTCTTATCTTCTCAAGGAGGCAAGCAGTTCGCCTTATGTTCAGAAGCAGGTGACGAAAGCCAATGCTGATATCCTTATTCAGGTGGGGCGTTATCCTGAGGCACGGGAGACCTGTGAAGATTTCCTTTCCAAGAATTGTAATTTCAAGACCAGTGCCCGGGAGATGTCACATACGGAGGAACTGCATGAAGAGGTGAAGGATCAAATCAGGAAATTTACTGAACGATCGACGAGTGATACGGAAATTCCCAATCTCCGAGCCTCGGTGGATTTTCTCAGCCGTCTGGGCAAGATATCCGCCATCGTCGGAGATTTGCGAGCTGCGGAAGGATATTTCAAGTCCGCGCTAATCATTAACGAGCATCTCGAGGAGAGATACAATCCTCAACATCGAGAAGATAATCCTAACATCCCCATGAACAATGCAAATGGCAGAAGATATGTTCAATTCTTGATTCAGAAAGCTTGTTCAAGCTACCGTAGTCGATACAACCTTCTCCTCGACGCATCAAACTATCTAAACAAGTGCTTACGCAGCGCCCAGGGAAAACATGATGAAGCCTGCTTCAGAATTGAAGATGCCAAGATCAAGCGCCTTATGGGCAATTTAGATGGCGCCTATGAAGCGATCAATGCGGCTCGGTATGGTACGTATGACGATGATAGAAATAATATAATATATTGGTTTGAGTACAATGCAGAAAGGGCAAAAATTTTATATCAAAGATCATTAAAGGAAGATGAGAAAACGCCTGTTTTGAACGATGAAATGTACGAAGTTTACACCATAATAAAAGATATACTTCTTAGATCCAAAGCAGTCGACTGTCCATTAGCGGAGGCGGAAGCATTATTATTGGGCGCTGAAATCGCCAAAACTACACGAGGAATACAAATACAGGAATTTGATCGGCTTCGCTCATTTCGTGATATTCAGATGTTCAATCATCCACGTTCCTTGCTTATACATGACATATCACCAACGACGGTCGGCGCTTGGTGATGTCTTCATTTTGCTTGTGACCACATCCACTAGGAGGTGCATCATGAAAGAGAGTGGTGGATTTCGTGATCCTCTTAGCTTTCAGAGTCTGTTTGACAACTCAAGGATGAGCGAAGAGTCGTATCAGTAAACTGGACATGACGATAAAGATCATGCCCTTGGAGACGTCGATTCGTAAGCGTCAGCCTGTACAGATACGGTAATCCCCTGACAGTCGT
>NZ_JBMDKJ010000067.1:0-2921 GCF_057809655.1 Niveispirillum sp. FG148
GGCTTAAGCCCCGTTACATTTTCGGCGCAGGCCGGCTTATCTAGACCAGTGAGCTATTACGCTTTCTTTAAAGGATGGCTGCTTCTAAGCCAACCTCCTGGTTGTCATGGCCTTCCCACATCCTTTCCCACTTAGCCACCACTTGGGGACCTTAGCTGGCGGTCTGGGCTCTTTCCCTCTTGACGATCGACCTTAGCACCGACCGTCTGCCTGCCGGACTGTACTCACCGGTATTCGGAGTTTGGTTAGGTTTGGTAAGGCTTGCGCCCCCCTAGCCCATCCAGTGCTCTACCCCCGGTGGTAATCATCCGACGCGCTACCTAAATAGCTTTCGCGGAGAACCAGCTATTTCCTGATTTGATTGGCCTTTCACCCCTAGCCACAGCTCATCTCCGACTTTTTCAACAGGCGTGAGTTCGGTCCTCCAGTGCATGTTACTGCACCTTCAACCTGGCCATGGCTAGATCATCAGGTTTCGGGTCTACAACCGGCAACTAAAGCGCCCTATTCAGACTCGCTTTCGCTACGCCTCCAGCTATCGCCTTAAGCTCGCTGCCGACTGTAAGTCGCTGACCCATTATACAAAAGGTACGCCGTCACTCCATAAAGGAGCCCCGACTGTTTGTAGGCATCCGGTTTCAGGTGCTCTTTCACTCCCCTCGTCGGGGTGCTTTTCACCTTTCCCTCACGGTACTGGTTCACTATCGGTCACTGAGGAGTACTTAGGCTTGGAGGGTGGTCCCCCCATGTTCAGACAGGATTTCTCGTGTCCCGCCCTACTCAAGGATCAATTCCGATTTACCCGTACGGGGCTGTCACCCGCTTTGGCCCGACTTTCCAGACGGTTCCGGTTATGTAGAATTGACCACTGGCCTGGTCCGCGTTCGCTCGCCACTACTAGCGGAGTCTCGGTTGATGTCCTTTCCTCCGGGTACTTAGATGTTTCAGTTCCCCGGGTTCGCCTCCCAAACCTATGTATTCAGTCTGGGATCACCTTACGGTGGGGTTTCCCCATTCGGAAATCCACGGATCAAAGCCTGCTCGCGGCTCCCCATGGCTTATCGCAGCGTGCCACGTCCTTCATCGCCTCTCAGTGCCAAGGCATCCACCAGATGCCCTTAAGACGCTTGATCCATTCATCACGCTCACGCGCAGGGACAAGCCCACACAGCATAAACACGACAAACAGCACTATCCGCTTTCCAGTTGTCACCTGCCCCGTCTCAACGGAACAACGACAGAAAGCAAACCCTCTCGGCTAAGAGGCCGCCTTCCCTGCAAAGCGGAACCCATTCGGTCACACTTCACAAAACCAATTTCTTCACGATGTCCAAGAACCGGCAGCCCTTGCTGCCTACAGTCACCCTTTCAGGCAACCGATCTGTTGCTCCCCATGGATCTCTATCACCACTCACCCCAACCTCAACGCCACACAGGCGGAGGATGGTGGAGGCGGACGGGATCGAACCGACGACCTCATGCTTGCAAAGCACGCGCTCTCCCAACTGAGCTACGCCCCCAGTCAGCGGTGATCCAAAATAGCCAAAACCCGGCGCAAAGCACCGGGCTTAGCTATCTGATCCATGAGAAGGGATGCGGAGACGGCGGACCCACCCAGAAGGTGATCGGGATAAGCCCCGACTGTGTCCAAAGGGAAGGTTCTTCCTTAGAAAGGAGGTGATCCAGCCGCAGGTTCCCCTACGGCTACCTTGTTACGACTTCACCCCAGTCGCTGACCGTACCGTGGTCGGCTGCCTCCTTGCGGTTAGCGCACCGGCTTCAGGTAAAGCCAACTCCCATGGTGTGACGGGCGGTGTGTACAAGGCCCGGGAACGTATTCACCGCGGCGTGCTGATCCGCGATTACTAGCGATTCCAACTTCATGCACCCGAGTTGCAGAGTGCAATCCGAACTGAGATGGCTTTTGGAGATTCGCTTCCACTCGCGTGGTCGCTGCCCACTGTCACCACCATTGTAGCACGTGTGTAGCCCAACCCGTAAGGGCCATGAGGACTTGACGTCATCCCCGCCTTCCTCCGGCTTGTCACCGGCAGTTCTGCTAGAGTGCCCAACTAAATGATGGCAACTAACAGTGGGGGTTGCGCTCGTTGCGGGACTTAACCCAACATCTCACGACACGAGCTGACGACAGCCATGCAGCACCTGTGTCCTAGTCCCCGAAGGGAAAGGTGCATCTCTGCACCGGTCAAGGCATGTCAAGGGTTGGTAAGGTTCTGCGCGTTGCTTCGAATTAAACCACATGCTCCACCGCTTGTGCGGGCCCCCGTCAATTCCTTTGAGTTTCAACCTTGCGGCCGTACTCCCCAGGCGGTCGGCTTAATGCGTTAGCTGCGACACTGAAACCCTAAGGGCCCCAACGTCTAGCCGACATCGTTTACGGCGTGGACTACCAGGGTATCTAATCCTGTTTGCTCCCCACGCTTTCGCGCCTCAGCGTCAGTTACCGTCCAGTGGGCCGCCTTCGCCACCGGTGTTCTTCCCAATATCTACGAATTTCACCTCTACACTGGGAATTCCACCCACCTCTCCGGTACTCTAGCCTACCAGTCTCAAGCGCAGTTCCCAGGTTAAGCCCGGGGCTTTCACGCCTGACTTGATAAGCCGCCTACGCGCCCTTTACGCCCAGTAATTCCGAACAACGCTAGCCCCCTTCGTATTACCGCGGCTGCTGGCACGAAGTTAGCCGGGGCTTCTTCTCACGCTACCGTCATCATCGTCGCGTGCGAAAGAGCTTTACAACCCGAAGGCCTTCATCACTCACGCGGCATGGCTGGATCAGGCTTCCGCCCATTGTCCAATATTCCCCACTGCTGCCTCCCGTAGGAGTCTGGGCCGTGTCTCAGTCCCAGTGTGGCTGATCATCCTCTCAGACCAGCTACTGATCGTCGCCTTGGTAGGCC
>NZ_JBMDKJ010000068.1:0-2575 GCF_057809655.1 Niveispirillum sp. FG148
GAGCGAACAGGATAACAGGATGTTCAACCCCGTCGCACTTCAGCGTGAATCTGCCCCCTTTCTGCATCCTGAAAGGTGATCAATCCTGCTCGTTGATCCATGCCGATCAGCGACGTTTGAAGATCGTGCACAGATCCAACTTGGAGGGACCCATGTATAGTGAAGGTGAAGATGTCAGCAATCCAACAGCAAACCTGCTTGGAGCTATCGGAGCACACAGAACAATTCTTGCGCTTCTATTCCTGCATATAGCACGGAGAAGCCAACCTAGCGCTGACGCGTTCGTCGATGGCAACCTAAGCCTGCTGCTTAGGCATGCCAATGACTATAGTTATATTAGTGAAGACCCGAGCGACGAGGCATGGCGTTTAATGTCGCAGATAAAACAAGCTCACGTTGCGGAAATGGAACAGTTCTGCGCGGAAGCCGCCAAGTTTTTTGAAGCTAATCGTGATGTATGACCGCTCCTTGCCAAGCCACTGCCTCTGTCAGCCCATACCAGTACCGGAGGCGTAACGCGGGTCAAACGAGGGGCCACAAGGTGAGCAGATGGAAGCCAACCGGATCAATGAAGCGGCGATAACCGCCTTCGACGACGTCGTCCGCGAAGGCCAGGAGCCTGCGGGGCACCTCATCGGCGCGTTCGATTACCTGAACAGCTCCGGGAGGTTGGAGGCGGCGGCCGTGCGCAGCCTGATCGACAAGTGGCTTGTCGACTACCCGGCAAAGGAACGGCAGGACTTGGTCGCCCGGTTTCGCTCGCGGGACGATGGCCTCCACCGGAGCGCCTTCTTCGAGCTGCTGCTGCATGCCCTCATGCTGCGCACCGGATTTTCTCGTCCTGGCACCCAACGGAAGCCATTTCTATCTTGAGGCCACGCTTGCTTCCGGCATGGGCAAGACTGCTGCCGGCGCAGATCGCCGAATGCGCGAGGCTCTCCAGGCCATCGACAATGTCAACTCTCCCGACTTCTTTCTCGACCTCCATACCCGCGGCGAGCTGACCAAGCCCGTCGCAGGGAGAAAGTTGCGCAACAGTGTGCAACAGTTCGTCGATGGACTTGATCATGCTGCTGCGGTCAAGGCACTGGAAGCTGGCGAATTCCCCACTCAGGTTTGGCAGCATGTCGAGAATGGCGCGCAGTTCACGATAAGGCCGATACCAAAGCATGTTCGACGTCCGGGCGGCCGGGCAATCGGCGGAAGGATGCTGCCGGGCGGAGAAATTACTCCGGAAGGTCCTATCCGGTCAGCGGTCGAGAAGAAGGCCGGGCGCTATGGAAAAATCGACCTTCCCCTCATAGTCGCCGTCAACGCCCTTGAGGATTTCGCAGAGGTCACCGACGCAACCGATGCGTTGTTCGGGACGACGGCGGTGATCGACACTATGGCAGGCTTACCCCGACACATTCGGAATCCGGACGGTGTCTGGTATGATCAGTCTGGGCCAAGATACACCCGTTCAAGTGCAGTCCTGTTCGTTAAACGCCTTTCACCATGGAGCATTGGCCAGCGTAGCATGACCATGATCCTCAACCCCTGGGCACAGAGCCCGTGTCCGGATTTGCCGTTGGATGCGGAGATTCTTCGCGTGGTCGATGACACGTTAGTGAGACAAAAAGGGGAATCGCTTGCTACGATCTTTGACCTACCGGACGGTTGGCCGGAAGTGAACCGTCCATTGTAGGTGTGCGGGCCGTTGCTCTTACCCAAATATGACCAAAATTTGAGAGACATCATGACTGGATCAGAAAGACGGTTCCGGGCCAAAGTAAATGTCATCAAGCATATTCAGATCCACACCACATTGTCGACTGCGGCCTATCACTTCCACAATCGAGTTCATGACCGTCTCGCCATTGATGATCGGGCAGGCATCACATACGATATTCTTGCTGGTATCTTGTTTGTTGCCTTTGCCGCCGAGGCGAAATTAAATTTTCTAGGCGAACGCCTTGTGCCAAGCTGGCGAGAGCGAAGCGCTTTTAAAGACAAGGTTCAACAGGTATTTCAGGTTGTTAACCTCCAAGTAGACTTCACTTCGAGGCCCTACAATTGTCTATTTCGACTAAAAGAGATTCGAGATATGTTCGCCCATGGAAAGCCAGTCGCGAAGAGGATTAGCAATGAAGGGACTATGACAGAAAGCGAAATTGAGCAACTCAGAAGCCTAGAACCCGATTGGACGTCGCTTGTTACAAATGAAGTCCTCGATGAGCTATACAACGATGCCGATGAAATCTGGGAGCGGTTGCTCGGTCATTCCGGCATTGAGCGGTATGACGCATCAACTCATGGAAATATCTCAGTGGAGTATCTGGGGGAGGCTGAATAGTGCCCCTGAGCAGCATTGAGGACAAGTAAGCGCGATAGTGGCAACATCATACCGGCCAGAGGTCTAATATAACTATCAAAAGGTGAAGAAGGGCAATTGGAAAATGAGCAAGATCCACTCTGCAAGGTATCGCCCAACTTTGAAGGAGCTGGGCACTGGCTACGATCACCAGTGGCTAGTGCTGCTAGAGCATCGAGCGTTTAGTTGTACGCATATCCAGCGGCTTTGAGATAGTTCCAG
>NZ_JBMDKJ010000069.1:0-1852 GCF_057809655.1 Niveispirillum sp. FG148
CCGGGGAAGAAAGCAAGCGGGCCGCCATTGCGGATCCGGCCGGCCCTGGCAGATCCCCTCCCCCGAAGGCCGCGGGCGCGGTCCTGACCGCAGA
Organism: Niveispirillum sp. FG148; assembly: GCF_057809655.1. Classification (NCBI taxonomy): domain Bacteria; kingdom Pseudomonadati; phylum Pseudomonadota; class Alphaproteobacteria; order Rhodospirillales; family Azospirillaceae; genus Niveispirillum; species Niveispirillum sp. FG148. The sequence continues at coordinate 95 of NZ_JBMDKJ010000069.1, forward strand.
AGCACGGGTGCCCGGCACCCTGCCGCCAGCCAGATCCCTGCCCCTCCCGGATGATGCCGACCATGACCGGCGGTCATTTGCCGCTATGGAAGGAAGCGCTCGGCATCTTCGGGATGGAACTGTCCGACAAGCCGTTTCCGCAGCACCGGCAGGCCATCGGCCAGCAGGTCGGCGTTGAAATCCTTGCGGCGTGGCCGCTGTGGCTGGATGTCGATGCCGGCGGCCTGACCCCGCAGGACAAGCCGTTTCAGCGCCCGAATGCCGGCTGCGTCCTTGTCCTGGAGAACGTAGAGACGGCGCAGGTCAGGCGGGAACAACAGGGCGGCGAGGTGGCCGGCAGACAGGGCAGCGACCAGCGGCAGGCCCGGCATGATCACGCGCACCGTCAATGTGGTTTCGATGCCTTCGCCGGCCGCCATGGTGGGGCCGGCCGCACCAAAGCGCACGCCGTTGCCCAGCAGATGCCCCATGGACCGGCGGGGTTCGTCCAGTGCAGCCTTGCCGCCATCCGGCCCCAGCCAGATGCGGTGCAGGCCGGTCAGGTGACCATCCTGGTCGGTGACGGCGGCGATCAATGCCGGCAGGCTGACACGACCATTAGGCTCCCGTCGATGACAGCGTGGATGGAAGCGCAGGGCCGGCTCGGGCTGGGCCAGAATGATGCCACGGCCGACCAGATAGCGCTCGGCCAAGGTGCCCGGCAACGGCCGGCTGGCCGCGAACAGGCGATGGCAGGCCTGGGGCGAGCCGACGCCGGAAGGCACCACATAGCTGCTGGCGGCGATGGGCAACGGCATGCGCAGGAAAGCTCGGGCCTCATCCATGGCCTCGCGGAGAGACAGGTTGCGGTTCAGGGCGATCAGGTCCAGCAGGTCGCCATGCTGGCCCGTGGCAGCATCGGTCCACCGACCGGCCCGTGACCCTGTCAGGCGAACATAAAGGCTGCGGCCGGCATGTCCGCGCACATCGCCCACCTGCCAGTAGTTGCCCTGCCGATGTCCATTGGGCAGGAACTGGCGGCACACCGCCTCGGCCTCCAGCGCGAGGCGGTGTGCAAGGAGGCCGGCATCCCCCATGGTCAGGCGTCGGTGCCGCCCGGACCGCCGGGGGCATCCGGCGGAAGATAAGCGTCGTAGGGATTGCCATCGGCGAGATGACCGAAGGGGGTTATGATGATATGCCGCGCCGATCTCGACCGACGGCACAGATCACGTAGCGGGGCTCGCCGGTGATGGCATCATTGCATTCCATCAGCGCCAGATTGCCGTCCCGGGCGGCGCGCAGCAGGGTGCTGAAATTGGCGCGGGCATGGTCGGGTATTGCCATGATCCGTCTCCTGAAAAAAAGAATGGCCCGGCGCTGAGGCCGGGCCAGGGTTGGAAGTTGAAGGTCGGATCATTCGGCAGCGATCGACTGTGCCACCTCTTGCGGGTCTTCCACCGGCACCGTGTTTTCCGGCTCGATATCGGCAGCCGGCTGTTTCACGGGGTCGGCTTCCGTTTCCGGTGCGGCCATCACCTGCCCCGGTGTGCGCAGCAGTGCTGGCAACCAGTTGCTGCCGGCCAGCATCAACTCGGCCTGCACCGCCATGTCGGGCTTGCGGAGATGGTCGATCTGGCGGGCGGCGGCCTCGCCCTTGGCCTCGGTCACCGCTTCCAGGATGCGGGCCTTGGTAACCCGTCCGAGATAGTTCAGCGCCGTCGGCAACCATCCCACCGCCGCCATGTCGAGTTGGAGGGCGGCTGCCAACCCGTCGGC